>NZ_JARXYR010000002.1:3074961-3384955 GCF_029893635.1 Variovorax sp. TBS-050B | reverse complement strand
GGCTCACCATGGGCGGCGAGCCGACCTACGTGGCGGTGAGCGACCGCGATGCGCCCGAATGGAACACCGACGCGCTCGGCCCCACCAAGCGCGGCTACGCGACCGAGCTGGTGCACAAGCTGCGCGCCGAGTACGGCCAGGGTGGCTTCCTGCACTTCGGGCAGGGCAAGTGGTATCCGGGCGAGCAGCTGCCGCGCTGGGCGCTGTCGATCTTCTGGCGCGCCGACGGCCAGGCGCTGTGGGACGACCCCTCGCTCTTCGCCGACGAACGCGTGCCCACCCACTACACCAGCGAGGACGCGCGCCGCTTCACCGCGCTGCTGGCGCGCAAGCTCGGCATCACCGAGCGCTTCATGCTGCCCGGCTACGAGGACGTCTACTACTACCTCTGGCGCGAGCGCCGCCTGCCGGTGAACGTCGATCCCTTCGACTCCAAGCTCGACGACGAACTCGAGCGCGTGCGGCTGCGCCGCGTGTTCACGCAGAAGCTCGACGCGGTGATCGGCTACATGCTGCCGCTCGAGCCCGGCAACGCCGAGCGCGATGCGCCCGCGCTCGAAGGCCCGGGCTGGAAGACCGGCCCCTGGTTCCTGCGCGACGACCGCCTCTACCTGATCCCCGGCGATTCGCCGATGGGCTACCGCCTGCCGCTCGATTCGCAGCCCTGGGCCAGCAAGGGCGACTACCCGTACCTCGTCGAACGCGACCCGACCGCGCCGCGCGCCGCGCTGCCGAGCTCGGCCGACTATCGCGCGCGCCATGCCGCCGCGTCCGCCCGCGACCTCGGCGAGGTGCCCTACGACTTCGGCGCGCCCGAGGCGGTGCCCGCCGCGCTGCGCATGCAGTCGCCCGGCGATCCCGCGGCGGCCGGCGATGCCGCCAGCCATTTCGCCGCCCAGCAGACCACGCGCCAGCCGCGGCGCGGCGAGTCGGCGCACTGGGTCACGCGCACCGCGCTCTGCGTGGAGGTGCGCGACCCGCGCCGCGCCAACGGCCCCGCGGCCGAGAAGAAGGGCAGCGCCTCGGGCGTGCTCTACGTCTTCATGCCGCCGCTCGCGCGCCTGGAGGACTACCTCGACCTCGTCGCGGCCGTGGAGGCGACCGCGCGCGAGCTCGGCGTGCGCATCGTGATGGAAGGCTATCCGCCGCCGCGCGATCCGCGCCTGAAGATGCTGCAGGTCACGCCCGACCCCGGCGTGATCGAGGTCAACATCCATCCCGCGCACAACTGGAAGGAACTGGTCGCGCACACCGAGTTCCTCTACAACGCGGCCTTCGAGACGCGGCTGTCGGCCGAGAAGTTCATGACCGACGGGCGCCACACCGGCACCGGCGGCGGCAACCACTTCGTGTTGGGCGGCGCCACGCCCGCGGACAGCCCGTTCCTGCGCCGGCCCGAACTGCTCGCGAGCCTGCTGCTCTACTGGCACAACCATCCGTCGCTGAGCTACCTGTTCTCCGGCATGTTCATCGGCCCGACGAGCCAGGCGCCGCGCGTGGACGAGGCGCGCAACGACCAGGTCTACGAGCTCGAGATCGCGCTGCGGCAGATCGCGCGCAACCGAGAGATCCATGGCCAGCACATGCCGGCCTGGCTGGTCGACCGCACGCTGCGCAACATCCTGATCGACGTCACCGGCAACACGCACCGCAGCGAGTTCTGCATCGACAAGCTCTACTCGCCCGATTCGAGCACCGGCCGCCTCGGCCTGCTCGAGCTGCGCGCCTTCGAGATGCCGCCGCACGCCCGCATGAGCATCGTGCAGCAGCTGCTGATCCGCGCGCTCGTGGCGCGCTTCTGGAACGAGCCCTACCAGGCGCCCGTCACGCGCTGGGGCACCGAGCTGCACGACCGCTTCCTGCTGCCGACCTTCGTGAAGATGGACTTCGAGGACGTCATCGCCGAGATGCGGCAGGCCGGCTTCGCCTTCGAGGCCGAGTGGTTCGCGCCGCACCTGGAGTTCCGCTTCCCGCTCGTGGGCCAGGTGCAGGCCATGGGCGTGGAGCTGTCGCTGCGCAACGCCCTCGAACCCTGGCACGTGATGGGCGAGGAAGGCTCGGCCGGCGGCACGGTGCGCTACGTGGACTCGTCGCTCGAGCGCATCGAGGTGCGCGTGACCGGCCTCAACGAGAGCCGCCATGCCGTGACCGTCAACGGCAAGGTGCTGCCGCTGCAGCCCACGGGCACCGCCGGCGAGTTCGTCGCGGGCGTGCGCTACAAGGCCTGGAACCCGCCCTCGTCGCTGCACCCGACCATCGGCGCCCATGCGCCGCTGACCTTCGACATCGTCGACACCTGGATGCAGCGCTCGCTCGGCGGCTGCCAGTACTTCGTGGCCCACCCGGGCGGCCGCAACTACGACACCTTCCCGGTCAATGCCTACGAGGCCGAGAGCCGCCGCCTGTCGCGCTTCACGCGCATGGGCCACACGCCGGGGCCGATGCGCACGCCGCCGGCCACGATCGAGATCGTCGGCAGCCGCGAGTTTCCTTTCACGCTGGATCTGCGGCGCTGAAAGCGGGAACGGGGACCGAACGCAGAAGTCGCGAAGGTTCCGCAGAAGTCGCAGAGGAAAACCAAAAAATATTCCTTTTGGTTCTTTCTGCGACCTCTGCGTCACTTTTGTCTTTCTTCTGCGTTCGGCTGTTCGATCCCCAGCCCGCATGACGACGGTGTGACAATCCACCCCCTGTGGAACCCCTGAACGAATCCCTGTTCGACGCCCAGACGCCGGAATCGCCGGCCGCGCTGGCGTCGGCGCTCGCGCCCGCGGTGCGGCCCGGCCATTTCGACGAGCTGCGCGGGCAGGCGGCGCAGGCCTCGGCCGACAAGCCGCCGCTCACCCCGGCCTGGAACGCCTTCTTCGACCAGCTCGGCCCCGGCGGCTTCGCCGACCTTCCGCGGCGCGCGGTGAGCCTGGAGCGGCAGATCCGCGACAACGGCGTCACCTACAACGTCTATGCCGACGCCGACGGCCCGCAGCGCCCGTGGTCGCTCGACCTGTTCCCGCTGATCGTCTCGCCCGAGAGCTGGAGCCAGATCGAGGCCGGCGTGCTGCAGCGCGTGCGCGTGCTCGACCGGGTGATGGCCGACGTCTACGGCCCGCAGCAGATGCTCGCCGAAGGCCTGCTGCCCGACGCGCTGGTGCGCGGCCATCCGGGCTACCTGCGCGCGCTGCACGGCGTGCGGCCGCCCGGCGACACCTGGCTGCACATCGCGGCCTTCGACCTCGCGCGCGGCCCCGACGGCAACTGGTGGGTGGTGTCGCAGCGCACGCAGGCGCCTTCGGGCCTGGGCTACCTGCTCGAGAACCGGCTGGCGATCACGCGGCAGTTTCCGCAGGCCTTCGAGGCGCTGCACGTGCAGCGCCTGGCCGCCACCTACAGCGCGATGATGGACGGCCTGCAGCGCATGTGCCCGTCGGGCGCGCCGCCGCACATCGCGCTGCTGACGCCCGGCCCCTACAACGAGACCTACTTCGAGCATGCGTACCTCGCGCGCTACCTCGGCCTCACGCTGGTCGAGGGCAACGACCTCACGGTGCGCGACCAGCGGCTCTACCTCAAGACGCTGCAGGGGCTGCGGCCGGTGCACGGGCTCATCAAGCGGCTCGACGACCAGTTCCTCGACCCGCTCGAGCTGCGCCCCGACTCCACGCTCGGCGTGCCCGGGCTGCTGCAGGCGATCCGCGCGGGCAACGTGCTGGTGGCCAACATGCCGGGCTCGGCCTTCCTCGAATCGCCCGCGCTGCTGGGCTTCCTGCCCGGCCTCGCGCGCCGGCTGATCGGCGAGAAGCTCAAGCTGCCGGCGCTGCCCACCTGGTGGTGCGGCGAACGCGCGGCGCTCGAAGCGGTGCTGCCGCAGCTCGGCGAATGCGCCATCAAGCCCACCTACCCCGGCATCGACGGCCAGACCAGCTTCGACGCGGTGCTCGGCAGCAGGCTCGGCCGGCGCGAGCTCGACGAATGGGCCGGGCGCATCGTGCGCGACGGCGACGCCCACACGGTGCAGAGCTACCTGCCGCTGTCGCAGATGCCGACCTGGGCCAGCGACATGGGCCCGGGCCACATCTCGCCGCGTGCGATGCTCTTGCGCGTGTTCGCGGTGAGCGACGGTGCGCGCTCGTGGCGCGTGCTGCCCGGCGGACTCGCGCGGCTCGCGGGCCGCAATGCGCAGATCGCCTCGATGCAGCGCGGCGGCAGCAGCGCCGACGTGTGGGTGCAGACGCACGGCGAGGTCGACCGCACCACGCTGCTGCAGCCGCATGCCACGCCGGCCTCGCTCGCGCGCCATCGCGCGCCCGTGACCAGCCGCGCGGCCGAGAACATGTTCTGGCTCGGCCGCTACACCGAGCGTGCCGAGAACGCGGTGCGGCTCGCGCGGCTCACGCTCAACCTGCTGGGCAGCGAGGACCAGTCCTCGCGCCCGTTGCTCGACTGGCTGCACCGCATGGCGCTGCGCAATGCGCTGGTGCCCGCCGGCGTGCCGAGCGCGCCGCAGTCGCGGCGGGTGTTCGAGCGCGCGCTCGTGGCCGAGCTCGGCGACGTGGCGCGCGGCGGCAGCGTGGGCTTCAGCCTGCGCTGCATCCGGCAGGCGGCGGCCGCGGTGCGCGAGCGGCTCTCGCAGGACACCTGGAACCAGATCGTGCGCACCGAGGCCGAATTCCTGCGCCGTGCCGCCGAGCAGGCCGGCGAAGGCAGCTTCGCGACCGCCGCGGCGCTGCGCGCGCTCGAATCGGCCAGCACCGCGCTCGCCGCCATGACCGGCGCCCAGACCGACCGCATGACGCGCGACGACGCCTGGCGCCTGCTGTCGATCGGCCGCCACATCGAGCGCCTGGGCTTTCTCTCGAGCGCGCTCGCGGCCGGCTTCGACGGCGGCGCGGTGCACGAGGTGAGCGGCTTCGAGGCGATGGTGGCGCTGTTCGACAGCACCATCACCTTCCATGCGCGCTACCAGCAGCGGCGCGACGTCGCCACGCTGGTCGACCTGCTGGTGCTCGACACCGAGAATCCGCGCTCGCTGGCCTGGGTCACGCAGACGCTGCGCGGGCGCATCGCGCGGCTCGCGGGCAGCGCGCCGGGCAAGCTCACCGCGCTGTCGTACGAGCTGCCCGACCCCGCCACCTGGACGCTGGAGCATCTCTGCGCCACGGGCGACGACCCCGCCACGCATCCCGCGCTGGCGCAGCTGCTCGCCGGTTGCGAAACCGCGGCCTACCACGTGTCCGATGCCATCGGCACACGCTACTTCACGCTCACCTCCGAGTCGCTGCGCTCGGTGGGCGCCTGACGATCCATGCGCCTTCACGTCACCCACGAAACCCGCTACGCCTATTCGCCGCCGGTCGAGACCGCGCAGCACCTGGCCCATCTGAAGCCGCTGGTCACCGATTCGCAACGGCTGCTGAGCCACCGGCTCCTGATCGAGCCGGCGCCCGCGCAGCGCAACGAGGTGCCCGACGTCTACGGCAACACGCGCGCCTTCTTCGCGCTCGAGGCCACGCACGACAGCCTCGTGGTCACGGCCGAGAGCGTGGTCGAGACCTCGGTGCCGCAGCTCGCACCGGGCGTGGCGCGCGACCTGCCCTGGGAGGCCGTGCGCGAGCGCTTCCGCTACCGCAAGGGCGCCGTGTTCGATGCAGCCTCGGAGTTCGTCTTCCCGTCGCCCTACGTGCCGCGCCACGACGACTTCGCGGCCTACGCGCGCGCGAGCTTCGCGCCGGGGCGGCCCACCTTCGACGTGGCGATGGACCTGACCGAGCGCATGTACCGCGACTTCGCCTACGACGCCGACAGCACCGAGATCAGCACGCCCGCCGTCGAGGCCCTCGCGCAGCGCAAGGGCGTGTGCCAGGACTTCGCGCACATCATGATCGCCTGCTTCCGCACCATGGGCCTGCCCGCGCGCTACGTGAGCGGCTACCTGCTGACGCAGCCGCCGCCCGGCCGACCGCGGCTGGTGGGCGCCGACGCCTCGCACGCCTGGGTCTCGGTGTACCTGCCGGGCGAAGGCGACGGGCCCGGCAGCGCCGGCGGCTGGGCCGGCTTCGACCCGACCAACGGCCGCCAGCCGGGCGAGGACTACGTGGCGCTGGCCATCGGCCGCGACTATTCCGACGTCTCGCCGATGCGCGGCGTGCTGCACGGCGGCGCGCGCCACACGCTCGACGTGGGCGTGACGGTGCGGCCGGTCGAGGAGCTGCAGGCCCAGGCGGCGCAGTCACAATCGCAGACCACTCTTCCGCAACCCCCGCACAAGGATCCATCATGAGCGTTTACGACAAGCTTTCCAGCCTCGGCATCACCCTGCCCCCGGTGGCCGCGCCCGCCGCCGCCTACGTGCCCTTCGTGCGCACCGGCAACCTCGTGTTCCTGTCGGGCCACATCGCGAAGAAGGACGGCAAGGTCTGGGCCGGGCAGCTCGGCGCCGGCATCGGCACCGAGGAAGGCAAGCAGGCCGCACGCGCCATCGCCATCGACCTGCTCGGCACGCTGCATGCGGCCGTGGGCGACCTGAACAAGGTCAAGCGCATCGTCAAGGTGATGAGCCTGGTCAACTCGGTCGGCAGCTTCACCGAGCAGCACCTCGTGACCAACGGCGCGAGCGAATTCTTCGCCGAGGTCTTCGGCCCCGAGAAGGGCGCGCATGCGCGCAGCGCCTTCGGCGTGGCGCAGGTGCCGATGGGCGCCTGCGTCGAGATCGAACTGATCGCCGAAGTCGAATGACGACAGGGGCGGCGGCCGCCGCCCCGTAGCCGCTCAGCCGCTCAGAACCTGTCGGCCATGCCCATCGCCGGATCGCTCACCGTGTGGCGGCCGGTCTCGAGCCGGCCGGCAAGGCGCCGGTAGAAGGCGGCGTCGGCATCGCAGGTGACGGCCAGGTCGTACCACTGGCCGGCGTCGTCGAGGCTGAAGCGCATCGTGGTCTCGCCGCCGCCTTCGACGCGCACCGTCCAGTCGTCGTCGGGGCGGCCGCCGCCGTGGCCGTGCCCGAAGCCGCGGCCCTTGCCCGGGCCTTCGTCGCGGTCGCGGTCGCCATGCACCCAGCGCCCGCCGCCGAGCACCTTCGGACGCGGATAGGCCTTGTTCGACCGCACGGTGAAGACGGCATCGCGCCGCCCTTCGTTGCGCAGCTGCAGATAGAGATCGCCGCGGCGCGCGTCGTAGCCGACGCGGATCTCGGGCGCCGGTGCGCCGTTGGCGCGCAGCGGGTTGAGGTTGCCCTTGAACTGCCGGTGGTAGCCGTTGGGGCCGAGCACCCAGAGATCGTAGAGGCCGGCATCGTCGGTCATCGCATTCCACGCGCCTTCGAGGCGCTTGCCCGATTCGACCATGTAGCGGCGCGGCAGCCGGTCCGCGAGATGCAGCTTGTCGTAGACGTGGAACACCGCCGCGGCGCGTCCGCTGTTGGCGAACAGCAGCTGGATGCGGCCGTTCGCGATGTCGCTGCGCGCGCTGGTGTGCAGCTCGTAGGGCAAGGCGCGCGAGGGACGCACGCCGGTCGCCTGCTGCGGCAGCGCGGCATCGGCCGCGGGCACGATCTTCGGCAGCGCCTGCTGCTCGGCCGTGATCGCATCGACCTCGGCCTTGGTGCGGCGGCCGGCCAGCACGGGCAGCGGCTCGTCGTTGGGGCGGTCGAAGTTGAAGGCGCTCGTCAGGTCGCCGCACACGGCGCGGCGGTAGGCGCTGATCTGCGGTTCCATCACGCCGAAGCACTTCTCGAGGAACATCAGCGTCGAGGTGTGGTCGCAGACCTGCGAGTTGACCCAGCCGCCGCGGCTCCAGGGCGAGACCACCCAGAGCGGCACGCGCGGGCCGGGGCCGTAGGGCCGGCCGTCCCTGGCGGGCTGCTTCTCGGTGGCGGGCGTGAAGTCGTGGTACTCGACGGCCACGTCGGCGCTGGCCATGGTGGTGCCGCCCGCGAGCGTGCCGTCCGCTTCGCGCGAGGGTGCCGCGGGCGACGGCAGGTGGTCGAAGAAGCCGTCGTTCTCGTCGTAGTTGATGAGCAGCACGGTCTTGCTCCAGACCTCGGGGTTGGCGGTCAGCGCGTCCAGCACCTCCTGCACGTACCAGCCGCCCTTGACCGGACTCGACGGCCCCGGATGCTCGCTGTAGACCGAGGGCGAGATGATCCACGACACCGCCGGTAGCGTGCCGTTGCGGATGTCCTCGCGGAAGGTCTCGAGGAAGCCATGCGGCATCGTGTTGCCGAAGCCCTTGGCGAGCGGGCTCAGCGCATCGTCGATCGCCGGATCGTAGAACGGGCCCGCGGCCGTGACGGGCTGCGTGATGTCGGTCGCGGGCACGTAGACCGGGCGGCGCGCAGGCGGCATCTGCTCGACGGCGGCACGCCAGTGGCGGAAGCTCATCATCTCGTTGCAGCCGAAGTTGTCGACCAGGCTCTGGTAGACCTTCCACTTCACGCCCGCCTTTTCCAGGCGGTCGGCGTAGGTGGTCCAGGTCCAGCCTTCGGTGGAGGCGCCGATGTCGTTGCCGGCATTGAACTGGTTGTTGAGCGCCGCCACCGCCACGCGGCTGCCGTCGACCGGGCTGATGCCGTTCGGCCCGTTGGTGCCGCTCCAGTAGAAGAGCCGGTTGGCGATGGTGCCGGTGTGCATGCCGCAGTGGTAGTGGTCGCACAGCGTGAACGCATCGGCCAGCGCGCGCTGGAACGAAACCTCGGCGGCTTCGTAGTAGCCCAGCGACAGCAGGTTCTTCGCGTCGGGCCACTTGTACATGCGCCCGTGGTCCCAGGCGGCCTGCGAGTCCGACCAGCTGTGCGGCGTGCTGCCGGCGCGCTGTGCGTTGCCCTTGCTCTCGTCGAGGTGGTAGGGCACGTAGGTCGCCGGCGGCGTGACCTTGGTGTAGGTCTGGTGGAAGATGGTCTTGCCGTTGGGCGACGGCACGGCGAAGCGGTCGCCGAAACCGCGCACGCCCTTGAAGGTGCCGAAGTAGCTGTCGAAGGAGCGGTTCTCCTGCATCAGCAGCACCACGTGCTTGACGTCCTTGATGGTGCCGGTCTCGCGGTGCGCGGGAATCGCGAGGGCGCGGCGGATGCTCGGCGGAAAGGCGGCCAGCGTGGCGGCGGCGATGCCGGTGCCGGCAGCGCTCTGGAGGAAATTGCGGCGTGAGGTCATGGTTGTCGTGGGGATGGCTGGAAGAGGTTCAGGGGGCGTAGCTCACGGTGGGCTCGGGCTCGGCGGACGTGGTGGTCGGCGCGAGCGTCCGGGCCTCGGCTTTGGCGGAGGCTGCGCCGGCGAGGCCGGCCGCACTGCCGCCGCCGCCGTTGCCGCCGCCGCAGGCGGCCAGGCACGCGAGCAGCGACAGCGCGACGCAGGCACGCCACGAAATGAATTTGCGCATGGGAACGGACTCCTTGTTGGAACTGTGTGGCCCCTCCGTCGGGGCGGTCCAAGACTAGGAATTCGCGGTGACAGGTCAACGAAGACGCGCGGATTTCCGCGCCGCCGATGCGCGCATCCGACGAAGCGTTGCGAGTTGCAACGAAGCGTGCGAACTTAGGAATTCAACGATGCGCGCAGCACGAGGTCGGCGCCCTTCTCGCCGATCATGATCGCGGCCGCGTTCGTGTTGGCCGAGGTCATGGTCGGCATCACCGACGCGTCGATCACGCGCAGGCCGTCGATGCCGCGCACGCGCAGTTGCGCATCGACCACCGAGCGCTCGTCGCCGCCCATGCGGCAGGTGCCCACCGGATGGAACACCGTGCCGCCGCGCGTGCGTGCGAAGGCCGCGAGCCCCGCCTCGTCCTGCACCGCATTGCCGGGCATGTACTCGATGCCGCTCACGAGGCCGCGGAACGAGGGCTGCGCGTAGATGTCGCGCAGCATCTTGAGCCCCTCCACGAGCACCTTCAGGTCGTGCGGCTCGACGAGGTAGTTGGTGGTGATGCGCGGCGGCGCGAGCGGGTCGCCGCTGCGCAGCGCCACCCGGCCCGCGCGAGGCAGGGCGGCATTGCGCCGCCGAGGCCGAGAAGCCCGAGAAGCCGTGCAGCGGATCGCCGGGCTTGTCGACCGACAGCGGCATCACGTTGAACAGCACGTCGGCGCGCGCGTCCTTCGCCACCGGCGTGCGCACCATGCCGCCCACCTGCCCCGCGCCCACGGTCAGCGGGCCGCTCTGCGAGAACAGCCACTGCGCGCCCATCTTCGCGAGCCCGAAGGGGCTTCGCACCTGGTCGTTGAGCGACATGCGCTCGCGCAGTTTGACGATGACGCGGGCCTGGTAATGGTCCTGCAGGTTGGCGCCGACCTCGGGCGCATCGGCATGCACCGCAATGCCCATCGCACGCAACGCATCGGCGGAGCCGACGCCGGACAGCTGCAGCAACTGCGGCGTCTGCAGTGCGCCGGCGGCCAGGAGCACCTCGCCGTCCGCGCGCGCGCTGCACGGCTGCCCGCGCTCGTCGAGCCATGCCACGCCCACCGCGCGACCGTTCTCGATCAGCACGCGCGTCACCCGCACGCCGCAGCGCACCTGCAGGTTGGGCCGATGCCGCACCGGCGCGAGGAAGGCGGTCGCGGCATCGCAGCGCCAGCGGCCGCCGAGCGTGAGCTGGTAGGTGCCGAGGCCCTCGTCCTGCGCACCGTTGAAATCGTCGCTGCGCGCGAAGCCCGCCTCGCTGCCTGCCTGCAGCCAGGCCGCGCAGTAGGGATGGTCGTTGCGCAGGTCGGACACGCGCAGCTCGCCCGCGCCGCCGTGGTAGGCCGTCTCGCCGCCGTCGTAGCGCTCCGACTTCTTGAAGAAGGGCAGCAGCTCGCGGTAGCTCCAGCCGGTGGCGCCCGCCGCCGCCCAGTCGTCGAAATCCGCGCGCTGGCCGCGGATGTAGATCAGGCCGTTGATCGCGCTCGATCCGCCCACCACCTTGCCGCGCGGCCACACGATGCGGCGGTTGCCGGTCTCGGTCTGCGGCTCGGTCTCGAACTGCCACGAGAAGCGCGGGTCGTAGATCGAGCGGAAGTAGCCCACCGGCAGCCGCAGCCAGAAATGCCGGCTGTCCTTGCCCGCCTCGAGCAGCAGCACGCGCCGGCCACTGTCGGCGCTGAGCCGGTTGGCGAGCACGCAGCCGGCCGAGCCCGCGCCGACGATGATGTGGTCGAAGCCTTCGGCGGGTGCGCTCATCGTGGCCCGGTCTGCATCAGGCTTTCACCAGGCCGGTGAACAGCGCGGGATCGAAGTACTGCTTCGCGCTCAGCGCGTTCTGGATGTTCGCGTTGCTGACGAAGAAGTCCGTCACCTGCTGCAGCCAGTTCGTGACCGTGCCGTCGGCATACTTCGCGCGCCACTCGGCCGAGGAGTAGTACTTGCTCGCCTTGAACTGTTCCTTGAACTGGTCGAGCGGCACTTCCTTGTACTGCGACTTCTGCAGCGCCGTGGCGGCGCCTTCGGGGTCGTTGATCATGCGCTCGTTGGCCGGCAGCCAGCCGGCGATGAGCTTCTGCAGCACCGGCTTGTTCTTCTCGTAGAAGTCGTTGCGCGCGGCCCAGCCGCCGACGATCGCGGCCTGCGGAAAGAAGGCCGAGGCGTCGATGAGCTTCTTCGCGCCCGGCGCCTTGTCGCGCACCGTGGTGTCGAACGGCGACCACAGCGCCACCGCCGGCACGGCGCCAGAGATGAAGGAGGTGACCGCCTCCGACATGCGCTGGTTGACGAGCCGCACGTCCTTCGCCGGATCGAGCTGCGCCGAGCGCAGCGCGCGGTCGAGGAACACGTGCGCCGTGGTGCCGGTGGTGGTGGAGATCTGCTTGCCCTTCAGGTCCGCCAGCGTCTTCACGCCCGCGTCCTCGCGCACCCACAGCTGCGCGGTCGCGTACTCGATGTTGTTGATGAGGAACACCTTGCCCTGCCCGCGTGCCGGAAAGTTCGACAGCACCGCGCCGGTGGCCAGCACGTCGAGGCTGCCGCCCACCATGGCCTGGAAGATCTCCAGCCCGGTGGTGAACTGGCGCAGCTGCAGGTCGAGCCCCTGCTTGGCGAAGCTGCCCATCTCCTGGCCGAGCCAGATCTGGCCGTCGACCGCGGGCGTGTGCAGATAGCCCACGTTGACCTTGGTGCGCGACTGCGCCCAGGCCGGCAGCGCGAGGCTCGAAGCCGCCGTGGCGGCGATGGCAGCGGCGCCGCCGCCGAGGAGTTTTCTGCGTTGGAGGGACATGTCGCTCTTCCTTTCAGGCTCAACCAAGAATCTTTCAGTCGGACAGGCGCAGCTGCTGCTTCGACTGCGCCGCGTACTCCTGCATCACGAGTTCGCGGATCTGCGCGCGCAACTGCGCGAAGCGCGGGTCCTCGTGCACCGCCTCGCCGCGCGGATAGCCGAAGGGCACGTCGATCACCGTGCGGATGCGCGCGGGCCGCGCCGTGACCACCACGATGCGCGACGAGAGATAGATCGCCTCGTCCACCGAGTGGGTGATCAGCATCACCGTCTTGCCCTCGGCCTGCAGCACCTCGAGCAGCAGGTCCTGCATGGCGCTGCGCGTCTGCGCGTCGAGCGCGCCGAAGGGCTCGTCCATCAGCAGGAACTGCGGCCGCACGGCGTACGCGCGCGCGATCGCGAGCCGCTGGCGCATGCCGCCCGAGAGGTGCTTGGGATGGTGGTTCGCGAAGTCCGAGAGCCCCATCAGGCGCATGTAGCGCTCCACGATGCCGGCATGCTCGGACTTCGGCGTGCGATTTGCCGACAGGCCCAGGCCGAACGCGATGTTCTGGCGCACCGTGAGCCACGGGAAGACGCCGTACTCCTGGAAGATCACGCCGCGGTCCGGCCCCGGCCCCGCGACCGGCTGGCCGTCGAGCAGCACCCGGCCCGCGGTGGGCTGCACGAAGCCCGCGAGCATGTTCATCAGCGTGGTCTTGCCGCAGCCCGAGGGTCCAATGATCGAGACGAACTCGCCCTGGTGGATGTCGAGGCTCACGCCGTCGAGCACCCGCATCGGGCCCTGCGCGGTCGGGAACTCGACCGCCACGTTCTCGAAGCGGATGCGCGGCGTGCCGGTGGCGATGGTGTTCATGCGAGTCGGTCCTGCCAGGCCACGAGCCGGCGCGTCGCGGCGCGCAGCAGGAGGTCCATCGCGAGCGCGATGAAGCCGATCGAGATGATGCCGACGTAGATGATGTCGAGCTGGAAGAAGGCCGACGCGTTCTGGATCAGCGCGCCGAGCCCCTGCTGTGCCGCGATCAGCTCCGATGCCACCAGCGTGGCCCACGCCACGCCGAGCGCCACGCGCACCGCCGTCAGGATGTGCGGCACCGTGAGCGGCACGATCACGCGGCCGAAGATCTCGAGGTCGCTCGCGCCCAGCGTGCGCGCCACGCGCACGTAGATCGGGCTGATCTGCGCGATGCCCTCGTACATCACGATCACGCCCGCGAAGAAGGAGGCGTAGAACAGGATCACCGTCTTCGCCACCTCGCCGATGCCGAAGTAGACGATGACGAGCGGAATCAGCGCGATGGGCGGCAGCGCGCGGAAGAAGTTGATCACCGGATCGATGAAGCTGCGCACGCCGCGGTACCAGCCCAGGCAGAAGCCCACGGGCACCGCCGCCAGCGTGCCCAGCGCCACGCCGATGAACACGCGCTGCGTGGACATGAAGATGTCCATCGGCAGGCGGTCGCCCATGAGCGAGACGAAGCGTTCGGCCACCTCGTGCGGCGCCGGCACCAGCGCGGGATTGACGAGGCCGCTGTAGCGCAGCCCATACCAGAGCGCCAGCAGCAGGAGCCACGGGACGAAGATCAGTGCGATTCTCGATGCGGTCGGGCGCGCGGCCGTGCTTTGGGGCATGGGCGTTTTTCCTCTCCTGCCGGGTGCGGCGTATGGGCTCTGGCGCATGAAAGAAGTGGCGCCCCGCCGCTTCCTTCTGCTATATTGGTTCAAACGTGCTATAGACCATACCTTTAGAACACCATCGATGGCAAGTGCGGATTTCCCGCCATTCGGCGACAGCCCCATTCCCCGCTACCTGCAGCTCGCCGACCTGATGCGACAGCGCATCGCGCGCGGCATCTGGCCGCAGGGCCATCGCCTGCCGTCGCTCGACGAACTGGGGCAGGAATTCGGCGTCGCACGCGTCACCGTGCGCCAGGCGGTCGACCTGCTCGCGCGCGACGGGCTGCTGTCGCCGCAGCAGGGCCGCGGCACCTTCGTCACCGGGCAGGCCAGCGAGCGCTGGCTCAGCGTCGAGACCTCGCTCGAAGCGCTGTCGCGCATGTACCGCGACACCGTGCCGCAGCTCGTCAACATCGACGAATCGACCGCCGCGCCCGCGCTGCGGCCCGGCGAGGGGCATGCCGCCGAGCGCTACGTCTTCATGCGCCGCGTGCATTCGCGCGAAGGCGCGCCCTACTGCGTGATCAACATCCACCTCGCGGAGCCGGTGTTCCGCCGCACGCCGAAGCGCTTCCGCGACGAACCGGTGATCCCCATCCTCGTCGGCCTGAAGAGCGTGCGCATCGCCAAGGCCCACCAGGTGCTGACCATCGGCGCCGCCGACATGGAGGTCTCGCGCCTGCTCGGCGTGCCGGTCAATTCGCCCGTGGCCGAGGTGCGCCGCGTGTTCCGCGACGAGAACGACTGCGTGCTCTACCTCGGCGAAGTCACCTACCGCGGCGACGCGGTCCACGTCGAAATGAACCTGCTGCCATGAACCCCGACGCCGCCCCTTCCCTGCCCGCGCTGCCGCGCGCGCCGCTGCGCATCGCGCGGCTGCGTGCGCATGTGTTCCGCTATCCGGTGAAGGTGCCGGTGCGCACCTCCTTCGGCACCATGCGCGACCGGCCCGCGGTCTTCATCGAGGCGACGGACGACGACGGCGCGACCGGCTGGGGCGAGGTCTGGTGCAACTTCCCGGGCTGCGGCGCCGAGCACCGCGCGAGGCTGGTGCACAGCGTGATGGCGCCGCTCGTCGAAGGCCGGCGCTTCGACGAAGGCCCGCGCGAGGCCTGGGAGGCGCTCACGCGCGGGACCGCGGTGCTCGCGATCCAATCCGGCGAGCCCGGTCCCATGGCGCAGGCGATCGCGGGCATCGACCTCGCGCTCTGGGACCTGGCCGCACGCCGCGCCGGCCAGCCGCTGTGGCGCCATCTGGGCGGCCGGCAGGCGCGCATTCCCCTCTATGCGAGCGGCATCAACCCCGACGGCGCGGAAGAAACCGCGCTGCGCATGCGCGCCGAAGGCCACCGCGCCTTCAAGCTCAAGGTGGGCTTCGGCGCCGAGCGCGACCTGGCGAACCTGCAGGCGCTGCGCGCCGCACTGGGCGAGGCCGCCATGCTCGCGGTCGATGCCAACCAGGCCTGGACCCTGGCGGAGGCGCTCGCGACGATGCCGCGGCTCGCGCCCTTCGGCCTCGCCTGGCTCGAGGAGCCGCTGCGCGCCGACCGCCCCTGGTCCGAATGGCAGCAGCTGCGCGCCGAAGCGCCGCTGCCGCTCGCAGGCGGCGAGAACGTCGCGGGCATCGAGGCCTTCGACGCCGCGATCGCGGCCCGCGTGTTCTCCGTGCTGCAACCCGATGCCGCCAAGTGGGGCGGCATCTCGGGCTGCTGGCCCGTGGTGCAGCGCGCCCGCGCCGCCGGCCTGCGCTACTGCCCGCACTACCTCGGCGGCGGCATCGGCCTGCTCGCCTCCGCGCACCTGCTCGCGGCCGCGGGCGGCGACGGGCTGCTGGAGATCGATTCGAACGACAACCCGCTGCGCAGCGCATTGAGCGGCGCGACCGCGCGCGTCGACGAGGGCCGGGTCACGCTCGACGAGGCGCCGGGTGTCGGCGCGCCGGGCGATGTGCTCGGCCTCGCGCGCTCGGTGGCGAAGGCGATCGACCCGCGCTAGCGGGCCGCCGCTCAACCCTGCTCGCCGCGCTCCGCGAGCAGCGCCACGAGTTCGGGCACGAAGCGCTGCGCCCCGCCCTGCTGCACCGCGCCGGCATAGGTGCCGAGCACCGCATCCGCGATCGCGTGCGCCGCGCCGGCGCCGCCGGCCATCTCAGCGTAGTAGCCGAGGTCCTTCTGCGCATTGCTCATCGCGAAGCGCAGGCCGCTGGGATCCTGCTGCGTGATGAAGGAGCGCAGGCGCTCGAGCGCCACGCCGCCGCCGCCGCCCTTGGCGAGCACGTCAACGAACACGGCGGGCTCCACCCCCGCGCGCTGCGCGCAGGCGGCGGCCTCGGCGATCAGCGCCACGGTGCCGAGCGAGACGTAGTTGTGCAGCAGCTTCATGCCGTGGCCCGTGCCCACCGCGCCGGTGTGCACGATGTTCTCGGCGAAGCAGGAAAGGATCGGCCGGCAGGTCTCGAGCAGCGCGGCGTCGCCGCCCACGAGCAGGTTGAGGCGGCCTTCGGCGGCCTCCCTGGGAGTGCGCGTCATCGGCGCATCGAGAAAGCGGCCGCCCGCGCGCTCGACCGCCTGCGCCACGCGCTCGGTGGAGCCGGGGATCGCGGTGGAGCAGTCGATCACGATCGTGCCCGGCTTCATGCCCGAGAGCAGGCCCCCTTCGCCGAGCACCACGGCCTCGACCTGCGGCGAGCCCGTGACGCAGAGGATCAGCACCTCGGCGCCGCGCGCGAGATCGGCCAGGCTCGCCACGCTCGTCGCGCCCGCGGCCCGCAGCGCGTCGAGCGGCTGGTTGCCCGGGTGCTCGAGCACGGTGAGCGCATGGCCATGCTTGACCAGGTTGCTGGCGATGCCGTGGCCCATGAGGCCGATGCCGACCATGCCGATTGAATACCTCTTGTTGTCGTCGTTCATTGCGCGAGTCTCCGGTGTGCGTTCGTCGTGTGCCGATTGTCAGCCAGCGGCCGAGGAGCCGCGCACGAGCAGTTCGCCCGGCAGCAGCAGTTGGCGCGCCGGCCCTTCGAAGCCGCGCAGCCGTTCGATCAGACAGGTGGCGGCCGTGCGGCCGATGGCGTCGGTGGGCTGGGCGATGGTCGAGAGGCCGGGCCCGATCAGCGGCGCCCACTCGGTGTCGTCGAAGCCGACGAAGCCGAGCTCCTGCCCGAACTGCCAGCCCAGCCGCGCCATCGCCTGCGCCACGCGCAGCGTGACCACCGCATTGCCCGCGACCACCGCGGCGCGGCGCCCGCGCCTGGCGCGGCGGCGCAGTGCGCGCAGGGCTTCGTCGAGCGCCTCGTTGTCGCCTTCGACACTCTCGAAGACCTCGCCCGCCACGCGCGGCTCGTGCGCCGCCACGCAGGCGCCGAAGGCGGCCGTGCGCTCGCGCCGCGAGCTCACGCCCTTCTGCGGCTCGGTCACGTAGAGCAGTTCGCGGTAGCCGCCCTCCAGCAGATGGGCGCAGGTGTTCTTCATCGCGTCCTCGTTGTCGAGCGAGACGAAGTCGGTGTGCATGCCCGCATGCCGCCGGTCGACCAGCACCGCGGGCTTGCCGTGCAGCGTGACCGCATCGACCACGTTGCTGCCGCGGCCCAGGGTGTTGAGGATGAAGCCGTCGACCTGGTAGCCCGCCAGCGCATCGATGGCCTCGCGCTCGCGCTCGCTCTCGTTGCCGAGGTTGAACAGCATCACCAGGTAGCCCGCGTCCTGGCAGGCCTTCTCGGCACCGCGCAGCACCGCCACCGAATAGGGATTGGTGATGTCGGCCACGATCAGCCCGATCAGGCGCGAGCGGCCGTGGCTCAGCGCCTGCGCCATCGGGCTCGGCGTGTAGGCGAGCTGCGCGATCGCCGCTTCGACGCGCGCCGCGATGTCGTGGCTCAGCAGGCGCTCGCGGTGATTGAGGAAGCGCGAGACGGTGGCCTTGGAGACGCCCGCGGCCTTGGCCACGTCGGCGATGGTCGCGCGGCCGGTGGGCTTCATGGCCTTGCTTCTTCCCCCGTTGGGGGAAGGTAGGGATGGGGGCGCGCGGCGGCGGATGAGGCCGCGCGGGTGCGGCAGCTCGGAGCCCCCACCCCTGCCCTCCCCCGGAGGGTGAGGGAGAAAGACCGGGTCGGGCTCATGCGGCCGCGGTGTCGTAGGGTGCCGTCGGCTTCTCGCCGGCCAGCACCTGCAGCAGGTTGGTCGTCGCGAGCTCGGCCATCGCATGCCGCGTCTCGTGCGTGGCCGAGCCGATGTGCGGCAGCGGCGTCACGCGCGGATGGGTGCGCAGCGGCGAATCGGCCGCGAGCGGTTCCTTCGCGAACACGTCGAGGCCGGCGGCGCGCAGCGTGCCGTGGTCGAGCGCATGGAGCAGCGCGGCCTCGTCGACCGTGGCGCCGCGGCCGCCGTTGATGAAGGCCGCGTGCGGCTTCATGCGCGCGAAGAAGCCGGCATCGATCATGCCGCGCGTGGCCTCGGTCAGCGGCAGCATCGCGAGCACGATGTCCGAGCGCGCGAGCAGTTCGTCGAGCGGCACGTGGGTGGCGCGGCCCTGCAGCTCGGGCGCCTGCGCGGCCAGGTCCACCGGGCGGCGCGCGTGATAGAGCACCGGCATGCCGAAACCGAGCGCGGCGCGCCGCGCCACGGCCTGGCCGATGCGGCCGAAGCCGAGGATGCCGAGGGTCTTGCCGTGCACGTCGGTGCCGAAGAATTCCTCGCCGATGTTCTTCGTCCAGCGGCCTTCGCGCACCAGGTTCGACAGCTCGACCACGCGCCGCTGCGTGGCCATGAGGATCGCGAACACGGTGTCGGCCACGGTCTCGGTGAGCACGTCGGGCGTGTGGCACAGCACGATGCCGCGGCGGTGCAGTTCGGCGAGCGGATAGTTGTCCACGCCGACCGAGACGCTCGAGATCACCTGGAGCCGCGGCGCGGCATCGAGCAGCGCCGCATCGACCGGGTGGCTCGATCCGATCAGGCCATGCGCGCTGCCGAGCGCGGTCGCGAAGGCTGCCGGCTCCTTGCGCGGATCGGCCACGGTCACATGGTGCGCGGCCGAGAGGCGCGCCAGCTGGTCTTCGGGCAGCGCCCGGAACACCAGCACGTTCTTCTTTTCGCTGGTCATCGTCAAAGCCCCGCTTCCTCGAGTTCGGCGCGCGTGGGCAGCCCTTCGGTATCGCCGAGCACCTGCACGGCGCGCGCGCCGATCCATGCGCCGCGGCGCACCGCCTCGGGCACGCTGCGGCCTTCGAGCAGCGCGCTCACCACGCCGGCCGCGAATCCGTCGCCCGCGCCCACGGTATCGATCACTTCCTTGACCGGAAAGCCCTCGACGCGGCCGGTGCCGGCCACGTCGCTGTCGTAGTAGGCGCCGTCGGCGCCGAGCTTCACGACCACCAGCTTCGCGCCGCGCTCGCGGTAGAAGCGCGCCACGCCCTCGGGCTCGCCGTGGCCCGTGAGCAGCAGCCCTTCCTCGATGCCGGGCAGCACCCAGTCGGCGCGCGCGGCGAGTTCGTTGATCCAGTGGCGCATGGTCTCGGTCGAGGACCACAGCGTGGGGCGCAGGTTGGTGTCGAACGAGATGGTGCGGCCGGCGGCGCGCATGATCTCCATCGACTTCAGCGCGGCCTGCAGGCTGGTCTCGGAGATGGCGGCGAACACGCCCGTGGCATGCAGGTGGCGCGCCGAGCGCAGCCAGGGCTCGTCGATGTCGGCCGGGCCCATGTGGCTCGCGGCCGAGCCCTTGCGGTGGTATTCGACCGGCGGGTCGCTGCCGTCGGTGACGCGGCCCTTGAACTGGAAGCCGGTGCGCTGCGTCGGATCGCAGATCACGTGCGAGCAGTCGATGCCTTCGGCCTGCATGGTCGCGAGCAGCGCGCGGCCCATCGAGTCGGTGCCGAGACGGCTGGCCCAGCCCACCTTGAGGCCGAGTCGCGAAAGGCCGATGGCCACGTTGGTCTCGGCGCCGGCGGTGCGCTTGTGGAAGGCCTGCGCATTCTCGATCGGCCCCGGCCGGTCGGCGACCAGCAGCAGCATGGCTTCGCCGAACAGCGCGACGTCGAAGGCGGTGGGTTCTGTCATGAAGTCTCCAGGGTCCGTGCGGCGCGGATGAAGTCGATCTGCGTGCGCGTGACGGCCGCCAGGTCATCGCCGACGAGCGGGTATTCGATGGCATGCGGCACGTCGGCCGGCAGCGCGCGCAGCACCGCGCGCCAGGGTGCGGCGGATTCGCCCATCGGCACCGCCACCCACTTGTGCGCGAGGCGCTGCGCGCCCTTGCAATGCACGTAGCGCACGCGGTGGCCGAGCGCCTGCGCCGCCTGCAGCGGGCACTCGCCGAGCCAGTGCCAGTTGCCCATGTCGAAGGTCATGCCCAGATCGAGGCCGGCGCCGTCGGCCGCCGCGAAGAAGGCCTGCAGCGCGGCCAGCGTGCCGGCGCGCGGCGTCTGGTCGTTCTCGATCAGCAGTTCGACCTCGGCTTCGGCGAGCAGCATGCCGAGCTCGCGCAGCGAGCCGTGCGACGCAGCGCCAAAGCCGCCGATCGCCATCTTGAGCCGCTTCGCGCCCAGGCGCGTGGCGCATGCGACGCCGCGCAGCAGCGCATCGGCGTCGAGTGCGCCGTCATCGGCCCAGAGGCCTTCAGGACTCGAGAACACCGAAGCGAGCCCCGCGAGCGCGGGCAGCTCGGCCTCGGCATCGCGCAGCATCTCGCCGCGCACCTCGACCGAATCGGCACCCGCCGCGCGCGCCAGCTGCGAGCACCACAGCTGGCCGTGCCGGCCCACCTCGGCGGCCCCGAAGGACGAGAGGGAAATCAGGACCTCGAACGGCATTCAGTGCTGCGCTTGATGGGAACTGAGGATCTGGCCGAGGAACTGGCGCGTCTTCTCGTGCTGCGGATGGCCGAAGAACTGTTCGGGCGGCGCCTGCTCGACGATGCGGCCGTCGGCCATGAAGATCACGCGGTCGGCCACGCTGCGCGCGAAGCCCATCTCGTGCGTCACGCAGAGCATGGTCATGCCGTCCTCGGCGAGGCCGATCATGGTGTCGAGCACTTCCTTGACCATCTCGGGGTCGAGCGCGGAGGTGGGCTCGTCGAACAGCATGATCTTGGGCGCCATGCACAGCGCCCGCGCGATCGCCACGCGCTGCTGCTGGCCGCCCGAGAGCTGGCTGGGGTACTTGCTTGCCTGCTCGGGAATGCGCACGCGCGTGAGGTACTTCATCGCGACCTCCTCGGCCTCGGCGCGGCTCATGCCGCGCGAGCGCATCGGCGCCAGCGTGCAGTTCTCGAGGATGGTGAGGTGCGGAAACAGGTTGAACTGCTGGAACACCATGCCGACCTCGGCGCGCACCGCGTCGACGTTCTTCCCGCCCGCGGTCAGCTCGATGCCGTCGACCACGATGCGGCCCTTCTGCACCGTCTCGAGGCGGTTGATGCAGCGGATCAGCGTCGACTTGCCCGAACCCGAAGGCCCGCAGATCACGATGCGCTCGCCCGCGCGCACGCTCAGGTCGATGCCGGTCAGCACCTGGAATTCGCCGTACCACTTGTTGACGGCTTCCATGCGGATGATGGGGTCGGTCATCGGTGTGTTTGCTGTTGAAGGTTCATGAAATCGGGCTTGGCCGAACGCAGAAGTCGCGAAGGTTTCGCAGAGGTCGCAAAAGGAGAAACAAAGACGGATGTTCCCTTCTGCGACTTCTGCGTAACTTTTGTCTTCCTTCTGCGTTCTGACCCCGCATTTACTGCATCTTGGGCAGGTCGGCCTGTAGCCACTTCTGGTAGAGCTTGTTGAGCTCGCCGTTGGCGGTGTTCTTCTGCACGAACTCGTTCACGGCCTTGGTCAGTTCGTCCTGGCCGGGGCGCATGGCGATGCCCATGTTCTGCTGCTTCAGGGTGAACTTGTTCTCGAAGGTGTTGGCGGGCACGCGCTTGGCGATCTGCGCCGCCACGGTCACCGAGCAGCCGATCGCATCGACCTGGCCCGAGATCAGCGCCTGCATGGCCGAGGCGTCGTCGTCGAAGCGGCGGATCTCGGTGCCTTCGGGTGCCGACTGGGTCACCGTCACGTCCTGCGTGGACGCACGGGCGACGCCGACGCGCAGGCCCTTGAGGTCGGCGGGCGACTTGATCGGCGTCTTGGTCGCGCCGTAGAGCACGATGGTCGCGGCCGCATAGGGCTGCGAGAACGTGACCTGCTTCGCGCGCTCGGGCGTGATCGCGAGCGAGGCCACGAGCAGGTCGACCTTGTTGGTCAGCAGGAAGGGAATGCGGTTCGGGCCGGTCACGGGCACGATGTTGGCCTTGACGCCCCAGTCCTTGGCGAGCAGCTTGGCCACGTCGGCGTCGTAGCCGTCGGGCTGGTTCTGCGCATTGGTGGTGCCGTAGGGCGGGAAGTCGACCAGCATGCCGATCGTGATCTCGCCCTTCTTCTTGATGTCGGCAACCGACTGGGCCGAAGCGAAGGGTGCGAACACGGTCAGCGCGGCGCCGAGGCCGAGGGCTGCGAGCGCGGCGCGGCGGGTGGTGGTACGGGTCATGAATGTGTCTCCTGAAAAGAACGAAGAGAAAAGAAAGGCGGGAAATGGATGGGCTCAGCGTGCTAACGCACGAGCGCGCTTGCGCTCCATGCGCCCGGCGAGCAGCGACAGCGGCCAGCAGATCACGAAGTAGATCGCCGCGACGACCGAGAACACGATGAGCGGCTGGAAGGTCGCGTTGTTGACGATCTGGCCGGCGCGCGTGACCTCGACGAAGCCGATGATGGCGGCGAGCGAGGTGCCCTTGATGATCTGCACCAGGTAGCCCACCGTGGGCGCGAGCGCGATCTTGAAGGCCTGGGGCAGCACCACGTCGCGCATGCGGTCGCGCCAGCGCAGGTTCAGCGCCTCGGCCGCCTCCCACTGGCCGCGCGGAATGGCCTCGATGCAGCCGCGCCAGATCTCGCCGAGGAAGGCGCCGCTGTTGAGCACCAGCGCCACGCCCGCGGCGACCCACGGGTTGATGTCGAGCCCGAGCACCGGCGCGCCGAAGAACACCAGGAACAACTGCAGCAGCAGCGGCGTGCCCTGGAAGATCTGGATGAACACCGTCGAGATGCCGCGCGCCCACCCCGACTCGGAGGTGCGCATCAGCGCGATCGCGAGCCCGAGGATGGCACCGCCGACGAAGGCAATGGCCGACAGCGCCAGCGTCCACTTGGCCGCTTCGAGGATGAAAAGGAATTCGGGAAAGCCGAAGGTACGCATATCAGTGATACCCGGTGCATTGCGTCGCGTGCAACGCGTGAGACTGACGCAGCAGAGGCGGGAAACACCGCGGAACCGGCTTTGCCGGGCCGCTGGTGTTGTCCCCTTGAGGGGGGGTCCGGAGCGACACGAAGTGCGCGGAGATTCGGGGGTGGGCCATTACCTGCGGTCCGGGTAGTTGAGCGTGCGCTTGTAGATCAGCTTGAACAGCGCCGAGAACGCCAGTGCGAGCGCGAGGTAGATGGCGGCCACGACGATGTAGATCTCGAAGCTGCGGAAGGTCTGCGACTGCAGGTTCGCGGCCACCGAGGTCAGGTCGTCGGCCGAGATCACCGAGACCACGGCCGAGCTCAGCATCAGCAGGATGAACTGGCTCGTGAGCGCCGGGTAGATGGCCTTGAGCGCGGGCTTGATGATCACGAAGCGGAAGATCTCCCAGGGCTTGAGGTTGATCGCCCTGCCCGCCTCGATCTGCCCTTTGGGAATGGACTCGATGCCCGCGCGGATGATCTCCGTCGCGTAGGCGCCGAGGTTCACCACCATGGCCACCAGCGCGGCCGTCTGCGGCGACCAGCGCAGGCCGATGGCCGGCAGCGCGAAAAAGAAGAAGAACAGCTGCACCAGGAAGGGCGTGTTGCGGATCACCTCGATGTAGGCATTGATGATGAAGCGCAGCCAGCCCGGCCCCGAGGTCTTGCCCCAGGCGCAGAAGATGGCAACCACCAGGCCCAGCAGCGTGGCCGAGAGCGAGAGCTGGACCGTGATCCAGGTGCCCTTGAGCAGCAACGGCCAGGCGGCGAAGACGGCGTCGAATTGGAATTGGTAATTCATGTCGGCGGCTGGCACGGCGTGGCTGTGCGCGGGCCTCGAAAGCAATGCTTGCAGCTTATATGAAACCGGTTTCAGTTCGACCAAGGGATTACCCTAATCAGGATTTGCCGCGCCCGCGGATGGCTCGGGGAGCGGCACCGTCCCGCAGAATCGACGCATGCGCATTGCCATCGTCTCCGACATCCACGGAAACCTCGCCGCCCTCGAAGCCGTGGTCGAGGACATCGGGCGCCGCGGCGTGGACGCGGTCGTCAACCTGGGCGACAGCCTCTCGGGCCCGCTGAAGCCGCTGGAAACGGCGCGTTTCCTGATGGCGCAGGACTGGACCCATCTCGCGGGCAACCACGAGCGCCAGCTGCTCGCCGAGCCCAGCGGCGGGCGCGGTGCCTCCGATGCGTTCGCCCATGCGCGGCTCGGGCCGGCGGAGTTCGCGTGGATGGCCTCGCTGCGCCCCCGCCTCCGCTGGAGCGACGAGGTCCTGCTCTGCCACGGCACGCCGGACAGCGACCTCCACTACTTCCTCGAAACGGTCGAGCCCTCGCGGCTGCGGCCGGCCACGATGCCCGAGATCGATGCGCGGCTCGGCCCGGTCGATGCGCAGCTCGTCGCATGCGGGCACACGCACGTGCCCCGGGTCGTGCGTGCCTCGGGCGGGCAGCTGATCGTCAACCCGGGCAGCGTGGGACTGCAGGCCTACGACGACATCCACCCGCATCCGCACGTCGTCGAGACGGGTTCGCCCGATGCGCGCTATGCCGTCGTCGAACGCCGGGCCGCGGGCTGGACCGCGATGCTGGTTTCGGTGCCCTACGACCACGCCGGCATGGCGGCGCTCGCCATGGCGAACGGCCGGCCCGACTGGGCGGCCGCCCTCGCCACCGGCCGCCTTTGCTGAGCGGCGTCAGCCGCCGAGCGCGATCTGCGCGCTCTCGATCGCGCGGATCGGCACGCCGAAGCTCGTGATGCCCGCGAGCGTCGCGTTGTGGTGAGCGCGGATGAAGGCGCCCGTGGCATGCGGCTTGTCGTGCGAGGTGTGGGCATCGGCCGCGAGCACCACGTGATGGCCCAGCGCGGCGGCGCGCCGTGCGGTGGTGTCGACGCAGAACTCCGACGCGTAGCCGCAGATCACCACCCGCTTCACGCCGTGCGTCGAGAGCCAGGCTTCGAGCGGCGTGCGCAGGAAGGCGTCGGGCGTGGTCTTGCGGATGCGCGCATCGGTCGCATCGACCTCGAGCGCACCGGCGAGCTGCCAGCGTTCGGAATCGAATTCGAGGTCGACGTCGTTCTCGTGCTGGACGAAGGCCACGGGCACGCCCGCGAGTCGGGCGCGCGCGGTGAGCGCATTGATGCGGCGGATCACTTCGTCGGCCTCGTGCGGACGCGGCGGGTCGTCGCAGAGGCCGCGCTGCATGTCGATGACGAGGACGGCAGTTTTCATGGTGCCGCGAGTATGAGGCCGCGCGCCGGCGCGCTACTGCCAGGCGCTCACCTCCAGCCGCACCCTGCCCGTGATCCCCGGCGCCGCGGCCGCCGCGCCCAGGCTCGACAGCGGCACGGTGAACTGCACCCTGCCGTCGGCCAGCTGCTTCGGGCTGATCGGCAGCGAGGCCCTGCCCGCGGTGTCGGTCTGCCAGCCGTACTTGACGTTCCAGTCCTGCGCCGCCGCGTCGTCGCCGGTGCGCGGCGGCTCGATCTCGACGATCAGCGTGTCGCGGAACAGCGAGCTGCCTTCGTAGTGGCCGTCGAGCCAGAACTTCTTGTTCACCTGGTAGTCGGGCACGCGCACGCCGAGCGTCATCGCATAGGCCAGCGTGGGACGGTCCTGCTTCACCCGGGCCCTGTTGGCGAGGAACACCGTCGACAGGTAGATGGCGCGGCGCTCGGCCCTGACGGGGTCGGTCAGCTCCTTGTGCGTGCGGCAGGCGGGCGAGTCCTCCTCGGCCACGCGCCGGCTCAGGTACCAGCGCTTGCCGCGCGGGGCGGCGAGCAGCTCGATCTGGTAGAGCGCGTCGACGTCGGCATCCTTCGGCAGTTCGGGCGGCAGTACCACGCCCTCGACATCGAACCAGAGGTCCACGCGAACGTCGCCGAACAGGAAGCGCACCAGGTTCTGGTAGGCCTCCTCCGAGTTGACGATGCCGAAATAGCCCGAGTGGGACCGGAAAGCGTAGGCCGTGGCCACCGGCCGGCTGCGCCGCGCCTCGTCGATGGACCACAGCGAGGCGTTCTCGATGCGCACCAGCCCGTCGCTGCCGTGGCCCGCGAACATGCGCGACAGGCCCTTGGCGGCTTCGTAGTCGCCGCGGTTGGAGCCGACCATGCAGAAGAAGCGCTCGGCCGGAAAGGCGGCGGCCGGCAGGTAGTCCATGCGGCCCTCGACCGGCGCAGTGCCGAGGAACTCCGCCATGCGCTCGCGGTTGAAGGTGTTCATCTCGGCCGCCGACAGCCACGAAGGCACGTTGATGCCGCCCACGTCGATGCCGTTGTGCGGCGTGGCGTAGGTGAACACCTTGTCGACGCAGGCGCGCGCCTCGGCCGGGCCGAGCGCCGGGTTCTGCAGGAAGGCCCGCACGACCAGGCCGCCCATCGAATGCGCCACGAGGTAGCAGCGGAAGTCCTCGCGCGAGAACCCGGGCCCCTCGCGCTCGGCCACGAGATCGCGCACGCGCAGGATCAGCCGCCCCAGGCCCTGGGCATAGGTCTTGATGTCGCGCGCACTGCCGTCGCCCAGCAGCGCCGAGCCGCTGTCGTAGTAGCGGTAGATCACGATCGAGGCGGAGGGAATGCCGTCCACGTCCTTGCCGGTCTCGTCCGGCGAGGGCTTCCAGTCGTTGTCGAGGATGTCGAGGCCGTTCTGGTAGACGCTCTGGTACTGGAAGTCGGCCAGCAGCCGCACCACCGGCGATTCGAAGACGAACTTCTGCGCCGGCGCGTCCTTCTTGACCGTGGCGCGGTAGACCGTGGAGCCCACGTTGAAGCCGCAGAACGGATCGGCCGCGGTGTCGTCGCGCTCGGCCTCCGTCATGGCATAGCCGCGCACGTAGATGATGGGATGGCGGTTGTGGCTCATCGGTCGTCTCTTCCCCTGCCGGATGAATGGTGGGTGGCGGCAGTGTGCGGCGCTGCCGGCGCGGGCGCCATACCGCATACGGGATATGGCGCCCGAATGCGCCCTCCCGGGCGGAATGGCCCCGCGCGCCGAATGTTTCTGCAGCTGAAACCATCGCAGGGCGCCGAGCCGCTAGCCTCTCGCTCCAAGACCAACACACACCAGAGGTTTTCCCCATGCCCGACCCATCGGATCCGCAAGGCACCTACCTGCCCCGCCTGTTGCGGCGCGGCACCGCGCTCGCGGCCGCGGGCTGCGCCCTCATGGCAGGCTGCAGCGCAGCCGGCGGCGGCGAGAACCGCTACGAGGCATCGCCGCAGTTCAAGGAAGGCCAGTTCCGCAACATGGCGAACCCCGAGGCGCTTCCTTCGGCGAGCGCCTGGCGCATCTGGTCGCGCTTCCTGGTCGCGAAGAAGGTCGACACGGTGCCGGTCGATCCCATTCCGGTGCAGCCGCTCGGCACGGCGCAGCTCGAAGCGCTCGACGCGAACGCCAACCACGTGGTGCGGCTCGGCCACTCCTCGCACCTGCTCAAGCTGCAGGGCAAGTACTGGCTGATCGATCCGGTCTTCAGCGAGCGCGCCTCGCCGTTCACCTGGGCCGGCCCGAAGCGCTTCCACAAGCCGCCGATCACGCTCGAGGAACTGCCGCCGATCGAGGCGGTGATCCTCTCGCACGACCACTACGACCACCTCGACGTGGCGACGATCGAATACCTCGCCCAGCGCGTGCAGCGCTACTTCGTCCCGCTGGGCGTGCGCGCGCGGCTCATCGACATGGGCGTGCCCGCGGAGCGCGTGATGGAGTTCGACTGGTGGCAGGGCACCGAGCACGCGGGCGTGAAGCTCACGGCCACGCCGGCGCAGCACTTCTCGGGCCGCACGCTCAACGACCGCGACCGCACGCTGTGGGCCTCGTGGGTGGTGCACAGCGGCGCGCAGCGCATCTTCTTCAGCGGCGACTCGGGGTACTTTCCGGGCTTCCGGCAGATCGGCGAGCGCTTCGGCGGCTTCGACCTCGCGCTGATGGAGAACGGCGCCTACGACGCCTACTGGCCCGCCGTGCACATGACGCCCGAACAGAGCGTGAAGGCCTTCGAGGACCTGCGCGGCAAGGTGCTCTATTCGGTGCACAACAGCACCTTCGACCTCGCCTTCCACGGCTGGCGCGATCCGCTCGACCGCATCGCGAAGCTCGCCGAGGAAAAGAAGATCGAGCTCGCGACCCCGCTGATCGGCGAGGTGCTCACGGTGGGCAAGGCGCGCACCAATGCACGCTGGTGGGAGGCGCTGCGCTAGGGCGCGTGCTCAGAACACCAGGGCGCTCTTGCCGCGCGTGTGGCCGTCCAGGACCGCGGTGTAGGCGTCGGCGGCCTTGGCGAAAGGGAAGGTCGCGCTCACGGTCCACCTCATCCGGCCTTCGGCCACGGCCTGGACCACGTGTTCGAGGTTGGCCCGGTTGCGCTTGACCCAGGCGGGCTTGATGCGGGGCGACGAGACCTTGCGGCCTGCGATGGTGACCAGCGGGCCGTCGGCCTTGACCCTGGCCAGGGCGGCCTGCGTGGCTTCCTCGGTGCCGGCCATGTCGATCGAGGCATCGAAGGGTGCCGGATGGACCTGTTCGAGGCGCGCGATCAGGCCGTCGCCATAGGGCACCGCGATGGCGCCGAGCTCGCGCAGGTAGCCGAGGTTCTTTTCGGAAGCCGTTGCCACCACGGTGATGCCACGCTCCCGGGCGAGCTGGATGGCGATCGAGCCTACACCGCCGGAGGCGCCGTGGATCAGCAGTGTCTTGAGCTCGCCGAGTTCGTCGAGCACCGTCGTGGCCGTCTGCGCCACGCCGGCCAGCGTGCCGGCGACGGGCCACGCCATCGCGGGCGGACGCGCAACGAGGTTGCCGATCGGCACGTCGATCACGCTCGCGTGCGTGAACCCGTCGCCCGAACCCAGCACCTCGTCGCCCACTTTCCAGTCGGTGCTCCCGGGCGGCACCTCGACGATGACGCCCGCGAACTCGGTGCCGAAGGTCTGCGGCAGGCCGCCGTGCCGGAATTCGCCCGTCATCCGCCGCGCATCGATCGGATTGATGCCGGCGGCCTTGACCTGGACGCGGACCTTGGCCCGATCGAGCGATGGCAGATCCACCGCCACGAATTCGAGAACGTCCGGCGGACCGTATTCGGCGGCCATGAGAATCGTGCTTTGCATTGTGTGCTCCCCTTTTGTTGAATGTTCTTCAGGATGCCGACGGCGCCTTGGCCTCGGCGGCGGGCCCTGCGTCGGAAGGCCGCTCGAACGGGGCCACGCGATCGCACGGCCCCGTGCTTCTATTCGCGAAAAGAGCGCGTCGGGTTACGCGGCGTCGACGGAAGCTCGGCGGCCGTGCGGAAATGCCGCTCGATCGCCTCCACCGTCTCGCACAGCTTCGGGCGAATCTCTTGCATGAACACCTCGGGCGCCATCGAGCGTGGGCCCGCGGCACTCAGCACCATCAGCGGCATGCCCTTGCCCACGCGCAGCGGCGACGCGATGGCGTTGACCTCGCCGCGCCAGTCGCCGAACGAGCAGCAGCAGCCGTGGCGCTCGAAGTCGTCGAGCGCCTGCCGGATGCCGCGCTCGATGCGCGGCCAGTTCGCCGCGTCGAGCGTGCGGATGCGCTCCTCGAGCCCGCGGCGCGCGGCCGGCTTGGCGCCTGCCAGGTAGGCCCGCCCCATCGCCGTGGTGGCGAGCGGAATGCGCGAGCCGATGTTGAGGCGGATGGTCACGATCGAATCGCTGCGGCAGGTTTCGACGTAGAGCATCGACATGCCGTCGCGCATGCCGAGCGACACCAGGCAGCCGGTGTCGTTGGCGAGCTGCTGCATCAGCGGCCGGCTCACCTCCTTGGCATCGAGCCGCGAGAGCGTGGTGCCGCCGAGCCGCAGGGTCGCCATGCCCAGCCGGTAGCGGCCCGACTCGGCCACGTGGTGCAGGAAGCCGAGCTTGGTCAGCGTGTAGGTGAGCCGCGTCACCGTGGACTTCGGCAGCCCGCAGCGCTCGGCCAGGTCCTGGTTGCCGAGCCGCTCCTCGCCCGACGAGAAGCACTGCAGCACCTGCAGGCCGCGCGCGAGCGCGGTCACGAAATGGCGGTCTTCCTTGGCGTGCGGCCGGTGCTCGACGTCCTCGTACTCGCCGAGCTGGCGCTTGGAATGGACTTCCGCGCGTTTCACGCCCCGGCGCCCTGGAGCAGCCGCGCGAGCCGCTGCGAGACGATGTCCTCGGCCTCGCGCATGATCCGCGCCACCAGCTCGGCGACCGTGGGCACGTCGTGGATCAGGCCCGCGACCATGCCGCAGCTCCAGGCGCCGGCGTCCATGTCGCCCTCGACCATCACCTTGGGATAGACGCCGGCCACCAGGCCGTGGATGTCGTCGATGGTGGTCTGCGCGCCTTTTTCCTTCTCGATCGCGAGCAGCGCATCGACGCCCGCATTGCGCAGCACGCGCTCGGTGTTGCGCAGCGGGCGCATCACGAGCCGGGTGTCGAGCTCGCTGGCCGCGACGATCGCCGCCTTCACGTTCGCATGCACCGGCGCCTCCTGCGTGGCGATGAAGCGCGTGCCCATGTTGATGCCCTCGGCGCCGAGGGCCAGCGCCGCGACCAGGCTGCGGCCGTCGGCCATGCCGCCCGAGCCGACGAAGGGAATGTCGAGCGCCTCGGCCGCGCGCGGCAGCAGGATGAAGTTGGGCACGTCGTCCTCGCCCGGATGGCCGCCGCATTCGAAGCCGTCGACGCTCACCGCATCGCAGCCGATGGCCTGCGCCTTGAGCGAATGGCGTACCGAGGTGCACTTGTGGATCACCTTCACGCCCGCCTTCTTCAGGAGCGGCATGTACTGCTCGGGGCTGCGGCCCGCGGTCTCGACGATGCGCACGCCGCCCTGCACGATGGCGTCGATGTACTCGGGATACGGCGGCGAGGCGAAGGTCGGCAGGAAGGTGAGGTTCACGCCGAAGGGCTTGTCGGTCATCTCCCTGCAGCGCGCGATCTCGCGCGCCAGCAGCTCGGGCGTCTTCTGCGTCAGGCCGGTGATGATGCCGAGCCCGCCCGCGTTGGAAACGGCCGACGCCAGTTCGGCGAGGCCGACGAAATGCATGCCGCCCTGGATGATGGGATGTGCGATGCCGAAGAGTTGGGTGATTCTGGTTTGCATGGTTCAGTCTCTGTGATCTCGTTGCCGGATGATTTCTTCCTCGACCTCGCGCAGCCGGTCCTTGCCGAAGAAGATCTGGTCGCCGACGAAGAAGGTCGGCGAGCCGAAGGCGCCGCGCTCGAAGGCCTGCTGCGTGTTGGCGAGCAGCGCCTGCTTGACGTCGGGCTCCTGGATGGCCGCGGCAATCTCCGCCGCAGGCAGGCCGGCCGATGCCAGCGCGGTGTGCATGACGTCCGCATCGGCCATGTTCAGGCTCTGCTCCCACATGCATGAGAACACCGCGTCGAGGTAGGGCGCGAAGCAGCCGAGCTTCTGCGCCGCCACGGCGCCGCGCATGATGGCCAGCGTGTTGACCGGAAAGAACGCATTCGGCCGATAGCGCGTGAGGCCATGCCTGGCGACGAAGCGCTGCGTCTCGAGCGCCTCGTAGGCCCGCTTGTTGGCAATGCCCGCGAAGGCCTCGGCCGGCGACCGGTTGTTGGTGAGCTTGAACAGGCCGCCCAGCAGGATCGGCACGTATTCGACCTCGACGCCCGTGCGCGCTTCCATCGCCGGCAGGACCTGGTGACAGAGGTAGGCGTTCGGACTGCCGAAGTCGAAGAGAAACTCGACTTTCACTTCGCGCATGTTCACCACGCCTCCATCCACGGGCGCAGTTCCGTCTCGTGCGTCCACGCGTTGCGCGGCTGCTGGTGGATCTGCCAGTAGGCTTCGCCGATGCTTTCGGGCGAGACGATGCCGCCCTGCTCGAGCAGCGCATAGCGCTCGGGGAAGTTGGTGCGGATGAACTCGGTGTCGATGGCCCCGTCGATCACCGGATGCGCGACGTGGATGCCCTTGGGCCAGAGTTCACGCGCCATGCTCTGCGCGAGTGCGCGCAGCGCGTGCTTGGCCCCGGCGAAGGCCGCGAAGCCCTCGCGGCCGCGCAGGCTGGCGGTGGCGCCGGTGAAGATGATCGTGCCGCGCCCGCGTTCGAGCATGCGCTTGGCCACTTCGCGGCCCATGAGGAAGCCGCCGAAGCAGGCCATCTCCCAGACCTTGAAGTACACGCGCGCCGTGGTCTCGGTGATGCCGAAGCGCACGTTGGCGCCGATGTTGAACACGGCCACTTCGATGGGGGCGATGCGGGTCTCGATGTTCTCGACCAGCGCGACCATTTCCTCTTCCTTGCGCGCATCGCTGCCGAAGCCGTGGGCTTCGCCGCCCGCGGCGCGGATCTCTTCCACCAGCGGCTGGAGCTTGTCGGCGCTGCGCCGGGTGACGCAGGCGATGTAGCCCTCGCGGGCGAATCGCCTGGCGATGGCGCCGCCGGTGGCGTCTCCGGCGCCGATCACGAGGATGGCTTTCTTGTCGGTCATGCGGTTCTTTCGTCTTCGTCGGTCGAACGGTCGGGGTGCCGCGCACCGACGGCGCGCGGCCCCGCCATTCTGGGATGCAGTCCGCCGCCGCGGCGGCATCGCGGTCAATCCCGGAACTGCATGGCGGAACTCCGCGCAACGGCGCGGGGGCCTTTGCGCGGGATTCCGGTGACGAAAGAAATGCACCGCAGCACGCACGGAACCGGGCATCGGTTCCGCACAGCGGTTCGCGGTGCCGGCCTGTCTAGCCGCGTTCGCGCCGCTCGCGCGCGCGGCGCTGCTGGCGGGTTTCGCTCGCCTGCGCCGCGATGCGATCCTTCTCGCGGCGCTTCTCGCCCTGCTTCATGCGGATGCGCCGGCCGAACCAGAAGCTGCCGATGCCGGTGACGACCGCGATCACGAGGCCGATGGTGCTGATGTCGAAATCGCCCATCACTGCACCCGCACGATGGTCGAGGGCTTGAAGCCGAGGTCGGCCGCCTTGCCCTTGCGCGCCCTGGCGCCGCGCGCGTTGTTCAGCGTGCGGATCTCGAGCGTCTCGTCGCGCGCCTTGCCGCCGCGGCCGATGCCTTCGATGCGCACGCTGCGCGTGTAGGCCGCGGCACCCGCGAGCGTGTCCTTGGGGTCGAGGTCGATCAGCGTCAGGCCCCGGCCGCCCTTGGGCAGGCTCTTGAGTTCGGCGATCTCGAAGGTCAGGATGCGGCCGCCGGTCGAGGCGCACGCCACGTGGGTGGCGGCGGGCATGGGTTCGGCGCCGCCGGCACCGCCGACGAGCGAGGGGCGGCAGAGCTGCTCGCCCTCGCCCACGTCGATGAAGGCCTTGCCGCCGCGCTGGCGGGACATCATGTTCTCGACGGTGGCGATGAAGCCGTAGCCGCCGGTGTTGGACAGCAGCAGGCTCGCGCCCAAGGGGCCGGCGAAGAAATGCGTGACGTGCGTGCCGGCCTCCAGCTCGATCAGCGTGGTCACGGGCTGGCCGTCGCCGCGCGCGCCCGGCAGCGAGGCCACGGGCACGGTGTAGACGCGCACGGTCTTGTCCTTGGCGCTGCCGAAGACCAGCAGCGTGTCGACGCTGCGGCATTCGAAGGCGCCGTAGAGCGCATCGCCGGACTTGAAGCTGTATTCGGGGGCGGCACCGCCGTTGGCCGTCGGCCAGCCCTTCTGCGCGCGCACCCAGCCCTTCTGCGACACGATGACGGTGACGGGCTCGTCGACCACCTTCACCTCGGCCACGGCGCGCTTCTCGGCCTGGATCAGCGTGCGGCGCGGGTCCTCGAAGGTCTTGGCGTCGGCCTCGATCTCCTTCACCAGCAGCCGGCGCAGCGCGGCGGGGCTGGCGAGGATGTCCTCGAGCTTCTTCTTCTCGTCGCGCAGGTTCGACAGTTCCTGCTCGATCTTGATCGCCTCGAGCCGCGCGAGCTGGCGCAGCCGGATCTCGAGGATGTCCTCGGCCTGGCGCTCGCTGAGGTTGAAGCGCGCGATCAGCGCGGCCTTCGGATCCTCGGCCGCGCGGATGATCGCGATCACCTCGTCGATGTTCAGCAGCACCAGCTGCCGGCCCTCGAGGATGTGGATGCGGTCCTGCACCTTGCCCAGGCGGTGCTGCGAGCGCTTCTCGACCGTGACCGCGCGGAACGCGATCCACTCGTTGAGCATCTGGCGCAGCGATTTCTGCGTCGGCTTGCCGTCGATGCCGACCATCGTGAGGTTGATCGGCGACGAGGTCTCGAGCGAGGTCTGCGCGAGCAGCGTGGTGATGAATTCTTCCTGGCTGATGCGCGAGGTCTTGGGTTCGAACACGAGGCGCACCGCGGCGTCCTTGCTCGACTCGTCGCGCACCACGTCGAGCACCGAGAGCATGGCGGCCTTGAGCTGCGTCTGCTCGGCCGTGAGCGCCTTCTTGCCGGCCTTGACCTTGGGATTGGTGATCTCCTCGATCTCCTCGAGCACGCGCTGCGTGCTCACGCCCGGCGGCAGTTCGTTCACCACGAGCTGCCACTGGCCGCGCGCGAGGTCCTCGATCTTCCAGCGCGCGCGCACCTTGAGCGAGCCGCGGCCGGTGCGGTAGGCCTCGGCGATGTCGCCGGCGCTGCTGATGATCTGGGCGCCGCCCGGATAGTCGGGGCCGGGCACGATCGCGAACAACTCTTCCTCGCTGAGCTGGCCGTTCGACTTGATCAGCGCCACGCAGGCGTCCGCGATCTCGCGCAGGTTGTGGCTCGGGATCTCGGTGGCCAGGCCCACGGCGATGCCGCTCGCGCCGTTGAGCAGCGTGAACGGCAGCCGCGCGGGCAGCAGGCGCGGCTCCTCGGTGCTGCCGTCGTAGTTGGGGATGAAGTCGACCGTGCCTTCGTCGATCTCGTCGAGCAGCAGGCTGGTGATGCGCGCGAGGCGCGCTTCGGTGTAGCGCATGGCCGCGGCGCCGTCGCCGTCGCGGCTGCCGAAGTTGCCCTGGCCGTCGACCAGCGGATAGCGCTGCGAGAAGTCCTGCGCCATGCGCACCAGCGCGTCGTAGGCGGCCTGGTCGCTGTGCGGATGGAAGCGGCCGAGCACGTCGCCCACCACGCGCGCGCTCTTGACCGGCTTGGCGCCCACGGTGCCGTTGGCGCCGCCGTAGCCCAGTCCCATGCGCGACATCGAGTACAGGATGCGGCGCTGGACCGGCTTCTGGCCGTCCGACACGTCGGGCAGCGCGCGGCCCTTGACCACGCTGAGCGCGTATTCGAGGTAGGCCGTCTGGGCGTAGTCGGCCAGCGTGAGGGTGGTGTCGCCGTCGGTGGGGCCGTTGAGATCGAGCGGAGGTTGGGAATCGTCCATGGAGAAAAAAGAGAAAAACCGTGGGTTCGCCTGTGCGTGCCGGTCGCGGACCGCGGTCGGTCAGGACATGGGGGCGTCGGTGCCGCCGGACGGCACGGCCGGCGACTCGGGGATGTCGGGCATGGCGGGCAGGCCGGGCGGCGTTTCGGACGGCATGTTGCCACGGCCGAGCGCGCCGCCCTTCGGCGCCGCGAGTTCCATGCGGATGCGCCCCGGCGCCTTGCCGCCGCGCCCGCCGGCGGCCATGTCCATGCCCGCCGACGGCTTCAGGTAGGCATAGAGCTGCAGCACCGTGCGCACGTAGTTCTGCGTTTCCTTGTAGTTCGGGATCTTGTTGCCGGCGCGCTGCACCGCGCCCTCGCCCGCGTTGTAGGCGGCCAGCGCGAGTTCGAGCTGGCCGGGAAACATCGCGATCAGGTCGCGCAGGTAGCGGGAACCGGCGGCGATGTTGACGCGCGGGTCGAACAGCTTCTTCTCGATGCTGCCGCGCTTGTCGGCCGCCACGCCATAGCGCTGGGCCGTGGCCGGCATGAGCTGCATGAGCCCCATCGCGCCCTTGGGCGACACCGCCTGGGCATCGAAGCCGGATTCGGTGGCGATCAGCGCCTGCAGCAGTTCGTAGTCGATCGCATGCCGGCTCGACGCATCGCGCAGCGCGCTCTTGGCGGTCTTGTAGCTCGGGGAGGCCTCGAAGAGCGCCAGCAGGCTTTGCGAGGCGGCCGGCACCTTGCCGTCCAGCTTGCGCGCGCCGCGCCCGGGCGGCGACAGGCCCTGCGCCGTGTCGAAGCTCTGGCCGCCGCGGAAGAAGAGCTGGTAGCGCTCGTCGATCTTCTCGGCGGCGAAGTGCGCCACGCCCTTGGCGTCGATGTAGCCGTAGATGTCAGCGGCGCGCGCAACCGCCTGCTGCGCGAGCAGCACGAGTGCGAGGAGCAGCGAACGCTTGAAAGCTGACATGCGGGGTGGGGTCAAACATCGATGTCGACGTCGTCGGCGCGAAGTTCCATGAGCTCGCGCCGCGCCGCCGCTTCGCCCTTGCCCATGAGCTTGGTGATCTCGCCCTGGGTGGACGTGAAGTCGAACCGGCCCAATTGGACCTGCATCAGGCGCCGGGTGTCTGGATTGAGCGTGGTTTCCCACAATTGTTCCGCGCTCATTTCGCCCAGGCCCTTGAAGCGGCTGATGCTCCAGGCGCCCTCGCGCACCCCGTCCTTGCGCAATTTGTCGAGCGTGGCGGTCAGTTCGCCCTCGTCGAGCGCATAGACCTTGGAGGCCGGCTTCTTGCCGCGCGCGGGGGCGTCGACCCGGAAAAGTGGCGGCTTTGCGACATACACATGGCCGGCCTCTATCAATTTCGGAAAGTGGCGGAAGAACAGCGTCAGCAAGAGCACCTGGATGTGCGAGCCATCCACGTCGGCATCCGAGAGGATGCAGATCTTCCCGTAGCGCAGGCCGCTCAGGTCGGGCGAATCGTTCGGCCCGTGCGGGTCGACGCCCACGGCCACCGAGATGTCGTGGATCTCGGTGTTGGCGAACAGGCGGTCGCGTTCCACCTCCCAGGTGTTGAGCACCTTGCCGCGCAGCGGCAGGATGGCCTGGCTCTCCTTGTCGCGGCCCATCTTGGCGCTGCCGCCGGCGGAGTCGCCCTCGACCAGGAAGACCTCGTTGTGGCTGATGTCGCGGCTTTCGCAGTCGGTCAGCTTGCCGGGCAGCACCGCCACGCCCGAGCCCTTGCGCTTCTCGACCTTCTGGCCGGCGCGCTGGCGCGTCTGCGCGGCCTTGATGGCCAGTTCGGCGAGCTTCTTCCCGTAGTCGACGTGCTGGTTGAGCCAGAGTTCGAGCGCCGGCCGCACGAAGCTCGACACCAGCCGCACCGCGTCGCGCGAATTCAGGCGCTCCTTGATCTGGCCCTGGAACTGCGGGTCGAGCACCTTGGCGCTCAGCACGTAGGAGGCGCGCGCGAACACGTCCTCGGGCAGCAGCTTCACGCCCTTGGGCAGCAGCGAATGCAGTTCGATGAAGCCCTTCACCGCGGTGAAGAGGCCGTCGCGCAGGCCGCTCTCGTGCGTCCCGCCGGCGCTGGTGGGAATCAGGTTGACGTAGCTCTCGCGCACCGGCTGGCCGTCTTCCGTGAAGGCCACGGCCCACTCGGCGCCCTCGCCCTCGGCGAAGTTGTCGGCGTTCTTGTCGGCATGGCCGCTGCCCTCGAACAGCGGGATCACCGGATCGCCGCTGAGCGTCTGCATCAGATAGTCGCTCAGGCCGCCCTTGTAGAGCCACTGCTGCGTGTCCTTGGTCTTCTCGTTCACCAGCGTGACGCTCACGCCCGGCATCAGCACGGCCTTGCTGCGCAGCAGGTGGGTGAGCTCGCCCATGGGCAGCGCGGCGGTCTCGAAGTACTTGGCATCGGGCCAGGCGCGCACCGTGGTGCCCTGCTTGCGCTCGCCGGCCTCGAGCTTGCGGACTTCGAGCGCCTCGATCACGTCGCCGCCGCCGAAGGCGAGCTTCGCCACCGAGCCCTCGCGGTGCGAGCTGACTTCGAGCCGCTTCGACAGCGCGTTGGTCACCGACACGCCCACGCCGTGCAGGCCGCCCGAGAAGCTGTAAGCGCCGCCCGAGCCCTTGTCGAACTTGCCGCCCGCATGCAGCCGGGTGTAGACCAGTTCGATCACGGGCGCCTTTTCCTCGGGATGCAGGCCGAAGGGAATGCCCCGGCCGTCGTCCTCCACGCTGACCGAGCCGTCGGCATGCAGCGTGACCTTGATCTTCTTGCCGTGACCCGCGAGCGCCTCGTCGGCGGCGTTGTCGAGCACTTCCTGGATGATGTGCAGCGGGTTGTCGGTCCGGGTGTACATGCCCGGGCGCTGCTTCACGGGCTCGAGGCCCTTGAGCACGCGGATGGAGCCTTCCGAATAGCCGGAAGCGGAGTCTGAAGAAGTCTTGGGGGAAGTCGCCATGGGGGCGGATTGTAGTCAGTCCCCGGCCAAACAACTGGATGTACGTACAGGAGACGGCGAGCGCCGGCCGCTGATGCGCGCAGCGCATCGAAAGTGCGCGCACAAATCATCAATGCCGATTCCCCGCCGCGGCGCGCGTTCCGGCACGAATCGCTACATTCGACCCAATGCAAACGACAACAGCCCCTGCCCTTTCGATCAAGCAAGTCCTGTTCTGCGGGGCGATGATCGTCACGCTCTCGATGGGCATCCGCCACGGCTTCGGGCTCTGGCTGCAGCCGATCACCCAGGCGCAGGACTGGAGCCGGCAGACCTTCTCGTTCGCGCTCGCGATCCAGAACCTCTCCTGGGGCGTGTTCGGCGTGTTCGCGGGCATGCTGGCGGACCGCTTCGGCGCCTTCCGCGTGCTGATCGGCGGTGCGGTGTTCTATGCGCTCGGCCTTTTCGGCATGGCGCATTCCCCCACGCCGCTGCTCTTCACGCTCAGCGCCGGCCTGCTGATCGGCGCGGCGCAGGCGGGCACCACCTACGCGGTGATCTACGGCGTGATCGGGCGGCAGATCCCGGTCGAGCGGCGCTCGTGGGCGATGGGCGTGGCCGCGGCGGCCGGCTCCTTCGGCCAGTTCCTGATGGCGCCGATCGAGGGCCGCCTGATCGGCACCCTCGGCTGGCAGACGGCGCTCGCGGTGGTGGCGGTGCTGGCGCTGGTGATCATTCCGCTGGCCTTCGGGCTGCGTGAACCGCGCACCGCCGCGCTGGCCGGGCATCGCGAGCAGTCGGTGCTGCAGGCGGTGGGCGAGGCCTTCCGCTATCCGAGCTTCGGGCTGCTGATGGCCGGGTACTTCGTCTGCGGCTTCCAGCTGGCCTTCATCGGCATCCACATGCCCACCTACCTGCGCGACCGCGCGCTGCCGGCCGAGGTGGCAGGCTACGCGCTGGCGCTGATCGGGCTCTTCAACGTGTTCGGCACCTACACCGTCGGGCTGCTGGGCCAGAAGCTCGCCAAGCGCAAGATCCTCGCGACCATCTATTTCGCCCGGGCGGTGTCGATCGCGCTCTTCCTGGTGGCGCCGCTCTCGCCCCTGAGCGTCTACCTGTTCTCGGCCGCGATGGGCTTCCTGTGGCTCTCGACCGTGCCCGCGACCAATGCGATCGTGGCCGGCATCTTCGGCGTGGCGCACCTCTCGATGCTCAGCGGCTTCGTGTTCCTGAGCCACCAGGTGGGCTCGTTCCTGGGCGTGTGGCTCGGCGGCTATCTCTACGACAGCACGGGCAGCTACGACGTGGTCTGGTACCTGGCGATCGCGCTCGGCGTGTTCGCGGCGCTGGTGAACCTGCCGGTCAAGGAAGGCGCGATCGCACGCGGCGCGCGGCCCGCCGCGGTGCCGGGCTGAAGGCGGACGGAGCACGCGCAATGGGCCCGCAGCTGCGCCGCCACCTCGTCCACGCCGGCTGGCTCACCGCCGCGCTCGTGGCGCTGGGCGGCGTGTTCGCGCTCTACGTGCATCCGAGCTTCCTGGTCACGCTGGTGGACCAGGTCTGGTCCTGTTTCTGAAGCTTCTTCCCCTCCCATGAAAGATGCAGTCTCCTCGCACGGCGGCGCGGCGCCGTCGGAATGGATCGTGCGCTGGTCGCACCTCTGCGCACCGGGCGCCACGGTGCTCGACGTGGCCTGCGGCCGCGGGCGGCACATGCGCTGGTTCGCCGGGCGCGGGCATGCGGTGACCGGCGTGGACCGCGACCCCGAGGCCGCGCGCGAAGCCGGCGCCTTCGGCCAGGTGCTGACCGCCGACATCGAAGGCGGCCCCTGGCCGTTCGCGGGCCGGGGCTTCGGCGCGGTGGTCGTCACCAACTACCTGTGGCGACCCCGCCTGGCCGACATCGTGGCCGCGGTCGCACCGGGCGGCGTGCTGCTCTACGAAACCTTCGCGGCCGGCAACGAGACGGTCGGCAAGCCTTCGCGGCCCGACTTCCTGCTGCAGCCCGGCGAACTGCTCGCGGCCTGCCGCGGGTTGCGCGTGGTCGCCTACGAGGACGGGTTCCTGGACGCGCCGGCGCGCTTCGTGCAGCGCGTCGCGGCCGTGAGGGAGGCGGCGGACGCTTCGGGGGCGCCCGCGCGCCATCCGCTGCAGGGAAACTGAGCCCGCCGGGCCGGCGTTTCCCGGGGCGCCGGAGTAAGTAGAATCGGCGCTTTCGTCCACCGACAGAGAGATTCCCCTTGGAGCAACTGACAGGCAGCATCGTCGCTCTCGTCACGCCGATGCACGACGACGGCAGTGTCGACTATCCCGCCCTGCGCCGGCTGATCGATTGGCACATCGACGAAGGCACCGACTGCCTCGGCATTGTCGGCACCACGGGCGAATCGCCCACGGTCGACGTGGAAGAGCATTGCGAGATCATCCGCGTGGCGGTCGAGCAGGCCAAGGGCCGTGTGCCCGTGATGGCCGGCTGCGGCGCCAACTCCACCAAGGAGGCGATCGAGCTTGCCAAGTTCGCCAAGGGCGTGGGCGCCGACTCGCAGCTGCAGGTGGTGCCCTACTACAACAAGCCGACGCAGGAAGGCCAGTACCAGCACTTCAAGGCGATCGCCGAGGCGGTGGGCGACCTCCCCGTCGTGCTCTACAACGTGCCCGGCCGCACCGTGGCCGATATGGCGCACGACACCGTGCTGCGGCTCGCGCAGGTGCCGGGCATCATCGGCATCAAGGAAGCCACCGGCAACATCGAACGCGCGCAGTGGCTGATCCGCGACCTGCCGAAGCACTTCGCGGTGTATTCCGGCGACGACCCGACCGCGGTGGCGCTCATGCTCTGCGGCGGCCAGGGCAACATCAGCGTCACGGCCAACATCGCACCGCGCAAGATGCACGAACTCTGCGTGGCCGCCCTCGCCGGCGACGTGCGCCGCGCGATGCAGATCCAGTTCGAGCTGATGCCGCTGCACAAGAACCTGTTCGTCGAACCCAACCCCATTCCGCTGAAGTGGGCCATGGCCCGGCTCGGGCTCTGCGGCGGCACGCTGCGGCTGCCGCTCACCGAGCTGTCGAGCGCCTACCACCCCGTGGTCGAGGCGGCCCTGCGCGCCAGCGGACTGCTCAAGGGCTGACGCGAGCCCTTCCAATCCCAGACCCAAGCCCGCCCCTTTTCCCGTGCCGCACCGAGGTGACGCAACCTTTTGCCCGGACCGTGCTCTGAGAGTGCGGGCCGTGCGGCCCACAGACTGACCGAACCCATTCCAACAAGGAAGACGACGTTGAAGAACATTTCGCACATTTCGCGAGCTGCACTGCTGACCACCCTCGTTGTCGGCCTCGCCGCCTGCTCCGTCCTCGAGAGCGACAAGATCGACTACAAGAGCGCCGGCAAGGCCCCGACGCTCGAAGTGCCGCCCGACCTTTCGCAGCTCTCGCGCGAAAACCGCTACGCGATCCCTGGCGGCGCGGTCACGGCCAATGCCTACCAGGCCGGCGTGGCCAATGCACCGGGCATTCCCACCGCGGTCGCCAACATCGGCGACGTGCGCATGGAGCGCTCGGGCACGCAGCGCTGGATCGTCGTCAACCGCTCGCCCGACCAGCTCTGGGACCCGGTGAAGGACTTCTGGCAGGAGAACGGCTTCCTGCTGACCACGGAGCAGCGCAACCTCGGCATCATGGAAACCGACTGGGCCGAGAACCGCGCCAAGCTGCCCCAGGACATCATCCGCGGCACGCTCGGCAAGCTGGTCGATTCGGTCTACTCGACCGGCGAACTCGACCGCTTCCGCACCCGCATCGAGCGCACGCCGAACGGCACCGAGATCTTCGTCAGCCACCGCGGCATGCAGGAGGTCTACAACAACAGCCGCCAGGACCAGACCGTGTGGCAGCCCCGCCCCAGCGACCCCGAACTCGAGACCGAGTTCCTGCGCCGCCTGATGGTCAAGCTCGGCGTCTCGCAGGAGCAGTCGAAGATCCTCGCCGCCACCACGGCACCGAGCCGGACCGCGACCATCGCCAACGTCGGCGGCCAGCCGGTCGTGCAGATCAGCGAAGGCTTCGACCGCGCATGGCGCCGCGTCGGCCTCGCGCTCGACCGCACCGGCTTCACCGTGGAAGACCGCGACCGCAGCGCCGGCATCTACTTCGTGCGCTACGTGACGCCGAACCCCGACAAGAAGGAGCCCGGCTTCTTCGGCAAGCTGTTCGGCGGCTCGAGCAAGGCCGAGGCGCCGGTCAAGTTCCGCATCTCGGTGAAGGGCCAGGGCGAAACGACCACCGTCTCGGTGCTCAACGAATCCGGTGCGCCCGAAGCTTCGGCCAACGCCGAGCGCATCGTCAAGGTCATCGCCGACGACCTGAAGTAAGCCCCATGCTCCGCTTCCGAAGCCTCGGCAGCGGCAGCACGGGCAATGCCGCGCTGGTCGAGGCGACCAGCGCCGGCCGCACCTCGCGGCTCCTGGTCGACTGCGGCTTCGGCCTCAAGCAGCTCGACCTGCGGCTCGCCAAGGCCGGCCTCGCGGCGTCCGACATCGACGCCATCTTCATCACCCACGAGCACGGCGACCACATCGGCTGCGCGCATGCGCTGTCGCGGCGGGAACGCATCCCGGTCTGGATGAGCGAAGGCACCTGGCTCGCCACCGGCGCACGCGACTTCGAGGGCCGGCTCCATCTGGCGCGCGACGACGCGGCCTTCGAGGTCGGCGATCTCTCGGTGCAGCCCTTCACCGTGCCGCACGACGCGCGCGAGCCGCTGCAGCTGCGCTGCTCCGACGGCGCGAGGACGCTCGGCGTCCTCACCGACCTGGGCCACGCCACCGCGCACGTGCTCGCACGGCTGAGCGGCGTGCATGCGCTGCTGCTGGAGTTCAACCACGACAGCGAACTGCTCGCCAACTCGTCCTATCCGCCGTTCCTGAAGCTGCGCGTGGGCGGCAGGCACGGCCACCTGTCGAACACGGCCGCCGCCGAGATCGCGCGTGCGGTGCACCACGACGGGCTGCGCCACGTGGTGGCGGCGCATCTGAGCGAACAGAACAACCGGCCCGAGATCGTGCGCCGCCTCATGGCCGAGGCCCTCGGCGCGCACGAGGCCGAGATGCTCACCGCGAGCGCGCTCGACGGCTCGCCGTGGCTCGACGTCTGACGGCTGCCGCGTCCCACCCGCCCCATGCAAAAAGCCGCCCTCGGGCGGCTTTTCTTCTGGCGTTCGTTCTTTCCCGCCGGGCCAATGACGCGCCGGCGGCAGAAGCGAACCGATTACTGCTTGGGCGCTTCGTTCTTCTTGGCGGCCTCGGTGGCGGCATTGGCCGCATCGAGCGCCGACGAAGCGCTCGGCGAAGGCGACGTGGCCGCCGGATCGCTGCTGCTGGTCGAAGGTGCCGGGGTGGCCGCGGGCGGCGTGGCCGGTGCGGGTTCGGTCACCGGCGCGGGCGGCGGGGTCACGACCGCCGGCGCGGCATCCTCTTTCTTTCCGCAGGCCGTGAGTGCGGCGACGGCGATCAACGAAGCGAGCAGGACGGAAGACGACTTCTTCATGGAAACTCCTTTGCAATGGGATGTCAGAACGAAAAAATTCTAGACCCCCATCGTCATCCGTTTGTGTCTCGCGGCCTCATTCGCGGCATTGGCTTACAAGCCCAATGTGGACGCGGGAAACGCGGGCCGCCCCACCCGCCACGATTCGTCGAAGCTTTCGCGCAGTTCGCGCCGCGCGCGAGGGTCGGCACCGCAAAGGCCGCGGCTGCGCTCGGGATCGATGCGGTGCGCGAACCAGTCGGGCGTCCAGATGGCGCTCGGCACCACCTGGCTCCCCGCTTCGCCGCGCACCATGCGGCATTCGACGATGTGGTCCCACATGCGGCGCCACGGCACGAAGCGCGCATGCACCCGCTCGATCACGTCGAAGCGCTGCGCCAGCAGCACGAAGCGGCGCCCGGAGGCCGACCAGGCCTTGAGCGCCTCGATGCTGGAGCGTTCGCCGAGCGGCCAGTCGGCGAAGTCGGGATCGCTGAAGACCAGTTCCTTCCACCCGCGGTGGGCCGCCGCCGCAAGCGCCGCGCGCACGATGCCTTCGAAGGCCTCGCGGCCGTCGAACCGGCCTTCGGGCAGCACCGGTGCGTCGTCGATCTTCGGCTCATCGGGCATGGACCCACCCCGCCTCGCACCATTCGGCAAGCAGCGCCCGCGCGCCCTCGCTCGCCCGCGCGAGTTCGCGCGGACCGAGCGCGCGCCGGTCGGCCAGCCGGCGCATCAGCGTGGCGTCGGCGCCGCCGGCGCGGAAGCTCTCGCCGTTGATGTAGACATGCCGCGCGTCGTAGAGCATGCGCGTGCGGCGGTCGAGCGCCACCTGCTGCAGCAGGTCGGGCGCCTCGCCTTCGTCGAACCAGACGTTGGCCTTCGGCTCCGTGAGCGATTCGCCGAGCGCGCGGTCGATGGTATCGGGGTCGCGCAGCGCCGCCTCGACCGCCTTGCGCGCGAAGGCCTGAAGCGCTGCCGGCATGGCGGCTGGCGTTTCCACGGCGGGCTGCGAGGGATCGCAGTAGCGGGCGAGTTCGGCGGGGCCGGCCTCCTCCAGGTCCTCGGCATAGCCCTGCGCCATGCGCGCGAGCAGATCGGCGCCGAGCTCGCCCACGGCCGCGGAACGCAGGCCGATCGAACAGGTCATGCAGTCGTCGCCGAGCGCCACGCCGTCGTGCGCGTACTTGGGCGGCAGGTAGAGCATGTCGCCGGGCTCGAGCACGAAGGTCTCTTCGGGCTCGAAGTGCGCCAGGATCTTCAGCGGCACGCCGGGCGAAAGCCGCAGGTCGCTCTGCTTGCCGATCGACCAGCGGCGGCGGCCCTGGGCCTGCAGCAGGAACACGTCGTAGCTGTCGAAATGCGGGCCGACCCCGCCCTGGTCGCTCGCGTAGCTGATCATCAGGTCGTCGAGCCGTGCATCGGGCAGGAAGCGGAACTGCTGCAGCAGCGCATGCACGCCGTCGTGGTGCAGGTCGACACCCTGCACCAGCAGCGTCCAGGCGGCCTGGTTGAGCGGCGGCAGCGCGCGCCGCGCGAACGGGCCGTGCCGCAGCGTCCAGCCGGCCTTGCCATGGCGGATGAGCCGCGACTCCACGTCCTCCCGCGCGGCAAGGGCAAAGAGCGCGCTGCGCTCGATCGGTGGCACCATGGCGGGTACGGCCTGGCGCACCAGCAAGGGTTTCTTCTGCCAATGCCGCCGCATGAACTGCGCGGCGCTCAGGCCGCCGAGCAGCGGCAGCGGTTGTGTGATCTCCATGGGAGAATTCTGCAATGGAAATCTCTGAACAATGCGTGGTCGGCCTGACCTGGACGATGAAAGACACCCTCGGCGAAGTGCTCGACGTGCTCGACGAGCCGGTGGAGTTCCTGGTCGGCGGCGACGACCTCTTCGACGTGATCGAAGCCGCCCTGCAGGGCCATGAACCCGGCGCGCGCGTGCAACTGCAGCTCGAGCCCGAGCAGGGCTTCGGCGACTTCAACGACCAGCTGCTGTTTCTCGAACCGCGTTCGCTGTTCCCCGAAGGCACCGAGGAAGGCATGACCTTCGACGGCGCGGCGCTGCCCGAAGGCGTGAGCGAGGCGATGCCCAAGGACGCCATCTACACCGTGGCCGAGATCTACCCCGAGCACCTCGTGCTCGACGGCAACCATCCGCTCGCGGGCATCGCGGTGCGGCTCGACATCACGGTGCGCTCGGTGCGCGAAGCCACCGAGGACGAGATCGGCCGCGGCACCGCGGGCACCGGCTTCTTCAAGGTGCCGCCCACGGCGCCAGGCAACGATCTGCTGCACTGACGTCAACCGCGGGGCACGGGCCAAAAAAGAAGCCGGGCACTGCCCGGCTTTTTCGTTGGCGGCCGAAGCGGCCTTCGGCTACATGCGCGAGATGTGGCCGTTGTCGATGCGCACGCGGTCGCCGATGCGCAGGTCGCCGGGATGCGGCACGTCGAAGGCACGGTAGCCGCCGCGGTCGGTCTGCACCGAGATGCGATAGCTCTCGTAGGCACGCGGGCCGTTGTTCTGGCCCTCGATGGTGTTGCCGAGCAGCGCACCGCCCACGATGCCGAGCGCCGTGGCCGCCGCCCTGCCGCTGCCGTGGCCGAACTGGTTGCCGACCACACCGCCGATCAGGCCGCCTGCCACCGCACCGCCGCCCGTGGTGCCGGTGCCCGCGGTCTCGCTGCGCAGCACCTCGATGTTGGCCACATGGCCGTATTCGACATAGGCCGCTTCCTGGTAGGGAACGGCCTGCGGCGGCGCCTGGTAGGGATAGCGGGTCGTGTGATAGACCGGCGCGGGAGCAACGCAGGCCGTGAGCGTGGCCAGGGCCACCATGGAAGCGGCAAGGGAAATGAAGCGCGTTGAAATTTTCATGTTGAGGGCTCCTCGAAGTAAGCGGCGCATCCGGATGCGCCGCACCGGTGTCTAACGCTCGCGCAGCACGCGGGATGACGCCTGACACATACCGAAACCTTGGAGCCGCGGCGCTTGGCCGAGGTTCCGGCCTTTACCGCTGCGACACGAATCGGCCGGGCGCCGAAGCTCAGTGCTTGCCGGTCGAGCCGTAGCCGCCCTCGCCGCGTTGCGAAGCTGCAAATTCCGTGACAACGCGAAACTGCGCCTGCACCACCGGCACGATCACCAGTTGCGCGAGCCGCTCCATCGGCTGCAGCACGAAGGGCGTGCCGCTGCGGTTCCATGCGCTGACCTTGAGTTCGCCCTGGTAGTCGCTGTCGATCAGGCCCACGAGGTTGCCGAGCACGATGCCGTGCTTGTGGCCCAGGCCCGAGCGCGGAAGGATCAGCGCTGCGTAGGCCGGGTCGGCCAGGTGGATCGCGATGCCGGTGCCCACGAGCTGCCAGGCGTTGGGCTCCAGCGTGAGGGGCGCATCGAGGCAGGCCCGCAGGTCGAGGCCTGCGCTGCCGGGGGTGGCGTATTCGGGCAGTTGATCCACCATGCGCGGATCGAGGATGCGGACGTCGACTTTCACTTAATTGCTGCCTTGTTGGGGTTGGGTGTCTCTTTGCCTGCGGTTCGCTTCTTCGAGCACCTGCTGCCACTTGGCGGCACCGGGCGAAGCCAGGCCCTTCAGGAGGCTCTTGCCGAACCAGAGCACCATGCCGAGCCCCGCGAGCAGCGCGATCACCGGCATGCCGGCGGCCCAGAGCACGAGGAACACGACTGCCGCCATGCCGATGAGCACCTTGAGCGCGGAGGGCGGCAGGCCCGGCTTCGCCGCCGCGGCGCCGGCGGACTGGGCGGCCGCCTGCACGCGGCGGCGCTGGGCCGTCGTGGGCACCGCGCCCGGTGCGCCCTCCGCCTGCACGAGGCCGCCGGCGTCGATCGGATGGCCGCCCTGCTGCTGCGTCGCCGTCACGCGGCGCGCGGCCTGTGCCGAGAGCTGCTCCACGTAGCGCGCGAAGTCGCCGTTGGGCGGCGTGTTCCAGTCGGTGTTGTTGTTCGCGTTCATGAGGCGCTCCAGTCGGGAAGTCGTGCGGCAATTTCCGTCATCAGCTCGCGCGCGAGCCTGAGCTTGGGCGCGCGCGGCAGTTCGCGCACGCCGTTCGCATCCACGAGCAGCAGCGCGTTGTCGTCCTGCCCGAAGGTGAGCGGGCCGATGTTGCCGACCAGCAGCGGAATGCCCTTGCGCTCGCGCTTGGCCTTGGCATGTTCGACGAGGTTCTCGCTCTCGGCCGCGAAGCCGACGCAGAAGAGCTTCCGGCTCTTCGCGCGTTCGCTGCTCGCCACGGTGAGCAGGATGTCGGCGTTCTCGACGAAGTTCAGGACCGGCGTCTTGCCGCTGCCGTCCTTCTTGATCTTCTGCTCGCTGTGCGTCGCCGGGCGCCAGTCGGCAACGGCCGCCGTCGCTACGAAAATGCTAGCACCGAGCGCGGCGCGGGTGGTGGCTTCGAGCATCTGCTGCGCCGAGAGCACGTCGATGCGGTTCACGCCGCGCGGGGTCGGCAGATGGACGGGGCCGGCAACGAGCGTGACCTCGGCGCCGGCCTCGCGCGCTGCCCGCGCGATGGCAAAGCCCATCTTGCCCGACGAGTGGTTGGTGATGCCGCGGATCGGATCGAGCGCCTCGAAGGTCGGGCCCGCGGTGACCAGCAGCTTTTGGCCCGCGAGCACCTTGGGCTGAAAGAAGGCCGTGACGTCCTCCAGCAGTTGCGCGGGCTCGAGCATGCGGCCGTCGCCCGTCTCGCCGCAGGCCTGCCAGCCGCTGCCCACGCCGAGCACCGTGGCGCCGTCGGCCGCCACCTGCATCAGGTTGCGCTGGGTGGCGGGATGGGCCCACATCTCGCGGTTCATCGCGGGCGCGATCAGGAGCGGCACGCGCTCCATCGGCCGTGCCAGGCACATCAGGCTCAGCAGGTCGTCGGACCGGCCCTGCACCAGCCGCGCGATGAAGTCGGCGCTGCAGGGCGCGAGCACGATCGCATCGGCCTCGCGGCTCAGGTTGATGTGCGGCATGTTGTTGGGCTCGCGCGCGTCCCACTGCGAGGTGTAGACGCTGCGGCCCGAGAGCGCCTGCATGGTGACCGGCGTGATGAACTGTTCCGCCGCCTCGGTCATCACGACCTGCACGGTCGCGCCCGCCTTGACGAAGAGCCGGCACAGCTCGGCCGACTTGTAGCAGGCGATGCCGCCCGTGAGACCGAGAACGATGTGCTTGCCGGCGAGATCTTGCATATCGCCGGAGTGTAATGACCCCGCCTGCGCGCAGGGGCCCGCGATCGTGGCCGCCCGCGGCGGCCGATCCGGCCCCGGAAGCCGGAAGGACAAGCGCCCTTCCGTTCGCGGCGCCCCTGAGCCGCCATATACAATCGCAATTTCCCACTGCCCGGATTCACAGCGTCCGGAACTGGCATGACCAAATTTGTCTTCGTCACCGGTGGTGTCGTATCTTCCCTTGGCAAGGGAATCGCATCCGCCTCCCTCGCCGCGATCCTCGAATCGCGCGGCCTCAAGGTCACCCTCATCAAGCTCGATCCGTACATCAATGTCGACCCCGGCACGATGTCGCCGTTCCAGCATGGCGAGGTGTTCGTCACCGACGACGGCGCAGAGACCGACCTCGACCTCGGCCACTACGAGCGCTTCATCACCACGAAGATGCGCAAGGCCAACAACTTCACCACCGGCCAGATCTACAAGACCGTGCTCGAGAAGGAGCGCCGCGGCGACTACCTCGGCAAGACGGTGCAGGTGATTCCGCACATCACCAACGAGATCCAGGAATACATCAAGCGCGGCGCCGGCCTCGGCACCGCGCACGAGGTGGACGTCGCCATCGTCGAGATCGGCGGCACGGTGGGCGACATCGAATCGCTGCCCTTCCTCGAGGCCGTGCGCCAGATGAGCCTGCGCATGGGCCCGAACAACTCGGCCTTCGTGCATCTGAGCTACGTGCCGTGGATCGCCGCCGCCGGCGAACTCAAGACCAAGCCCACGCAGCACACGGCGCAGAAGCTGCGCGAGATCGGCATCCAGGCCGACGCGCTGCTGTGCCGCGCCGACCGCCCGATCCCCGACGACGAGCGCGCCAAGATCTCGCTGTTCTCGAACGTGCCCGAATGGGGCGTGATCTCCATGTGGGACGTGGACACCATCTACAAGGTGCCGCGCATGCTGCACGAGCAGGGCCTCGACGGCCTGATCTGCGACAAGCTGCGCATCAACACGCCGCCGGCCAAGCTCACGCGCTGGGACGAGCTGGTCTACGAGGTCGAGCATCCGCAGCAGGAAGTGTCGATCGCGATGGTCGGCAAGTACGTCGACCTCTCCGACAGCTACAAGTCGCTCAACGAGGCGCTGCGCCACGCCGGCATGAAGAACCATGCGCGCGTGAAGATCGACTACATCGACTCCGAGACCATCTCGCCGCAGGACGTCTCGCGCCTCGCCAAGTACGACGCGATCCTGGTGCCCGGCGGCTTCGGCCAGCGCGGCGTCGAGGGCAAGATCTCGGCCGCGCGCTACGCCCGCGAGAGCAAGGTGCCCTACCTGGGCATCTGCCTCGGCATGCAGGTGGCCACGATCGAGTACGCGCGCCACGTGGCGGGCCTCAAGAACGCCAACAGCACCGAATTCGACCCCGAGACGCCCTGCCCCGTGATCGCGCTGATCACCGAGTGGAAGGACGCCGACGGCACGGTCAAGACGCGCAACGAGAAGTCCGACCTCGGCGGCACCATGCGCCTGGGCGCGCAGAGTTCCGACGTGACCGCCGGCACGCTGGCCCACAGCATCTACGGCGACGTGGTCACCGAGCGCCACCGCCACCGCTACGAAGCCAACGTCAACTACCTCGACGAGCTGCGCGCCGCCGGCCTCGTGATCTCCGCGATCACCCAGCGCGAGCACCTGACCGAGATCGTCGAGCTGCCGCAGGACGTGCACCCCTGGTACATGGGCGTGCAGTTCCACCCCGAGTTCAAGTCCACGCCGTGGAGCGGCCATCCGCTCTTCAATGCCTTCATCAAGGCCGCGCTCGACCACAAGGCGCGCAGCGCGGGCGGCGCCAAGAGCCTGAAGGCCGTGGCATGAGCCAGCGGTCCCCAGCCACCACCGTCGCGCCCGGCGCAAAGGCCACCCCATGAAACTCTGCGGATTCGACATCGGGCTCGACAAGCCCTTCTTCCTGATCGCCGGACCCTGCGTGGTCGAGAGCGAGCAGCTGCAGATGGACACGGCCGGCACGCTGAAGGAGATCACCGCCTCGCTCGGCATTCCGTTCATCTTCAAGAGCAGCTTCGACAAGGCCAACCGCTCCTCGGGCACCAGCTTTCGCGGCCCGGGCCGCGACAAGGGCCTGGAGATCCTCGCCAAGGTCAAGCGCGAGCTCGGCCTGCCGGTGCTGACCGACGTGCACACCGAGGACGACATCGCCGAGGCCGCCAAGGTGGTCGACGTGCTGCAGACGCCCGCCTTCCTGTGCCGCCAGACCGACTTCATCCGCGCCGCGGCGCAGTCGGGCAAGCCGGTGAACATCAAGAAGGGCCAGTTCCTCGCGCCGCACGACATGAAGAACGTGATCGACAAGGCGCGCGCGGCCGCGAAGGAAGCCGGCCTCGACGAAGACAGCTTCATGGCCTGCGAACGCGGCGCGAGCTTCGGCTACAACAACCTCGTCTCGGACATGCGCTCGCTCGCGATCATGCGCGAGACGAAGGCGCCCGTGGTGTTCGACGCCACCCACTCGGTGCAGCTGCCCGGCGGCCAGGGCACGAGCTCGGGCGGCCAGCGCGAAATGGTGCCGGTGCTCTCGCGCGCCGCGGTGGCGGTGGGCGTGGCCGGCCTGTTCATGGAGACGCACCCCGATCCCGCCAAGGCACTGAGCGACGGCCCCAACGCGGTGCCGCTCAAGCACATGAAGGCCCTGCTCGAAACGCTGCTGGCGCTCGACGGGGTCGCGAAGAAGAACGCTTTTCTAGAGGACATCTTTCAATCATGAGCAGTGGTTACGTCATCGCCCACGTCGAGGTCACCAATCCGACGCAGTACGAGGAATACAAGAAGTGGTCGAGCGCCGCGATGCAGGCGCACGGCGCCGAAGTCTGCGTGCGCGGCGGCCAGGTCGAGGCGCTCGAGGGCGACTGGACGCCCTCGCGCATCGTGATCCTCAAGTTCCCGAGCTTCGAGAAGGCGAAGGCCTTCTACGAGACGCCCGAGTACCTCAAGGCGCGCGAAGCCCGCGCCGGTGCCGCCGTGATGCGCATGATCGCCGTCGAAGGCGTGTGACCATCTGCTGAATACGAATTCGAGACTGCAAGGAAAGAGAAAAACGCATGAGTGCAATCGTTGACATCGTCGGCCGAGAAATCCTCGACAGCCGCGGCAATCCCACCGTCGAATGCGACGTGCTGCTCGAATCGGGCACCATGGGCCGCGCGGCCGTGCCCTCGGGCGCATCGACCGGTTCGCGCGAAGCCATCGAGCTGCGCGACGGCGACAAGAAGCGCTATCTCGGCAAGGGCGTGCTCAAGGCAGTGGAGAACATCAACACCGAGATCTCCGAAGCCGTGCTCGGCCTCGACGCCAGCGAGCAGGCCTTCCTCGACCGCACGATGATCGACCTCGACGGCACCGACAACAAGGGCCGCCTGGGCGCCAACGCGACGCTCGCGGTGTCGATGGCCGTGGCCCGCGCCGCAGCCGAAGAGTCGGGCCTGCCGCTGTACCGCTACTTCGGCGGCATGGGCGGCATGCAGCTGCCGGTGCCGATGATGAACGTCATCAACGGCGGCGCGCATGCCAACAACAGCCTGGACCTGCAGGAATTCATGATCATCCCCGTGGGCGCTCCGAGCTTCCGCGAGGCCGTGCGCTACGGCGCCGAGGTGTTCCATGCGCTCAAGAAGATCCTCGGCGACCGCGGCATCAGCACGGCCGTCGGCGACGAAGGCGGCTTCGCGCCCAGCGTCGAAAGCCACGAGGCGGCGATCCAGCTGATCCTCGAGGCCATCGACAAGGCCGGCTTCGTGGCGGGCGAGCAGATCGCGCTCGGCCTCGACTGCGCCGCGAGCGAGTTCTACAAGGACGGCAGCTACGTGCTGTCGGGCGAGAAGCTCACGCTCTCGGCCGGCAACTGGGCCGACATGCTCGCGACCTGGGTCGACAAGTACCCGATCATCAGCATCGAGGACGGCATGCACGAAGGCGACTGGGACGGCTGGAAGCTGCTGACCGAACGCCTCGGCAAGCGCGTGCAGCTCGTGGGCGACGACCTGTTCGTCACCAACACCAAGATCCTGCAGGAAGGCATCGACAAGGGCATCGCCAACTCGATCCTGATCAAGATCAACCAGATCGGCACGCTGACCGAGACCTTCGCCGCCATCGAGATGGCCAAGCGTGCGGGCTACACCGCCGTGATCTCGCACCGTTCGGGCGAGACCGAGGACAGCACCATCGCCGACATCGCGGTGGGCACCAACGCGGGCCAGATCAAGACCGGCTCGCTCTCGCGCTCGGACCGCATCGCCAAGTACAACCAGCTGCTGCGCATCGAGGAAGACCTCGGCGACATCGCCAGCTACCCGGGCCGCGGCGCGTTCTACAACCTCAAGTAACGCCCCGAAGCCGGCGGCAGCATGCGCTCGCGCCTCGTTCCACCCCTCGTGCTGTTGCTGCTGCTGGTCATCCTGCAGTGGCAGCTGTGGAATGGACGCGGCAGCGTGCCCGACGTGTCGCAGCTGCAGGACCGGCTCGCGCAGCAGAAAGAGGCGAACGCCAAGGCCGCCGTGGCCAACGAGCGGCTGGCCTCCGAGGTCAACGACCTCAAGGTCGGGCTCGAGATGGTCGAGGAGCGCGCGCGGCAGGAGCTCGGCATGGTCAAGCCGAACGAAGTGTTCGTGCAGATCACGCACTGACATGCTGGCCGCCACGCCCGGCACTGCGCGTTCTCGCGGCCCCGCGGCGCGCGTGCGCTGATGCTCGACTTCTTCTCGGCCTCGGCCTTCATGCTGTGGGGCGCCCCCGTCAGCTGGCTCGAACTCGTGGCCGCCGTGCTGGCGCTCGCGATGGTCGGCTGCAACATGCGCGAGATCCATTGGGGCTGGCCGCTCGCCATCGTGAGCTCGCTGCTCTACGTGGCGGTCTTCGCGAAGGCGCGGATCTACGGCGATGCCTCGCTGCAGGTGTTCTTCGCCATCGTCGCGTTCTGGGGTTGGTTCCAGTGGCTGCGCGGGCATCGCGCCGACGGCAGCGCATTGCGCGTCGGCCGGCTGTCGCCGCGCGGCCTCGTGCTGGCGCTCGCGGCCTGCGCGCTCGCCTGGCCCGCCGTCGCCCTCTTCCTGCATCGCTTCACCGACACCGACGTGCCCTGGTGGGACGGTTTCGCGACCGGGCTCAGCCTGGTCGGCCAGTTCCTGCTCGGGCGCAAGTTCATCGAGAACTGGCTGGTGTGGCTCGCGGTCAACGTGGTCAGCGTGGGACTCTTCATCCACAAGGGCCTCTGGCTCACGGTCGGGCTCTATGCCGTCTTCGCGGTGCTGAGCGTGGCCGGCTTCCTGGCCTGGCGCACGCGCCTGCACGAGGCCGCGCGCGCATGACGCCGATGCTGCCCCAGGGATGCGTGATCGCGCTCGTGGGCGCCGAGAGCACGGGCAAGACCGAGCTCTCGCAGGCGCTCGCGCGGCGGCTGCGCGAACGCGGCGTCGCCGTCACGCTGGTCGGCGAATACCTGCGCGAATGGTGCGAGCGCGAAGGCCGCACGCCGCGCCCGCACGAACAGCAGGCGATCGCCGACGAACAGGCGCGCCGCATCGAAGCCGCGGCGGCCGCGGACGTGGTGGTGGCCGACACCACGGCGCTGATGACCGCGGTCTACAGCGAGCAGCTGTTCGGCGACAGCTCGCTCTACCCCGCCGCGCTCGCGGCCCAGCGCCGCTGCGCGATCACGCTGCTCACCGCGCTCGACATCCCCTGGGTGGCCGACGCCCTGCGCGACGGCGACCATGCGCGCGAGCCCACCGACCGGCTGCTGCGCGCGGCGCTCTCGGGCGCGGGCATCTCCTTCGCCGTGGTCCACGGCAGCGGGGGCGAAAGGCTCGCCAATGCCTGGAACGCGATCAATGCGATCGCCGGCAGCGAGGCCCAGGTCCACGCGCGCGGCCGCGCCGACGCCAAGCCCGCCGCGTGGTCGTGGTCCTGCGACAAATGCTCCGATCCGGCGTGCGAGCACCGGCTCTTCAGCGACCTGCTGCTCGAACGCCGCGACGGCCCTTCCACCCACAGCACGAAGATCTGATGTTCCCACGCCGCCCCCACATCCTCGCGAGCCTCGCGCTCGGCACGCTGCTTTCCGCCGCGGGCATGGCCATGGCCGCGCCCATCGCGGCGACGGTGGAGAACGGCACCACCGCCACCGCCTGCGCGGAAGAGGACAACGTCTCGCTGGTGCTGCGCGGCGCGGGCATCCGCCGCATGCGCATCGAGGCGCTGCAGCCCGGCTACCTCGGCGGCATCGACAAGGACGTCACGGCGCCGGACTTCTCGGGCTGCAACTTCGACGGCGGCGCGCATCCCACTGACCCGGCCTACAAGTTCAAGGAGCGCCGCGTGGTGCTGCACGAGGACGCGCAGTGGCGCATCGTGGGCATGACGCTGCCGACCTTCTGGCGACCGCAGCAGGTGCCGGTGCGCGTGGGTGCGCGCACCGACCGCGGCTTTCACCTGCTGCAGGTCTTCCGCAAGGAAGACGACAAGGTGCTCGAGGCCATGGTGCTCTACCCCGCCGACGGCTACTGGCGCATCAAGCCGCTGCCCGAGGAGCGCTTCGGCGACGGCGTCTACGGCTCGTCGTTCCTGCTCGGGCCGGTCGAACAGGCCGGCCGGCCGGTGGTCGACATCGCCTCGATCCGCATCGTGCCGAAGCCGCTGTCGATCCATCTGCGCTTCACCCGCGGCGGCAGCGCCGTGGCGAGGGTGAGCGAGATCAGCCGCGCGCGGACCGCGCTCGACGTGCGGCTGTCGTCGCCGACCACCGATGCGCGGCCCTTCGCGGTGCTGCGTTCGATGTACGTCGCGGCCGACAACGCCGACGTGAGCGAGGTGCGCTGGCGCGAATCGCCCGAGGCGAACGAGCAGGCCTTGCCGCTGCCGGAAGTGAAGACGCTGAGCGGCACGCAGTTCCGCTTCGGGCGCAGCCTGCCTTCGAAGCACAACACCAGCGCGCCCGACATCTTCTTCGGCGGCTTCGACGGCGCACCCGCGCGCTGACGCGCTTGCCGGGCCGCAGCTAGCGCGCGCGCCGCACCTCGCCCGGCGTGGCGCCGAGCACCCGGCGCATGCAGCGCGCCATGTGGCTCTGGTGCGAGAAGCCGCTTTCGAGCGCGACGAGGCTGGCCGGCAGATCGCTGCTCAGGAGCAGATGCCGCGCGCGGTCGACGCGGCGATGCACCACGTACTCGTGCACCGGCAGACCCGTCGATCGCTTGAACTGCGTCTTCAGATGCGAAGCGCTCAGGCCCGCCACCTCGGCCAGCGCGGCCAGTGACAGGTCGCCGTCGAGGTGGGCCTCGATGAACTCGGTGACGCGCTTCAGCTGCAGCCGCGTGAGGCCTTGCGCATCCGCGCGTGCGATGCGCGGACCGTCGGCGATCAGCTGCACCCGCGAGCGCGGTGCCGAGGCTGTCGGTGTAGAGCCGGCCGTTGGGAAAGCCCGCGCGCCGTTCGGCATCGAGCGCCCAGGCGATGTGCTCGATCTGCGCATTGCGGAACTGGTGGCGCTCGCCAAGCTCCGCGCGCTCGGCCGGCAGGCCCATCTCGTCGGCGGTGCGCCGCAGCAAGGCGGGCGCCATGCGCACGACGACCGAGGTGCTCGGCGATTCCTCGTGCCAGATGTCGGTGGTGCCGGCGGGCACGATGTCGAGGTCGCCGCGCGTGTAGAGGAAGTGGTGGAACTGGCAGGCGCCCGCCACGGGCGCGCCCGCGTGCAGCTTGATGCGGTGGTCGGGCAGCGCCTCGTAGCCCACCACGCCGCCGGGCGTCTGCCGCAGGTCGACCGCCAGACCGCCCGGCGCGGGCGACGCGGCCGGCGTCACGAAGCTGTCGCCGCCGAAGGCCGCGACGGCCTCGTCGCCGCGCGCGCCGCGTTCGAGGTACGGATCGGTGTCGCTCGTGGTCATCGGCGCATTATCGGACGACCCCGTCGTGCATGTCGCCGCCCGTTTGTGCTCGCGCGCGGCCGAACGTGCGCGACCGCCGCGCCCGCGGTCCGGATCATCGCGGTCATGAACACAACGCATCACGCACATCAGCCCTTCGCGGGCAAGAAGGCCGTCATCACCGGCGGCACCATCGGCATGGGTCTCGCGACCGCGCAGCTGCTGCTCGCGGGCGGCGCCGAGGTCCTCGTGACCGGGCGCAATCCCCGCAACCTCGAGGCGGCGCGCGCGCAGCTCGGTCCGCGCGCCCACGTGCTCGCCTCCGACGCGGCCCGGCTCGCCGACATCGACGCCCTCGCGGCCGCGGCGCGCGAACGCCTGGGCCGCATCGACCTGCTGCACGTCAACGCGGGCGTCTCCACGCTCGAGCCCTTCGAGCAGGTGACCGAGGCCGGCTACGACGAGGCCTTCGCGATCAACACCCGGGGGCCCTTCTTCACCGTGCAGCGGCTGGTGCCGCTGATGCCCGCGGGCAGCGCGATCGTCTTCACCTCGTCGATCGCGGACGAAGGCGGCATGCACGGCCTGAGCGTCTACAGCGCGACCAAGGCCGCGCTGCGCTCGCTCGCCTCGGGCTTCGCGGCGGAACTCGTGGGTCGCGGCATCCGCGTGAACGTGGTGAGCCCCGGCTTCATCGACACGCCCACCCTCGGCGTGGCGGGTGCGACGGCCGCGGAGCGCGCCGAGTTCATGCGGCTCGGCGACCAGATCACGCCGATGCGCCGCCACGGCACCGCCGAGGAAGTGGCGCGTGCGGTGCTGTTCCTCGCCTTCGAGGCCACCTTCACCACCGGCGCGCGGCTCACCGTCGACGGCGGCCTGGGGCAGAACCTCACGCCCGCGCCCTCCGCTTGATCAAACACCACACGCACGAAAGATCGAAAGACATGACCGACGTCTCCCTCATCGGGCTCGGGCCCATGGGCATCGCGCTCGCGCGCGCCCTGCAACAGAAATTCACGCTCACGCTGTGGAACCGCACCGCGGAGCGCGCAAAGCCGCTGCTGAACCAGGGCACGCTGCTCGCGCCCGATGCGCGCGCCGCCGTCGAAGCCAGCCCGGTGGTGCTGGTCTGCGTGGCGGACTACGCGGCGAGCCGCGCGATCCTCGCCCAGCCGGGCGTTTCCGAGGCGCTGCGCGGCAAGGTGCTGGTGCAGCTGAGCACCGGCACGCCGCAGGACGCGCGCGAGGCCTGGGCCGCAGCCGACGGCCATGCGTACCTCGACGGCGCGCTGCTCGCCACGCCGGGGCAGATCGGCCGCCCCGACACGCCGCTCTTCATCTCGGGCGAGGAACGCGCGCTCGCCGCCTGCCGACCCGTGCTCGAGGCGATCGCGGGCAACATCCAGTACATGGGCGAAGCCATCGGCAATGCCGCCGCCTGGGACCTCGCCACGCTCTCCTGCATGTTCGGCGCGATGAGCGGCTTCTTCCACGGCGTGCGCATCTGCGAGACCGAGGGGCTGCCGGTGGACGCCTTCGCGCAGATGATCGGTGCGATCTCGCCGGTGCTCGGCGAGATGATCCTCGACGAGGGCGAGGCGATCCATGCCGGAGGCTACGGCGAGCCGGAGAGCTCCATGGCGACCTGCGCGAGTTCGGGCCGGCTCTTCGTGCGGCAGGCGCGCGAGGCGGCGCTCGACCCGAGCTTTCCGGATTTCCTGATGCGGCTCTTCGAACGTTCGCTCGACGCGGGCCTGGCGCAGGAGCGCCTGGCCGCGATGATCAAGGTGCTGCGTTCGCCGCGCTGAGGGCCCGCGCCCTCACTGGACGACGGAGCTGCCCGGCATCTGGTCGCCGGGCGACTTGAAGAGCTGCGCCGCATCGACCGCGTCGAAGCGGTACTGCTTGCCGCAGAAATCGCAGCCGACCTCGATGTCACCGCGCTCGGCGAGGATCTCCTCGGCCTCCTGCACGCCGAGGCCCCGGATCATCTGCGCCACCCGGTCGCGGCCGCAGGTGCAGGCGAAATGCGGGCCGAGCATGCCGGCCTGCGGCTCGAAGCGCAGCAGCTTCTCTTCCCAGAACAGCCGGCGCAGGATGGTCTCGACGTCGAGCGTCAGCAACTCGTCGCGCGTGAGGCTCGATGCGAGGATCGAGATGCGGTTGTAGTCCTCGTTGCGTCCGATCTGGTCTTCGTTGGCCTGGTCGTGGTCCTTGCCCGAGGTGCCTTCGAGGTTGCTCTCGCCCTTCACCGGCAGCCGCTGGATCAGCAGGCCGGCCGCCACCTTGTCGTCGGCCGCGAGCACCAGCGTGGTGTCGAGCTGCTCGCTCTGCAGCATGTAGTGCTGCAGCACGTCGCTGAGCTTGCCGAGCTTCTCGCCGTTGTCGTCGAACAGCGGCACCACGCCCTGGTAGGGCGTGGTGCCGGGCAGCTTGTCCTTGGGGTCGAGCGTGATCGCGCAACGGCCCTTGTTGTTCACATTGACCATGTCGGGCAGCCGCGCATCGGCCGCCAGCTCGCCGATCACCTTGGCGGTGGCGCGCAGGCTCAGGTCGGGCTTGGATTCCGCCACCACCACCTTCAACGGACCGTCGCCGAAGATCTGCAGGATCAGCGCGCCGTTGAACTTGATGTTGGCCTGCATCAGCGTGGCCGCGGCCGTCATCTCGCCGAGCAGCTCGGCCACCGGCGGCGGGTAGGCGCCGGTCGTGGTGTTGGAGGCGCGCCGCGCAAGGATCTCCTGCCACGCATCGGTCAGGCGCACGATCATGCCGCGCACCGGCAGGCCATCGAACAGGAATTTGTGCAGCTCGCTCAAGACATCATCCTTCTTTAAATGCAGTCTTCGCGCGGAACACCGCGGAACCGGCTCCGCCGGGCCGCTGGTGTTGCCCCCTGCAAGGGGGTGGAGGCCACACGAAGTGGGCAAGCCTGGGGGTTAGCCAATCCTTTTGAGGCCCTTCGCGTAGCGAACGGCGTTCTTGACGTAGTGCTCGGACCCGTGGCGCAGGCGCTCGGCGTCTTCGTCGCTGAGCGTGCGCACCACTTTCGCGGGCGCGCCGAGGATCAGGGAATTGTCGGGAAACTCCTTGCCCTCGGTCACGACGCTGCCGGCGCCAACGATCGAGTTGCGGCCGATCCTCGCGTTATTCAAGACCACCGCCTGGATGCCGATCAGCGAGTTGTCGCCCACGGTGCAGCCGTGCAGCATCACCGAATGGCCGATGGTGACGTTCTCGCCGATGGTGAGCGGGCTGCCGGGGTCGGAGTGCAGCATCGACATGTCCTGCACGTTGCTGTTGCGCCCGATGGTCATGGTCTCGTTGTCGCCGCGCAGCACGGCGCCGAACCAGATGCTTGCGTTCTCGCCCAGCGTCACGTTGCCGATCACCTCGGCGCTGTCGGCGACCCAGGCGCCGGTGCCGAGTTGCGGCGCAACGCCGTCGAGTTCATAAAGGGCCATCGTGGGGTCTCCGGAAGGGGCAAAACTAGAATTGTAGGGATGCACCCCCGATTGAGCGCGCTGGCCGCGCTGCGACTCACCGACCCGGGCGAGAAGGTCGCCGCAACGCGCGCCCTCGCTGCGGCCGCAGCTACCGATTCCATAGCAGCAGTGGATGTCCGCACGGCCGGCGACGACACGGGCGTGCCCGGGCGCCCCGAACGGCCGCTGCGCGTGGGCGCCACCGAGGTGCAGAAGCGCTCGCCCTTCACGCCCGAGGGCCGCGCCGCGCTGATCCATTCCATCTGCCACATCGAGTTCAACGCGATCAACCTCGCGCTCGATGCGGTCTGGCGCTTCGACGGCATGCCCGAGGCCTACTACCGCGACTGGCTGCGCGTGGCCGACGAGGAGGCGCAGCACTTCACGCTGCTGCATGCGCACCTGCAGGCGATGGGCTGGCGCTACGGCGACTTTCCGGGCCACGACGGCCTCTGGACCATGTGCGAGCGCACGCGCGACGACGTGCTCGCGCGCATGGCGCTGGTGCCGCGCACGCTCGAGGCGCGCGGCCTCGACGCCACGCCGCTGATCCAGGCCAAGCTGCGGCGCGTGAACACGCCCGACGCACTGCGCGCGGTCGAGATCCTCGACATCATCCTGCGCGACGAAGTGGGCCACGTGGCGATCGGCAACCGCTGGTACCGCTGGCTCTGCGAGCGCGCCGGCCGCGATCCCGAGGCCAGCTATCCCGAGCTGGTCGCAAAGTACGAGGCGCCGCGGCTGAAGCCGCCGTTCAACCTCGAGGCGCGCGGCCGCGCGGGCTTCAGCGACGAGGAACTGCGCGCGCTGTCGGCCGCCGCGGCCAGGCCCTAGGCCGGCCGCGCGTGCACCACCAGCTTCGGCCGGAAGTCCTGCAGCACCTCGCCGCGCTGGTTCAGCGTGCGGCAATGCATCGACACCATCGCGCGGCCCGGCTTCGAGCGCGAGGGCACGATGCCGGTCACCTCGCTCTCGACGCGCAGCACGTCGCCGGGCCGGGTCGGCTGCGGCCACTGCAGTTCGCCGCCCGAGCCGATGATGCCGTTGGCGAGCGGAATGCCGCTTTCCACCAGCAGCTTCATCGTGAGCGCCGCCGTGTGCCAGCCGCTCGCGGCGAGCCCGCCGAAGAAGCTGCCGTGGGCGGCCTCCTCGTCGGTGTGGAACGGCTGCGGATCGAACTGGAAGGCGAAGGCCTTGATCTGCGCCGCATCGAGCGCATGCGTGCCGCTCACGAAGCGGTCTCCGACCGCGAGGTCCTGGAGAAAGAGCCGTCGCGCCGCGCCGGGATCGGGATAGGCAGCCATGGGGCCTCCGTCGGATGGGTCCGCCATTGTCCGGCGCTCAGGCGCGTTCGAGCACCGTCGCGATGCCCTGTCCGCCGCCGATGCACTGCGTGGCGAGCGCATAGCGCCCGTTCTCGCGCGCCAGCAGCGCCGCTGCCTTGCCCGTGATGCGCGCGCCGGTCGCGCCGAGCGGATGGCCGATCGAGAGGCCGCCGCCGTCGAGATTGATGCGCGAGGCATCGAGGCCGAGATCGCGGATGCAGGCCAGCGCCTGCGAGGAAAACGCTTCGTTGAGTTCGATCACGTCGAGCTGGTCCGCGCCGAGGCCCGCGCGCGCGAGCGCCTTGCGGGTCGCCGGGATCGGGCCGATGCCCATGACCGCCGGATCGACGCCCACGGTCGCGAACGCTCGGATGCGCGCGAGCGGCTGCAGCCCGTGCCGTGCGGCGAAGGCATCGCTGGTCACGAGCACGGCCGCGGCGCCGTCGGTCAGCGGCGAGGACGTGCCCGCCGTCACCATGCCGTCGGGGCGGAACGCCGGCTTCAGGCCCGCGAGCGCCTCGGCCGAGGTCGTGGGGCGGATGCAGCCGTCGGCATCGACCACCTCGCCGGAGGCGAGCCGCACCGGCACGATCTCGCCCGCCAGCCGGCCCTCCGCGCGCGCTGCCGCGGCCTTGCGGTGCGACTCGACGGCGAAGGCCTCCTGGTCCGCGCGGCTCACGTGCCAGCGCGCGGCCACGTTCTCGGCGGTCTCGCCCATCGAGATGTAGGCGTCGGTGCCTGCATGCAGTTCGGGATTCGGCGAGAAGTTGAAGCCGCCCTGCGGCACCATCGTCATCGACTCGACGCCCACGCAGAGAAAGGCCTCGCCCATGCCGGCCTCGATCTGCGCCGCGGCGATGTGCACCGCCTGCATCGACGAGCCGCAGAAGCGGTTGACCGTCATGCCGCCCACTTCGTGCGGCAGCCCGGCCAGCAGCCCGACGATGCGCGCGAGGTTGTTGCCCTGCGAAGCCTCGGGGTAGGCGCAGCCGAGGATCACGTCCTCCAGCAGTGCGGGATCGAGGTCGGTGCGCTGCAAGAGGCCTTTGACCGCGCCGGCCGCGAGCGTATCGGGGCGCACCTCGGCGAGCGCGCCTTTCTTCGCGAAGTGGAACGGCGAGCGGGCGTAGGCGGAAATCACGGCTTTCATCGGGAGGCTCCTTCTTGAATACCTACCATCCAATCGGTAGGCTTGCGGGTCAAAAAATAGGCACGCCCTGCGTGCCTGCGATCCGCCCGGGCTCAGCCGGGCAATGAACTCCTGAGCTGGGCGATGGCCGCGTCGAAATCCTCCGCGCGCCCGGTCATGCGCGCCGCGACCATCGCGCCCTGGCAGACCGAGAACACGTAGGCGGCGAGCGCCGCCGCCGAAGCCGCGCCCTTCTCCTCCTTCGCCTTCTTCTTCGGCCCGCCCTGCGCCAGCGCACCGATCACGCCGGTGAGCCACAGCACCTGGGTGTTGCGCAGATCCTGCACGGCCTGGCGCAACTCGGCGTCGATGCAGTCCCAGCCGCCGGTGAGCGCCCCCGCGGGGCACATGCCGGATCCGGCCTTCAGCGTCTTGCGGTACATGCGGAAATAGGATTCGAGCGCGTCCTGCGGCGTGCGCACCCGCGCCGCCTCCCAGTCCTTGAACACCCGGGTCGCGTCGCGGATGACCGCGACGCCCAGCGCCTCCTTGGTGGGAAAGTGGTGGTACAGGCTCGCCTTGCGGATGCCGACTGCATCGGCCACGTCCTGGAAGCTGAAGCCGAGGTACGAGCGGGTCTCGATCAGCTGGCGCGCCACCGCGAGGATCTGCTCGCGGGTGCTGCCGGTGGCGAGTGCGATGGCGCTGGACATCTACCTACTATAAGGTAGGCAACTGCGGGCCTGCAAGGCGTGGGGTCAATCGGCCTTGATGTTGGCGGCCTTGATGATGCGGCCGTTGCTCTCGAACTCCGAGGCGATCTCCTTCGCGAAGGCCGCCGATGTTCCGCCGGTCGGCACGTTGTCGGTGGCCGTGAGCTTGGCGCGCAGTTCGGGGCTCGCGAGCGCCTTGTTGATCTCGGCGTTGTAACGCGCAACCAGCGCAGGCGGCGTGGCGCCGGGCGCGAAGACGCCGAAGAGCGAGTTGATGTTGGCCGCCGCATAGCCCAGTTCGCCGAGCGTGGGCACCTGCGGCAGGCTTTCGAGCCGGGCCGGCGCGCCCGCCGCGAGCGGCCGCAGCTTGCCGGACTGGATGTGCGACGTGAGCGTGGGACTGGCGTTGGTCGACAGGATCTCGAACTGGCCGCCGAGCGCATCGTTGAGCTGCTGCCCGCCGCCCTTGTACGGCACGTGCGTGATGTCCACGCCGGCCGCGGCGCGCAGCTGCTCGAGCACGATGTGCCCGAGCGACGCCGGCCCCGAGGTAGCCCAGCGCACCGCGCCCGGCTGCGCCTTGGCCTCGGCCACCAGCGCGCGGAAGTCGCGCGCCTTGCTCGCGGGCGTGGCCACCAGCAGCACCGGCGAGTACATCACGCTGGCCACGGGCGCCACGTCCTTCAGCGGGTCGAAGGGCAGCTTGCCGAGGTGCGGGCTCAGCACCAGCGGGCTGATGGCCGAGAAGCCCAGCGTGGCGCCATCCGGCGCGGCCTTGGCCACGGCGTCCATGCCGATGGCGCCGCTTGCGCCGGCGCGGTTCTCGACGACCACGGTGATGCCCATCTGCGCCGCGAGCCGGTCGCCGAGTGCGCGCGCGACCACGTCGCTGACGCCGCCGGCCGGATAGGCCACGATGAGCCGTAGCGTCTTGGGAACGGGCGGCGCGGATTGCGCGAACGCGCCAGCGCCGCAGAAGGCGCCGGCCGCGGCGAGCAGCGCGAACACGGCGCCGCGCCGCGTGGAAGAAGAAGAGGAAGAAGGGGAAAGGGTCGGTGCAGTCATGTCGGGCGGGATTCTGCCGGATCGCCGTGCTGCGGTTGCTGCGCCCGCGGTGACGGCGCCAGCAGCCGCGCGAGCGTCAGCGCATTGCCCACGGCTTCGCCGCCCGCGGTGTTGTCGAAGATGCACCAGCACCGGGCGCCCTCCTCCTGCGCGCGCTGCAGGCGCAGGGCGAGCCGCGCGAGCAGCGCGTCGTCGTAGGCCGACCAGTAGCGCCGCGGCGATCCATGCAGCCGCAGGTAGACCAGGCCCGGCCATCCGCCGGGCGCCGCGGCCTCGTCGAACAGCACCGGATCGGCGAGCACGCGCGCGATCTCGAAGCGCGCGAGCAGCGCCTCGGCCGCGGGCAGGAACCAGCTGCGGTGCCGCGGCTCCAGCACCACCGCGCCCGCATGCCTGCGCCGCAATGCCGAAAGAAAGCGCCGCGCCACGCCGGCATCGAAGGCCAGGCTCGGCGGCAGTTGCACGACGAGGCAGCCGAGCCGCGCCCCCAGCCCGGCGACCTGCGCGAGGAAGGCCTCGAAGGCCGGCATCGCATCCACCAGCCGCCGTTCGTGCGTGATGGTCTTCGGCAGCTTGACCGCGAAGCGAAAGCCCGCGGGTGTCGCCGCGGCCCAGCGCTCGTAGGTCTCGCGCCGGTGCGGCCGGTAGAAGGCGGTGTTGATCTCGACCGCATCGAAGCGCTGCGCATAGCGCGCAAGGTGCGAGCCTTCGGCCGGAAACTGCGGCCACGTTGCGCGCGGCAGGCTCCAGCCTGCGCATCCGACGCGGGGCGGCTCGGGAGTGGCGGGGTTCATCCCGCCATGGTAGACAAGCCGGGGCTTCAGCCGCGCGGATGGTGCTGCGCATGCAGCTGCTTGAGCCGCTCGCGCGCCACGTGGGTGTAGATGGTGGTGGTCGAGATGTCGGCGTGCCCCAGCAGCAGTTGCACCGCGCGCAGGTCGGCGCCGTGGTTCAGCAGATGGGTCGCGAACGCATGGCGCAGCGTGTGCGGCGAGAGCGGCACGTGAATGCCGGCCGCGGCGGCCTGCTTCTTCACGATGACCCAGAACATCACGCGCGTCATGCCGGCGCCGCGCGCGGTCACGAACAGGTCCTGCGTCTGCTGGCCGTCGAGGATGGCGGGTCGCGATTCCTCGAGGTAGCGCTCGATCCAACGCCGGGCCTCGCCGCCGAAGGGCACGAGGCGTTCCTTGCTGCCCTTGCCGAGCACGCGCAGCACGCCGTCGTTGAGGCTCAGGTCGGTGGCCTTGAGCGCGACCAGCTCGCTCACGCGCAGACCGCTCGCATACATCAGCTCGAGCATCGCGCGGTCGCGCAGGCCCAGGGGCGTTTCCACGTCGGGGGCCGCCAGCAGGTCGTCGACCTGCTTCTCCGACAGCGTCTTGATGGCGCGCGGCATCTGGCGCGCCGGCGCGAGCCGCAGGCTCGGATCGGCCGTGATGCGCCGCTCGCGCAGCGCCCAGCGGTAGTAGCGCTTGAACACGGTGAGCCGGCGGTTGGCCGAAGTCGCCTTGCCCTTGGTGGACAGGCGCGCGCCCATGTAGGCCTGCAGGTCGCTTTCCTTCGCGGCGTCGAGTGCCAGCCCGGCGCGCTCGGTGCGAAGCCACTGCGCGAACACCGCCAGGTCGCGCCGATAGGCCGCCAGCGTGTTCTTCGACAGCCCGTCCTCGAGCCACAGGGCGTCGATGAAGTCGTCGATCTCGGGAGTCTGCGCAGCGGCGGGGGCGGCCTCGGTCATGGCGGCAAGATAGCAAATGGACGGGCAACGAAAAAAGAAAAGGCCGCCCGTGGTGCGGGCGGCCCTGCGTCAGGCGCGGCGGATCAGTCGAGCTTGAGCTTCTGCTTCGCGACGACCTGCTTGTAGACGTCGTACTCGGCCTTGATCTGCGCCGAGAACTGGTCGGGCGTGTTCGCGACGATCAGCGAACCGGTGTCCTCGATGCGCTTCTTCACGGCCGGATCTTCCACCGCCTTCTTCACGCCGGCGCTGATCTTGTCGACCACCTCCTTCGGCAGGCCCTTGGGACCGAGGATGCCGTAGTAGGCCATGCGGTTGACCGGCTCCAGGCCGACTTCCTTGAAGGTGGGCACGTTGGGCAGCGCGGCGAGGCGCTGCGGCGCAGAGACCACGATCGGCACCAGGCGGCCGCTCTGGATGAACGGCATGGCCGAGGGGATGTTGTCGAACATGATCGGCACTTGGCCGGCCACCACGTCGTTGAGCGCCGGGCCCGCGCCGCGGTACGGGATGTGCGTGACGAAGGTGTTGGTCAGGCTCTTGTAAAGCTCCATCAGCAGATGGCCGATGCCGCCCGTGCCCGACGAGGCGTACGAGTACTTGCCGGGGTTCTTCTTGAGCTCGGCCACGAACTCGGCGTAGTTCTTGGCCGGGAAGCTCGGGTTCACCGCGATGATGTTCGGCGTGGCCGCGATGTTGATGATCGGGGTGAAGTCGTTGATCGGGTCGTACGGCACCTTGGGGTTGATGGCCGGATTGGCCGCCGTGCTCGAGACCGTGGCCACGCCGAGCTTGTAGCCGTCGGGCGTGGCACGCGCGGTTTCGGCCGCGCCCACGATGCCGCCGCCGCCTGCGCGGTTGATCACCACCACGGGCTGGCCCAGCACCTTGCCCAGCGGATCGGCAATCACGCGCGCCACGATGTCGGTCGTGCCGCCCGGTGCGAAGGGCACGCTCAGTTCGACCGGCTTGTTGGGATAGCCCTGCGCGAAACTCTGGCCCGTGACCGCGAGCAGTGCGGCAGCCCCCACCATGGCGCTCCATTGACGACGTTGCATCTATAACTCCTTGAATCGCTGTTGTCGGAAAAGCAAAGCCCCGGATGCTAGCCGCACCGACGAAGGGCCCGTGCTGTGGAATACCCATGGTTTGCTACGGTTTATGCTCGAAGCGGTGAACTTCGCCCAGCTGCTCTTTCCCGATTTCTCGCTCATCGCCATCGGCTGGCTGCTCTGCCGCTACACCGCCCTCGACCGCCGCGTGTGGGACCAGGTCGAAAGCCTGGTGTACTACTTTCTGTTTCCGGTGCTGCTGTTCCATTCGATCGTGCGCAGCCCGCTCGATTTCGGCGCCACGTCGAGCCTGCTCACCGCGGGCGTGGGCATCGGCCTGTGCGGCATCGCGCTGGCCTATGCGCTGCCCTTCCTGCCGTGGCTCGGCGCGCACATCGACCGCCGCGACCATGCGGCCAGCGCGCAGATCGCGTTCCGCTTCAACTCCTTCATCTGCCTCGCGCTCGCCGAGCGGCTGGCGGGGCCGCAGGGGCTCCTGATGATCGCTGTGCTCATCGGCGTGTGCGTGCCCATGTTCAACATCGCGGCGGTGTGGCCGATGGCGCGGCATGCCAAGGCCGGCTTCGCGCGCCAGCTCGTGCGCAATCCGCTGATCGTCGCCACGCTCGCCGGGCTGCTGGCGAACGTGCTGGGCTTCGGCATTCCGAACTGGGCCACGCCCACGCTCACGCGCATCGGTGCCGCCTCGCTCGCACTCGGCCTGCTGGCCGCCGGCGCGGGCATGCAGTTCGCAACGCTCGGGCGCGGCAAGGTGCTTGCGATCTCTGTGCTGTCGATCCGGCATCTGCTGCTGCCGCTCGTCGCATGGGGGCTCTCGCTGGCGCTGCGGCTGGATGCGACCCAGGCCGCGGTGCTGATGGCCTTCTCCGCCGTTCCGACCGCGTCGAGCGCCTACGTGCTCGCGGCGCGCATGGGCTACAACGGGCCGTACGTCGCGGGCCTGGTGACGCTCTCTACGCTGCTGGGGGTGGCGAGCCTGCCGTTCGCGCTGGCGCTGCCGCGCTAGCCTCGTTGCCCGGGCGCTGCGCCAGCGCCCACGCGACATGCTCGCGCACCAGCGCGCTCTCGTGCGAGGCGCGCGTGGCCAGCGCCTCGGCGGCCCCTGGTTCGCCGGCGCGCAGTGCGTTGCCGAGCGCCACGGCGATGTTGCGCAGCCACCGCTCGTGGCCGATGCGGCGGATCGGACTGCCCTCGGTGAAGCGCAGGAACTCCTCTTCGCTCCAGGCGAAGAGCGACGCCAGCGCCTGGCCGGTCAGCCCTTCGCGCGCATCGAAGTCGGGCAGCGCGCTCTTCTTCGCGAACTTGTTCCAGGGGCAGATCAGCTGGCAGTCGTCGCAGCCGTAGATGCGGTTGGCCATCAGCGGACGCAGTTCGAGCGGTATCGCACCGCCGTGTTCGATCGTGAGGTAGGAGATGCAGCGCCGCGCATCGAGCCGGTGCGGCGCGACGATGGCGCCCGTCGGGCACACCTCGATGCAGGCGCTGCAGCTGCCGCAATGCGCGCTCACCGGCGCGCTCTCGGGCAGCGCCATGTCGACGTAGATCTCGCCGAGGAAGAACATCGAGCCCGCCGCGCGGTCGAGCACCAGCGTGTGCTTGCCGCGCCAGCCCTGGCCGCTGCGGGAGGCGAGCTCGGCCTCGAGCACCGGCGCCGAATCGGTGAAGGCGCGGTGGCCGAAGGGCCCCACTTCCTCGGCGATGCGCTCGGCCAGCTTCGCGAGGCGCGTGCGCATCACCTTGTGGTAGTCGCGGCCGCGCGCATAGACCGAGACGATGGCTTCGCCGGGGCGCGCCAGGCGCTCGAACTCGCGCGCCTGCCAGTCGCCGAGCGGCGTGTCGCGCGGCAGGTAGTCCATGCGCGCGGTGATCACGCTGACGGTGCCCGGCACCAGTTCGGCGGGCCGTGCACGCCGCGCGCCATGCGCGGCCATGTATTTCATCTCGCCATGGAACCCATGGGCCAGCCATTGCATCAGACCGTCCTCGGCGCTCGACAGATCGACGCCCGCGATTCCGATTTGGGAGAATCCGAGTTCCCGGGCCAAGGCCTGAATACGAGCAACGAGTGGATGGCTGACGATCACTTGCCGATTGTAGAAACGCAGAAGCAGAACGCCGGCCGCAAGCTGCAGTGGCGCAGCGAGGACGACACCGACACCTTCGCGCGCGCGCTCGCCGCCTCGCCCGCGCTGCGCGATGCCTTCATCGCGCTGCATGGCGACCTCGGCGCCGGCAAGACCACCTTCGTGCGCCATCTGCTGCGCGCGCTCGGCATCGAGGGCCGCATCAAGAGCCCGACCTACGCCGTGGTCGAGCCCCACGAAGCGCCCGACGGCCTCGCGATTTTCCATTTCGACTTCTACCGCTTCAACGACCCGCGCGAGTGGGAGGACGCAGGCTTCCGCGACATCTTCGCGGGCCCCGGGCTCAAGCTCGCCGAATGGCCCGGCAACGCCGCCGGCCATATCCCGGTGGCCGACCTCGCTATTAAAATCGAAGCAATGACCGACGACACCCGCAGCGTGACCCTTCTGGCCCACACCCCCCGCGGCAGCGAACTGCTGGCGCACACCGGCGCATGAAGGCGAGCGGGCTCAAGCGGCGCGTGCTGCTGCAGGGCGGCAGCATCGCGCTGATGCTCGGCGTGCACCAGATCGCGCGTGGCGCCACCATCCTCGCGGTGCGCGTGTGGCCGGCGGCCGACTACACGCGTGTGACCATCGAGTCCGACGCGCGGCTCAAGTCGCAGCAGCTCGTGGTCGGCAGCCCGCCGCGCCTCGCGGTCGACATCGAGGGCATCGACCTCAATCCCGAACTGCGCGAACTGGTCGGCAAGATCAAGCCGGGCGATCCGTACATCAACGGGCTGCGCGTGGGCCAGAACGCGCCGAAGGTGGTGCGCATCGTCTTCGACCTCAAGCAGTCGGTGGTGCCACAGGTCTTCTCGCTCGCGCCCATCGCGGCCTACAAGCACCGGCTCGTGCTCGACCTCTATCCCGAGCAGCCCGTCGACCCGATGGAAGCGCTGATCGCCGAGCGCCTGCGCGACGCGCCGCGCGCGCGCGGCAATGGCAACAGCAGCAACGGCGGCGACACCGCCGTCGCGGCCGCCCCGCCCGCGGCGCCCTACACCGGCTACACCGGCCTCGCGCCCGACGGCGGCCCGCCGATCCTCGTGCGGCCCTCGCCCAACGTGCCCGCGCCGCGGCCCGCGCCCGGCGCGCCGGTGCCCGTGCCGGCCGCGCCGGCGCCACGGCCGCCGGCCGTGGCCGACGCGCCGCAGCCCGATCCGCTCGGCGACCTGATGGCGCAGCAGGCAACGCGTCCCACGCCGCCCGCCGCGCCCGCGCCGGCTGCCACCCCGACGCGCCCCGCGGCATCCCCGCCCCCAGTCGCGGTGGCGCGCGGCGGTGCCACTGCGAGCCGCACCGACCGCATCATCATCGTGGCGCTCGACCCCGGCCATGGCGGCGAAGACCCCGGCGCGATCGGCCCGAACGGCACGCGCGAGAAGGACATCGTGCTGCAGATCGCGCACCGGCTGCGCGACCGCATCAACGCGAGCAGCGTCAACGGCAACCCGATGCGCGCCTTCCTCACGCGCGACGCCGACTTCTTCGTGCCGCTCGGCGTGCGCGTGCAGAAGGCGCGGCGCGTGCAGGCCGACCTCTTCGTGAGCATCCACGCCGATGCGTTCACCACGCCGGCCGCGCGCGGCGCGAGCGTGTTCGCGCTGAGCCAGAGCGGCGCCTCGAGCAGTGCCGCGCGCTGGCTCGCCAACAAGGAGAACGAGGCCGACAAGGTCGGCGGCGTGAACGTCGGCAACCACGAGGCGCAGGTCCAGCGCGCGCTGCTCGACATGAGCACCACCGCGCAGATCAACGACAGCCTCAAGCTCGGCGGCGCGATGCTCGGCGAGATCCGCGGCATCGGCGCGCGGCTGCACAAGCCCCAGGTCGAGCAGGCCGGCTTCGCGGTGCTGAAGGCGCCCGACATTCCGAGCGTGCTGGTCGAGACGGCCTTCATCAGCAACCCGGAAGAAGAATCCAAGCTGCGCAGCGCAAGCTACCAGGAAGACCTCTCCGATGCGCTCATGCGCGGCATCCAGCGCTACTTCGCGCAGAATCCGCCGCTCGCGCGCAGCCGTCAGCTCTGAACCCGTTGGCGCCGCCCTGCTGTCCCACGCCGCGCGGCCCGGGACACCGCACACCCATGTGCGGCAGGCTCCTACACGGGCGGAATGCGACTTTTGCCCATCATGAGCCATCACTCAAGAAAGGTGGACATCATGAAGGCACGAATCTGGATGACTGCAGCGGCGGCCACGACGGTCCTCACGCTCGCGGGTTGCGCCTCCGGACCCAACCAGAACCTGGGCACCGGCGTCGGCGCACTCGGCGGCGCGGCGGTCGGCCACGCGATCGGCGGCAACACGGCCAGCACGCTGGGCGGCGCTGCCATCGGCGGCGTGATCGGCAACCAGGTGGGTCGCAGCGTCGACGAGCGCAACTACTACAACCAGCAGGCCTATCCTCCGGGCAGCTACTACCCGCGCAACGGCCCGAACTACTGAGTCCGAGCGGCCTGCGGCCTGAAAAAAAGCGCGCCCGCGGGCGCGCTTTTTTCGTGCGGCCGGCGATCAGGCCTTGGCGGCGAGTTCCGCGCGGGCCTTCTCCGCGCGCGATGCACGCCAGGCGCCGAAGATCGCGAGCAGGCCGGGCACGAAGATCAGCGCCCAGATGATCTTGTCGAGGTGCTCGCGCACGAAGGGCAGGTTGCCGAAGAAGTAACCGGCGGTGGCGATGCCGAGCACCCAGATCAGCGCACCGACGACGTTGTACATGGTGAACTTGGCGCGGTTCATCTCCGCCACGCCGGCGACGAAGGGCGCGAAGGTGCGGATGAAGGGCATGAAGCGCGCGAGGATGATCGTGATGCCGCCGTAGCGCTCGTAGAACGCATGGGCCTGGTCGAAGGCCTTGCGGTTGAAGAAGCGCGAGCTCTCCCACTTGAAGACCTTGGGCCCGAAGTAGCGGCCGATGCTGTAGTTGCACTGGTCGCCCAGGATGGCCGCGGCGATCAGGACCGCGCAGGCCAGCGGATAGCTCATCAGCCCTGCGCCGCAGAGCGCGCCGACGATGAAGAGCAGCGAGTCGCCCGGCAGGAAGGGCATCACCACCGCGCCGGTCTCCACGAACACGATCAGGAAGAGCAGCGCATAGACCCAGGGGCCGTAGGCGATGACGAAGGCCTCGAGGTGTTTGTCGACGTGCAGGATGAAGTCGACGAGAAAGCTGATGATTTCCATGGGGCCGGATTATCCTTGCTGCGCGCCGCACGGCGTTCCATGACGAATTCGGAGATCCCACATGACAGGTCGATACATCCAGGTCGAGGCCCGCGACGGCAGCGGCAGTTTCCGCGGTTATCTTGCAGTGCCGGAGGCGGGCAGCGGCCCGGGCCTCGTGATCGCGCAGGAGATCTTCGGCGTCAACCACACGATGCGCGAGGTGGCCGACTACTACGCCGAGGAAGGCTACGTGGTGCTCGTGCCCGACCTGTTCTGGCGCCAGGCACCGGAGGTCGAACTCGGCTACAGCGAAGCCGACTGGCAGCGCGCCTTCGGCTTCTACCAGGGCTTCGACGAAGCCAAGGGCATGGAGGACATGCAGTCCGCCATCGACGTGCTGCGCGCGCGGCCCGAGGTCGGTGGCGGCAAGGTCGGCGTGCTCGGCTTCTGCCTCGGCGGCAAGCTCGCGTACCTCGCGGCCTGCCGCACCGATGCGGACGTGGCGGTGGGCTACTACGGCGTGGGCATCGACGCCGCGCTCGACGAGGCCGAGAAGATCCGCCGCCCGCTGATGCTGCACATCGCCGAACTCGACAAGTTCTGCCCGCCCGAGGCGCGCGAACGCATCGTGCAGGCGCTCGGCGGCCGGCCCGGCGTGACGCTGCACGTCTACCCCGGCGTGGACCATGCCTTCGCGCGCGCCGGCGGCGAGCATTTCCACAAGCCCTCGGCACTGATGGCGCACGAGCGCAGCATCGCCGCGCTCAAGGCCGCGATCGGCCCGCACTACGACCTGTCGGCGCTCTGGGACAAGCACTGCGAGTACGAGTTCGCCACGCGCAACGTCGACGACACCATGTCGACCATGGTGGCCGAGCCCTACGTCAACCACATCCCCACCATGACCGGCGGCGTGGGCTACAAGGCGCTGCATGCGTTCTACAGCAACCACTTCGTCAACAGCAATCCGCCCGATACCACGCTGACCTCGATCTCGCGCACCGTGGGCGCCACGCAGGTGGTCGACGAGCTGCTGTTCAGCTTCACCCACACGACAGAGATTCCGTGGATGCTGCCCGGCGTGGCGCCCACCGGCCGGCGTGTCGAGATTCCGCTGCTGGCCGTCATCAAGTTCCGCGGCAACAAGCTCTACCACGAGCACATCTACTGGGACCAGGCCAGCGTGCTGGTGCAGGTGGGACTGCTTGATCCCGGGCTGCTGCCCGTGGCGGGCGTGGAAACGGCGCGCAAGCTGCTCGACGAAACCCTGCCGTCCAACACGCTGATGCGGCGCTGAAGGGCTTGCGCGAGCCGCCGCCGGCGCCGGCGGCCGCGCTTCTAGAATGCCCCTCGTGAGCGCCCTTCCCTCCTCCTTTTCCCCTGTTGCAGAACGACGGCCGATCCGCGAGCTGCCCGACGAGCTGATCAGCCAGATCGCCGCCGGCGAGGTCGTCGAGCGCCCGGCCTCGGTGGTGCGCGAGCTGCTCGACAACGCGCTCGATGCGGGCGCGCGCCAGGTCACGGTGCGGCTCGCATCGGGCGGCGTGCGGTTGATCTCGGTGGAAGACGACGGCCTGGGCATTCCGCGCGAAGAACTCACGGTGGCGCTGCGCCGCCATGCCACGAGCAAGATCGCGAGCCTGAACGACCTCGAAACCGTCGGCACCATGGGCTTTCGCGGCGAGGCGCTGGCCGCCATCAACGCGATCGCCGAGCTCAGCATCCTCTCGCGCTTCGCGGGTGCCGACGGCGCCTTTGCGCTCGACGGCCGCACGGGCGAGCTGCGCCCGGTGGCGCGCGGCGTGGGCACCACGGTGGAAGTGCGCGAGCTCTTCTTCGCGACGCCGGCGCGCCGCAAGTTCCTGAAGACCGACGCCACCGAGCTCGCCCACTGCATCGAGGCGGTGCGCCGCCATGCGCTCGCGCGGCCGGAGGTCGGCTTCTCGGTCTGGCACGACGGCAAGCTCATGGAGCAGTGGCGGGCCGCCGAGCGGCGCGAGCAGCGGCTCGCCGATGCGCTCAGCGACGACTTCGTCGCGCAGAGCGTGGCGGTCGAGCACATCGGCGGCGCGGTGCGCGTGGTGGGACGCGCGGGCATTCCCGACGCCGCGCGCTCGCGCGCCGACCAGCAGTTCTTCTACGTCAACGGCCGCTTCGTGCGCGACAAGGTGCTCTCGCATGCGGTGCGCAGCGCCTACGAAGACGTGCTGCACGGACAGCGCCAGCCCGTCTATGCGCTCTACCTCGAGATCGATCCCTCGCGCGTGGACGTGAACGTGCATCCGACCAAGATCGAGGTGCGCTTCCGCGACGGCCGCGAGGTGCACCAGGCGGTGCGCCATGCGATCGAGAACGCGCTGGCCGCACCGCGCGCGGGCGATGCCGTGGCGGCCGCCGCACCCGCGGCGCCGTTCTTCAAGCCCGCCGTGCCGGCCACCGGCGAGAACTGGACCCAGCCGGGCATCCACTTCAGGGCCGCCGAGCGCGGCATCGGCGATTTCGACGCGATGTGGCCGCGGCGCGCCGATACGGCCGATGCGTCGGGACAGGGCGCGCCCCAGCCTGCCGGCGTGCGCTGGTCCACCGCCGAAGCCGCCCCGCTGCCGTTCCGCGCGCCCCCGAGCCTGACCGCAGCGCCGCGCGACGACGCCGCTGCGACGGCCGTCGACAGCGGACAGGCCTGGCCGCTGGGCCGCGCACTGGCGCAGCTGCAGGGCATCTACATCCTGGCGGAGAACACCCAGGGGCTGGTGGTGGTCGACATGCATGCGGCGCACGAACGCATCGTCTACGAGCGCCTCAAGACCCAGCTCGACGGCGCCGCCATTGCGAGCCAGCCGCTGCTGATCCCCGCCACCTTCGCGGCCACGCCGCAGGAAGTGGCCACCGCCGAGGCCTGCGCCGCGGTGCTGTCCACGTTGGGGCTGGAGGTCACGCCGTTCTCGCCGCGCACCTTGGCGGTGCGTGCGGTGCCCGCCACGCTGGCGGACGGCGACCCGGTCGAGCTCGCGCGCAGCGTGCTGGCCGAACTGGCCCAGCACGACGCCAGCACCGTGGTCCAGCGCGCGCAGAACGAGCTGCTCTCCACCATGGCCTGCCACGGCGCGGTGCGGGCCAACCGCAAGCTCACCATCGACGAGATGAACGCGCTGCTGCGCCAGATGGAAGCCACCGAGCGCTCCGACCAGTGCAACCACGGCCGGCCGACCTGGCGCCAACTCTCGATCCGGGAACTGGACGCGCTGTTCCTGCGCGGTCGGTAGACCAGCGGTTACAAGTTTTTCAGGGTTTTTCCCTGGCTGTCACGCGTCATCCGGAAACCGGGCACGGACGTTGCCTGTGAGGACCAAAGTCTCCATAGAGGGCATTGGCGGGAGGGTTCGGAACGCAGTGTCGGCGCGTTCCGGACGTTGGAACATGAACTTTCCGCCGGCTTCGCTGTCTGTCCTCTGCCCATGAAACGCTGGTCCCTGCTCGCCTCCGTTCTTTCGCTCTGCGCCCTGCTGGCCGCCGGCTGCTCCACATTCGACGAGCAGCAGCGCGAATGGATCTTCCAGCCCAGCGACCGCAGCTGGGGCAACACCGCCAGCATGACGGCGGGCATGCAGGACGTCTGGATCGACTTCCAGTCCTCGATCACCGGCGAGCCCGCGCGGTTGCACGGTCTCTGGCTCGGCGGCGAACCCGAGACCACCGACCGGCCCGTGATGCTCTACCTGCATGGCGCGCGCTACAACGTCGCCGGCTCGGCACCGCGCATCCAGCGCATGCACGAACTGGGCTTCTCGGTGCTGGCCATCGACTACCGCGGCTTCGGCAAGAGCACCAAGGGCCTGCCGTCCGAGGAATCGGCGCGCGAGGACGCCCGCGCCGCCTGGACCTGGCTGGCCGCACGGCATCCGAAGCAGCACCGCTACATCTTCGGCCACTCGCTCGGCGGCGCGATCGGCATCGACCTCGCCTCGCGCGTGGGCGACGAGAGCGGCACCATCGTCGAGAGCACCTTCACCTCCATCGCCGACGTGGTCAGCGGCTTCAAGTGGGGCTGGCTGCCCTTTGGCCCGTTCATCACGCAGCGCTTCGAGGCGATCAACAAGGTCAGGGACATCGGCGCGCCGCTGCTGGTGGTGCACGGCACCGCCGACAGCCTCATCAACCCCACGCTCGGCCGCAAGCTCTACGAGGCCGCCATCGTGCCGAAGATGTTCGTGCTGGTCGAAGGCGGCTCGCACCACAACACCAATTCGGTCGGCGAGGTGCAGTACCGCGCGGCGCTCACGCAGCTGTTCCGCATGAACCCCGACAACATGGTCGCGCGCAACCAGCCGAAGCTGTCGCCGCTCGTGCCCGTGCTGCCGCCGGCCCCGCGCGAGCTCCGCGACGAGGCGCGCGCGCCCGGCGCGCCGGCGGCGATCTAGCAGGCAGCGCCCGTTGCGCGCCGGCGGCCCGCCGGCCCCCTTCGCCGAACATGCGCTTGATGGATGTTAGTAATGTCGCTAACATTCGGCCCAAGGACGCACCATGGGAAACACTACCATCAAGACGGTCACGAGCCGCGAATTCGTGCACAACGTGAGCGCGGCCAAGCGCGTGGCCGCCGAGGGAGGCCACGTCATCATCACCGACCGTGGGCAACCCGCGCTCGCACTCGTGCCGATCGCGCTGTACCGTCGCCTGACGAACACGGACAAGACCCTGGTCGATCTGCTGCGCATGCCGGAGGCCGATGGCATCGAGATCGACTTCGAGCCGATCCGCATCGGCGCCAGGGACTTCGACGCCTGAATCCGAGCAGCCCCCCGATCGTGACAGTGATGCTGCTGCTCGACACTAACGTCATTTCCGAGGTTCGCAAGCGCAACTGCCATCCGAACGTGCTGGCGTGGATGGCCACCGAACCGACCGAGGCGATGCACATCAGCGCAATCACCGTGCTGGAGATCCAGCGCGGCATCAGCCAACTGGCGCTGCGCGGCGATGAAACGCAGGCCGCGATCCTGAACCGCTGGCTCGAAGAGATGGTGCTGCCGGCATTCGAAGGGCGGATTCTGCCCATCGATCACCGCGTTGCGCGTCGCGCAGCACAGCTGCCATGGGCCGATGCGCGCGACTACCGCGACCCGATCATCGCGGCCACCGCGCTGCTGCACGGTGCGAGGGTCGTGACGCGCAACACCAGGCACTTCGAGGCCTCGGGGGTGCCGTTGGTCAACCCCTGGGACTGACCTCGCCCCCGAGCCCTCTGCACCTCAGGCCAGATTGAACGGCAGCTGCCGCAAGGGCTTGCCGGTCAGTTGCGCCACGGCATTCGCGAACGCGGGCGCGAGCGGCGGCAGCCCCGGCTCTCCCATGCCCTTGGGCGCATCGGCACTCGGCACGATGTGGACGTCGAACGCCGGCACCTGCGTGATGCGCGCGACCGTGAAGTCGCCGAAGTTGCCCTGCTGCACCACGCCGTCCTTCAGGGTGATGGCGCTGCCGGCGAGGCAGGTCGACAGCCCCATCACCGCCGCGCCTTGCACCTGCGCCTCGATGCTGCGCGGATTCACGGCGAGGTTGCAGTGCACGCCGCTGGTCACGCGGTGCAGCACCGGCTGGCCGTCCTTGACCGAGGCCTCGACCACGTAGGCCACCACCGACTCGAAGGACTCGTGCACCGCCACGCCCCAGGCGCGGCCCTCGGGCAGCTTCTTCTTGCCGTAGCCGCTCTTGTCCACGGCCAGCTGCAACGCCGCGCGGTGGCGCGGATGCTTGTCGCCGAAGAGCTGCATGCGGTAGGCCACCGGGTCCTGCCGGGTGCTGCGCGCGATCTCGTCGATCAGCGTCTCCATCACGAAGGCGGTGTGGGTGGAACCCACGCTGCGCCACCAGAGCACCGGCACGTTCTGCTGCGGATGGTGCACCGTGAGGCGCATCGGCACCGGGTACGGATCGCGCATGCCCTCGACCGCGGTGGCATCGATGCCGTCCTTGACCATCATGCCCGCGAACACCGTGCCCGCCGTGATCGACTGGCCCACGATGACGTGGTCCCAGGCCAGGATCTTGCCGCCCTCGTCGAAGCCGATGCGCGCGCGGTGCAGGTGCATGGGCCGGTAGTAGCCGCCCTTGATATCGTCCTCGCGGCTCCACAGCAGCCGCACCGGCGCGTCGAGCCCCGCGGCGCGCGTAGCCTTGGCGATCTCGCAGGCCTCGACCACGAAGTCGCTGCTGCCCACGAAGCGCCGGCCGAAGCCGCCGCCCGCCATCTGCACGTTGACCTTCACCTGTGCGGGCTCGAGCTTCAGCGCGCGCGCCGCGGCGATGCCGTCGAGGTCGGCCGACTGGGTGCCGACCCAGAGTTCGGCGCGCCCGGCTTCGAGCTTGACGGTGCAGTTGATCGGCTCCATCGGCGCATGCGCGAGGTAGGGGAAGACGAACTCGGCCTCGAGCTTGCGCGGCGCATTCGCGAGCGGCGCCATGTCGGCGTCGAACTTGCGCGGGCCGGGGCGGCCTGCCAGTTCGCGGTACTGGGCCAGCTGGCGCTCGGAATCGACCTTCTCGACGGCGGCCGTGTCCCATTGCAGCTTCAGCGCATCGCGGCCTTGCTTGGCCGGCCAGTAGCCGTCGGCCACCACGGCCACGCCCTCGGCACCGCGGTCGAGCGGAATGCGCACCACGGCCTTCACGCCCTTGACCGCGCGCGCGGCGCTGTCGTCCACCGAGGCGAGTCGCGCGCCGAACACCGGCGGATGCGCCACCACGGCCGTGAGCTGGCCCGGCAGCCGCACGTCGATGCCGAAGTCCTGCCGGCCGCTGCTCTTGGCGGCCGCATCGAGGCGCGTGGTCGCACGGCCGATGATGCGGAAGTCCTTCGGGTCCTTGAGCACCACCTTCTCGGGCACCGGCAGCGCCATCGCCGCCTCGGCCAGTTCGCCATAGCCGGCCTTGCGCCCCCCCGGGCCGATCACCATGCCGGCCTGCGTGCGCAGCGTGGCCGGGTCGACCTTCCAGCGCGCCGCGGCGGCCGACAGCAGCATCGCGCGGGCACGCGCGCCGAGCTCGCGGTACTGCAGGTAGCTGTTCTTGATGGTGTTCGAGCCGCCGGTCAGGTGCATGCCGAACAGCGGGTCGGCATAGGCCGCGTCGTTGGTGCCGCTGCGGCTGCGCACCAGCGCCCAGTCGGCATCGAGCTCCTCGGCCAGGATCATCGGCAGGCCGGTCTGCACGCCCTGGCCGAATTCGAGCCGGTTGATGGTGACCGTGACCTCGCCGTTCGGCGCGATCCGCACGAAGGCCGAAGGCTGCTGCGTCGGCTTCAGGCCGCCGGCCGCGGGCGCGGCGCCGCCGGCCTGCGCGAGCGCGAGCTGCGGAAAGGCGCCGAGCGCGAGCCCGCCCGCGCCGACGATCTTGAGGAAGCTGCGGCGCGGCAGCGCGGCGGCCTCGTCGGACGTCTGGGATTGCGCCAGCAGGCGCTGCAGCGCGCGGGGCATCTGGTGGTATTCGATGTGGGGCAGCATGGCGGCTCCTTCTTCAGGCGAGTTGGCTGGCCGCATCGGCCACGGCGGCACGGATGCGGGCATAGGTGCCGCAGCGGCAGATGTTGCCGGCCATGGCCGAGTCGATCTCTTCCGCGCTGGGCTTCTTGCCCGGCGGCAGCGATTGCAGGAAGGCCGTCGCGCTCATGATCTGGCCGCTCTGGCAGTAGCCGCACTGCGCGACGTCGTGCCGCACCCAGGCGGCATGCACGGCGGCGCCGACGCGGTCGCTGCCATCGGTCACGCGTTCGACGGTGGTGATCTTCTTGCCTTCGGCGGCGGCGATCGGCGTGACGCACGAGCGGATCGCCTGCCCGTCGAGGTGCACCGTGCAGGCGCCGCACAGCGCGGCGCCGCAGCCGAACTTGGTGCCGGTCATGCCCAGCGTGTCGCGCAGGGCCCAGAGGATGGGCGTGCCGGGATCGACATCGACCGTGTGTTCACGGCCATTGACGTGGAGTGCAGTCATTTCTTGTTTTCTCCGTGGGGTGGATGGATGAAGAGGGAAGCCGTCTCACTTGGCGCCGTCGAGCAGCCACTGCGCGAGCGCCTGCAGGTCGGCATCGGGCACCTGGGGCTGCGGCGGCATCGGCATCGGGCCCCATTTGCCCGAGCTGCCGCCCTTGATGCTGGCCGCGAGCTGCGCCGCCGTGCCCTTGCCGTCGCCGTACTTCGCGCCGATCTCCTTCCAGGACGGGCCTACCACCTTGGTGGCGGGCTGATGGCAGGCGACGCATGAATACTTCTGCGCCAGCGCCTGGCTCGCGGCGGCCTCGCGCGGCATGGCGGCAGCGGCGCCGAGGCCCAGCACCAGCGCGAGCGAAGCGGAGATGGAAGCGATCTTTTTTTCTGTGTTCATCGTGGGAGTGGTGGGTTGCCTGATTCGACGGAGGGCCCTCGGCGCGCGAAGCGGCATGCACGCGGGCCCATCGCCCGCGAGTGTCGGGTGAAGACCGGCCGCGCGCTTGCCCAATTCGCGCGAGTTCTTGCCTGAATCGCCGAATGTGCGGCGGAAACGCATGCGGCGCGGATAGACTTTTCGCGGCGTGTACTTCGAAAGGATCCAGATGGAAGCGGCACAACCGGCGCGGCGCGATGCCTCGGCCGTGCTGAACGAATTGCAGCGCGCGGTGGCGCGCACCGCGCAGGCCGATGGCGACTACCTCACGGCCATTCCCGAACTCTCGCTGCACCGGCGCAGCGCCGCGACCGCGCCGCTGCACTGCATGTATGGCTTCGGCGTGGGCATCACGGTCAGCGGGCAGAAGCGGGTCGCGCTCGGCGGCGAGGTGTTCGACTATGCCGCGGGCCAGTCGCTGCTCACGACCGCCGAGCTTCCCGTGGTCTCGCACATCCTCAGCGCCAGCACCGCGCAGCCCTTCATCGGGCTGATGCTGCGGCTCGATCCCCGCACGGTCCTGCAGCTCGCAGCCGAGATGGCCCTGCCGCCGCCGGCCAGGGACGGCAGCCATCGCGCCATGTCGCTCGGCGACCTCGATCCGACGCTGCTCGGCGCGGTGACGCGGCTCGTCGACCTGCTGGCCGAACCGCGGCTGATCCCGCAGCTCGCGCCGCTCCTGCAGCGCGAGATCCTGGTGCGGCTGCTCGCGGGCCCGCACGGGCCGCAGCTGCAGCGCCTGGTGGCGATCGGCTCGCCGAGCCAGCAGGTGGCGCAGAGCATGGCCTGGCTCAAGATGAACTTCACGCGCACCGTGCTCGCCGACGAACTGGCCGCCTCGGCGAACATGAGTCCCTCGACCTTCCGGCAGCACTTCCGCGCGGTGGCGGGCATGAGCCCGATGCAGTACCTGAAGCAGCTGCGCCTGCAGGAGGCCCGGCAGCTGATGCTGAACCAGGGCCTCGACGCCGGCACCGCGGGCGTGCGCGTGGGCTACGAAAGCGCTTCGCAGTTCAGCCGCGAGTACGCACGGCTCTTCGGCGCGCCGCCCTCGCGCGACATACGGCGGATGCGGGAGACGAGCTGAAAAGCGGAATCGGGCAGCCGAACGCAGAAGGAATACAAAAACACGCAGAGGTCGCAGAAGGAACGCAAAGAATTTTTCGAGATTCTTTTCTGCGCCTTCTGCGAAACCTTCGCGCCCTCTGCGTTCGGCTGTCCGATCCCGGACCATTTGCTACGCTCGACGCATCATGTGTCCCCCTTCCCCAACCGCCTGTCCGCCGCGCTTCCTGGCCCTGGCCGGGCCGACCGCTTCGGGCAAGACCGCCGTCGCGCTGGCGCTCGCGCGGGAACATCCGGTGGAGATCGTCAGCGTCGACTCGGCCCTGGTCTACCGCGGCATGGACATCGGCAGCGCCAAGCCCAGCGCCGAGGAACGCCGCGCGGTGCCGCACCACCTGATCGACATCCTCGACCCGCGCGAGCGCTACAGCGCCGCGGCCTTCGCGGCCGACGCCTCGCGGCTGATCGCCGAGATCCGCGCGCGCGGCGCGTTGCCGCTGCTGGTGGGCGGCACCATGCTGTATTTCAAGGCGCTGTTCGACGGCATCGATGCGATGCCCGCGGCCGATCCTGCGGTGCGCGCGCGCATCGATGCCGACGCCGCTGCGCTGGGCTGGCCTGCGATGCATGCGCGGCTCGCGCAGGTCGATCCGGAGACCGCCGCGCGCCTCGCGCCGCAGGACAGCCAGCGCATCCAGCGCGCGCTCGAGGTCTGGGAAAGCAGCGGCCGGCCGCTCTCGCACTTCCATGCGAGCGCGCGCAAGACGCTGCCCGCCGCGGAAGGCGGCCTCCTGTTCTCGCTCGAGCCCGAGGACCGCGGCTGGCTGCATGCACGCATCGCCGAGCGTTTCGACGCCATGCTGGCCGCGGGCTTTCTCGACGAGGTGCGTGCGCTGCGCGCGCGCGGCGACCTGTCGCCGGAACTGCCGTCGATGCGCTGCGTGGGCTACCGGCAGGCGTGGGAGATGTTCGAGGCGCTCGAGGCCGAGGGCCGGGTCGCGCCCGATGCCGCCGCGCTGCAGTCGCTGCGCGAGCGCGGCATCGCGGCCACGCGCCAGCTCGCCAAGCGCCAGATCACCTGGCTGCGCAGCATGCCCGCGCGCCGCGTGATCGCTTGCGATGCACCCGATGCCGCACGGACCGCGGTCGAACAGATGCGCCGGGCGGTGCCGGCATGACGCTGCACATCGAAGGGCTGGCCAAGCACTACGGCGAGGTGCCGGTGTTCGAGAACGTGACGCTCACCGTCGCGCCGGGCGAGTTCGTCGCGATCGTCGGCGAATCGGGCGTGGGCAAGTCGACGCTGCTCAACTGCATGGCCGGGCTCGACCGCTGGGACGCCGGCACGGTGACGCACGACGGCACCGACATCGGCGCGCTCGACGGCGAGGCCTGCGCGCTCTGGCGCAGGCGCCACGTGGGCTTCGTGTTCCAGGCCTTCCACGTGCTGCCGCACCTCGACGTGGCGCAGAACGTCGCGCTGCCGCTGATGCTGCTCGGGCGCGGCCGCGACGACGAGCCGCGCGTGGCGCGCATGCTCGAGGCCGTGGGCCTTGCGGGCATGGGCGCGCGGCTGCCGCAGACGCTCTCGGGCGGGCAGTTGCAGCGCGTGGCGATCGCACGCGCGCTGGTGCACGGCCCGGCGCTGCTGCTCGCCGACGAGCCCACCGGCAACCTCGATCCGGGCACGGCCGCGAAGGTGATGGAACTGCTGATCGCGCAGACGCGCGAGCACGGCGCCTCGCTGGTGCTGGTCACGCATTCCGAAAGCGCCGCGGCGCGCGCGGACCGCCTGCTGCACCTCACGGCGCAGGGCATCCGCGCCTGAGGCGCGTCACTGCGCCGGTGCGATCAGCGCGGCGAAGCGCGACAGGTCGACGTTGCCGCCGCTCACCACGATGCCCACGCGCTGCCCCTCGATCGCACGCCCGGCCGCGATCGCGCCCGCGAAGGCGAGGCAGCCGGTGGGTTCCACCACCATCTTCATGCGCTCGGCGAAGAAGCGCATCGCCTCGACCAGCTGCAGGTCGCTGACCGTGAAGATGTCGTCCACGTCGCGGCGGATGATGCCGAAGGTGTATTCGCCGAGGTGCTGCGTCTGCGCGCCGTCGGCGATGGTCTTCGGCGTCTCGATGTGCACGATGCGCCCTGCGCGCAGCGACTGCTGGCCGTCGTTGCCGGCCTCGGGCTCGACGCCGTAGACCTTGCAGCCGGGCGCGAGCGCGCGAGCCGAGAGCGCCGAGCCCGACAGCAGCCCGCCGCCGCCGAGGCAGACGAACAGATGGTCGAGCGGCCCGGTCTCCTCGACCAGTTCCTTCACCGCCGTGCCCTGCCCCGCGAGCACGTCGGGATGGTCGTAGGGCGGGATCATCGTCATGCCGCGTTCCTGCGCGAGCCGCTTCGTCAGCGCCTCGCGGTCTTCGGCGAAGCGGTCGTACATCACGACCTCGGCGCCGTAGCCTTTGGTCGCGGCCACCTTCGCGGCCGGCGCGTCGCTGGGCATCACGATCACGGCCGGCATCGACAGCAACCGCGCCGACAGCGCGACCGCCTGCGCATGGTTGCCCGACGAGAACGCGATCACGCCGCCCTGGCGCTGCGCCGCGTCGAACCGGGAGAGCGCATTGAAGGCGCCGCGGAACTTGAAGGCCCCCATGCGCTGGAAGTTCTCGCACTTGAAGAAGAACTGCGCGCCCCAGCGTGCATCGGCGGTGCTGGAACGCAGCACCGGCGTGCGGTGGGCATGGCCCTGGAGCCGCGCGGCCGCGGCAATGACGTCGTCGTAGGTGGGGAGTTGCATGCGGCTAGCTTAGCGAGTTGCGTCCTGTTGCCGCCCGGATGGGTGAAAACCCGCTGGCCGTGGCGCCCCGGATGTTCGTACTCTGTATACAGAGTTCAAAAACGGAGCCCCCATGCCCGCCCAGCTCGTCAGCATCGAAGCCGCCCCCGACCTCGTGGACCAGGTGTACCGCGCCCTGCTCGGCGCCATCAGCAGCGGCGCGCTCGCGCCCGGCGAGCGGCTCACGCAGGAGGACATCGCGCAGCGGCTCGGGGTGTCGCGCCAGCCGGTGCTGCAGGCGCTGCGCCTGCTCAAGAAGGACGGCTTCGTGCACGACGCCCCCGGGCGCGGCGTGCTCGTGGCGCCGCTCGATGCCGAGCAGATGCGCCAGGTCTACCAGGTGCGCGGTGCGCTCGACGTGCTGGCCGCGCGGCTCGCGGCCGGGCAGCGCTTCTGCATCGACCCGAAGCTCATGGAGCGCGGCCGGCGCGCCGCGCGCGGGCGCAATGTCGAGGCCATGATCGATGCCGACATGGCCTTTCACCAGGCCATCTACGCGGCCTCGGGCAATCCGCTGATCGGCCGGAGCGCCGACCAGCACTGGCGCCACCTGCGCCGCGCGATGGGTGCGGTGCTGCAGGCCGAGCCCCAGCGCGAGTCGCTCTGGGACGAGCACGAGGCCATCGCGAAGGCCATCGCCGCGGGCGACGAAGCACGCGCGGCGCGCCTGAGCGAGGCGCACGTGGCGCAGGCGAGCGAGGCGCTGGCCCGCCGGCTCGCCGAACAGCTGGCGCGCGGCGCGGCCGCGGCCGGGCGCACGCATTCCGCTTCCCCACCCCGCCACCGACAAGGAGACACCGCATGAAGCTGACACCCGAGCAACGCGCGCAGTTCGAGCGCGACGGCTACCTGTTCTTTCCCAGCCATTTCTCGCCCGAGGAGACGCGGGTGCTGACCGATGCCGTGCCCGATCTCTACAGCCGGCGCGAGGCCTTCAACGTGCGCGAGAAGGGCTCCGACGCGGTGCGCACGAACTTTGCGGCGCACCTGATCAGCGAGCCCTTCGCGAAGCTGGCGCGCCATCCGCGCATGGTCGGGCCGGTGATGGACCTGTTCGACGAAGCGGTCTACATGCACCAGTTCAAGATCAACGGCAAGATGGCCTTCGAAGGCGAGGTCTGGCAATGGCACCAGGACTACGGCACCTGGCTCAACGACGACCTGATGCCGACCGAGCGCGCGATGAACGTCGCGATCTTTCTCGACGACGTGACCGAGCACAACGGCCCGCTGATGTTCATCCCCGGCAGCCACAGGAAGGGCGTGGTGGAGGCGAAGCACGACCTCACGACCACCAGCTATCCGCTGTGGACGGTCGACAACGACCTGATCCGCCAGCTGGTCGAGCGCGCGGGCGGCAAGCACGGCGGCATCGTCTCGCCCAAGGGCCCGGCCGGTTCGATGATCCTGTTCCACAGCTGCCTGGTGCATGCCTCGGGCAGCAACCTCTCGCCCTTCAACCGCGTGGCGGTGTACCTGAGCCTGTGCGCGGTCAGCAACCACATCCGGCGCCACAAGCGGCCCGAGTACATCGCGCACCGCGACTTCACGCCGATCGAGATGCTGCCCGACGACTGCCTGCTGAAGCCCTACCCCGTCGACCTGCCGTGGAAGAACGGCCTGCCCGCGAGCGCACTGCAGACCTCGCTCGAACTGCTCGACGGCGTGGAGGCCTGAACCATGAGCCTCCATGCCCGCCTGCAGCAGCGCGCCGCCGAAGGGCGCCCCGTCCGCATCGGCCTGATCGGCGCCGGTAAATTTGGCTCGATGTACCTTGCGCAGATCCCGCGCACGCCCGGCGTGCAGCTGGTCGCGATCGCCGATCTCTCGCCGGCCGCCGCGCGCGCGAACCTCGAACGCGTGGGCTGGCAGCCCGCGCGAAGCGCGGCCGGCTCGGTGCAGGAGGCGCTGAAGACCGGCAGCACCTGGATCACCGACGACTGGCAGGCCGTGACGCGCGAGCCCACCATCGACGTCGTGGTCGAGTGCACCGGCCATCCCGTCGCGGCCGTGGACCATTGCCTCGATGCCTTCGCGCACGGCAAGCACGTGGTCAACGTCACGGTCGAGGCCGACGCCTTCTGCGGCCCGCTGCTCGCGCGCCGCGCCCAGCAGGCCGGCGTGCTGTATTCGCTCGCCTTCGGCGACCAGCCGGCGCTGATCTGCGACCTCGTCGACTGGGCACGCACCTGCGGCTTCCCGGTGGTGGCGGCCGGGCGCGGCCACAAGTGGCTGCCGCACTTCAGCGAATCCACGCCCGAGACGGTCTGGGGCCACTACGGCCTCACGCCCGAGCAGGCGAAGCGCGGCGGCCTCAACCCGAAGATGTTCAACAGCTTCCTCGACGGCTCCAAGCCCTCGATCGAAAGCTCGGCCGTGGCCAACGCCACCGGCCTGGGCGTGCCCTCCGACGGCCTGCTCTATCCGCCCGCGAGCGTGGAGGACATCCCCTTCGTGACGCGGCCGAAGACCGAGGGCGGCGTGCTCGAGCGCAAGGGCATGGTGGAAGTGGTGTCCTCGCTCGAAGCCGACGGCCGGAAGATCCCCTACGACATCCGCATGGGCGTGTGGGTCACGGTCGAGGCCGAGACCGACTACATCAGGAACTGCTTCGAGGAATACAACGCCCACACCGATCCGAGCGGGCGCTACTTCACGCTCTACAAGCGCTGGCACCTGATCGGGCTCGAAGTGGGCATGTCGGTCGCAAGCGTGGCGCTGCGCGGCGAACCGACCGGCGTCGCCACCTGCTGGAACGCCGACGTGGTCGCCACCGCCAAGCGCGACCTCGCGGCCGGCGAGATGCTCGACGGCGAGGGCGGCTACACCGTCTGGGGCAAGCTGCTGCCGGCCGAGCGCTCGCTGCGCCTCGGCGGACTGCCGCTCGGGCTGGCGCACGACGTCAGGCTGGTGCGGCCCGTGAAGAAGGGGCAGAGCCTCTGCTGGGACGACGTGGCGATCGACACCTCCACCGCGGCCTACCGGCTGCGCAGCGAGCTCGAAACCATGTTCGCGCCGGCCGCGCCGGCCAGGGCCGCGTAGCCGCGGTGCCCGCCGGCGCTGCCCGGCGGTGCCTTCCCCTGGGCAAGCGGCATTGCGCCGCCGCCCGGGCCGTCAAAAAATGTGCTGCTTGCTGTCGAAATGACGGACCGGTGGCCGTCATGGGTACGAGCGATCCTGCTCAATCCACTTTCATGACGGAGTTTCACCATGCAGTACATGCTGATGTTCTACCAGACGGCCGCCGAGTTCGAGCGCAGCGACGACCCCGCCGCCCAGGCCCATCGCAGCAGCTGGATCGCCTATGCCGATGCGGTGCGCAAGGCCGGCATCTCGCTCGGCGGCCACGGCCTGATGCCGCCGGTGACCGGCACCACGCTGCGCATCCGCGGTGACAAGCGCCAGGTGCAGGACGGACCCTTCGCCGACACCAAGGAGCAGCTCGGCGGCTACTTCGTGATCGACGTGCCGGACCTGGACGCCGCGCTCGAATGGGCCGCGCGCGCGCCCTGCGCGAGCACCGGCGGCGTCGAAGTGCGGCCGGCGTTCACCGCGACCGCGCAGGCCGCCTGAGGCGGGGGCCGGCCATGAACGACACGGCCGCCCTCGCGGCCGCCGAGCGGGCGGCCCGCCTGTCCTATGGCCGGCTGCTGGCGATCCTGTCGGCGCGCACGCACGACATCGCCGGCTCCGAGGACGCGCTCGCCGACGCCTTCGCGCGCGCGCTCGAACGCTGGCCCGTCGACGGCGTGCCCGAACGCCCCGACGCCTGGCTGCTGAGCGTGGCGCGCAACCGCCGGCTCGACGCCTGGCGCCATACGCGCGTGCAGGACGCCGCCACCCAGACGCTGCTCCTGCTCGCCGGCGAGATGGACACCGCCGAGGCCGGCGGCCAGGCGGTGCCCGACGACCGGCTGCGCCTGTTCTTCGTCTGCGCCCATCCGGCCATCGACGCCGCCGCGCGCACGCCGCTGATGCTGCAGACCGTGCTCGGCCTGGACGCCGCGCGCATGGCCGGCGCCTTCCTCACCGCGCCGGCCACGCTCGGCCAGCGGCTGGTGCGCGCCAAGGCGCGCATCCGCAGCGCCGGCATTCCTTTCGAATACCCCGAGGCGCGCGACCTGCCGCATCGGCTGCAGGACGTGCTCGACGGCATCTATGCCGCCTACGGCACCGGCTGGGACGACGTGGACGGTGCCGATGCGCGCCCGGACGGCCTGACCGCCGAGGCCATCGACCTCGGCCGCATCCTGTGCCGGCTGATGCCCGACGAGCCCGAGCCGCTCGGCCTGCTGGCGCTGATGCTGTTCTGCGAGAGCCGCGCCGAGGCGCGCCGCAGCGCCAGCGGCGCCTACGTGCCGCTCGACCAGCAGGACACCGCGCGCTGGAACCCCGACCTGCTCGCCGAAGCCGAGCAATGCCTCGCGCAGGCCTCGCGCATGCAGCGCCTCGGCCCCTACCAGCTCGAGGCCGCGATCCAGTCGGCGCACTGCGAGCGCCGCGTGGGCGCGCCGGTCCCGCCCGAGACGCTGGTGGCGCTCTACAACGGGCTCCTCGCGCTGCGGCCCAGCATCGGGGCGCAGGTCAGCCTCGCATGCGCGCTCGCGAACGCGCGCGGCCACGACGCCGGGCTGCGCGCGCTCGAAGCCATTGCGCCCGCCGACGTGGCGAACTACCAGCCGTTCTGGGCCGCGCGGGCGCACCTGCTCGCCGCCGGGGGCGCACGGGCCGCCGCACGCCAGGCCTACGAACGCGCAATCGGGCTCAGCGCCAGCGCGGCCGTGCGCACCTACCTGGGGGCGATGGCGCAGCGCCTGTGAGCGGGCGCCGGCGCCGCCGGCAGCCCGCGCACAATCGCCCCATGCGCGCCTTGCTCACCACCTTCTCCTGGCAGGAACTCCGCCACCACCCCTGGCGCAATGCGGCGGCGGTGCTCGCGGTGATGCTGGGCGTGGCGCTCGCGTTCTCGGTCCAGCTCATCAATGCCTCCGCGCTCGACGAGTTCTCGAGCGCCGTGCGCTCGGTCAACGGCCAGCCCGACCTGGAGGTGCGCGCGGTGCAGGGCGGCTTCGACGAGGCGGTGTTCGCGCGGCTGGCGCAGCATCCGCAGGTGACGCTCGCGAGCCCGGTGCTCGAGGTGCAGGGCCTCGCGCGCGCGGCCGACCGGCAACTGCCGCTGCGCGTGGTCGGCGTGGATGCGCTCGCGCTGCCCACCATCGCGCCCGCGCTGATGCCGCAGCCGCGCGGCCATGCCGCGCGCTTCGCGCTGCTGGCGCCGGGGCATGTGTTCCTGAATGCCGCGGCGCGCCGGCTGCTCGCGCTGCCCGCCGAAGCGCCGGCGGACGGCGCCGAGACGGTGCAGCTGCGCAGCGGCGGCGGCCCCTGGCACACGCTCGAGGTGGCGGGCCACGTGGCCGCCACCGGGCCGGCGATCGCGGTGATGGACATCGGCGCGGCGCAGGATCTCTTCGACCAGCTGGGGCGCCTGAGCCGCATCGACCTGCGGCTCGCGCCCGGCACCGACCGCGCCGCCTTCACCGAAGCGCTGCGCAGCGCGCCCGACTGGCCCGCCGGCCTGCAGTTCGCCGAGCCCGGCGATGCGGCCGAGCGCGTGAGCAACCTGTCGCGCGCCTACCGCGTGAACCTCACGGTGCTGGCGCTGGTCGCGCTCTTCACCGGCGCCTTCCTGGTGTTCTCGGTGCTCGCGCTCAGCGTCGCCAAGCGTGCGCAGCAGTTCGCATTGCTCGGCGTGCTCGGCCTCACGCCGCGCGAGCGGCTGCGCCTGGTGCTGGCCGAGTCGCTGGTGCTGGGCCTGATCGGCAGCGCGGCGGGACTGGCGCTGGGCACCGCGCTCGCGGCCTTCGCGCTGCGCGTGCTCGGTGGCGACCTGGGCGGCGGCTACTTCGAAGGCGTGGCGCCCACGCTGCACTGGAGCGGCAGCGCGGCCCTGCTCTACGGCGCGCTCGGCGTGCTGGCGGCGCTGGTCGGCGGCTGGTGGCCGGCGCGCGCGGCCGAGGCGCTGCCCGAGGCGCAGACGCTCAAGGGCCTGGGCGCCGCCCCCTCGCGCGGCGGCGGCCACTGGCTCGCGTTCGGACTCATCGCCGCGGGCGCATTGCTGGCGAAGCTTCCGGCCATCGAGGGCATTCCGGTCGCAGCCTATCTGTCGGTGGGCTGCCTGCTGGTCGGCGGCATCACCGCCCTGCCCTGGTTCGTGGCGCTGCTCTACGACCGCATCGCGCCGGCGCTGTCGCGCCGCGTGCTGCCGATGCTCGCGATCGAACGCGCGCGGCGCATGCGCGGCACGGCGGCGGTGGCCGTGAGCGGCGTGGTCGCGAGCCTGAGCCTGGCGGTGGCGCTCACGGTGATGGTGGCGAGCTTTCGCGATTCGGTCACGAGCTGGCTCGGCGTGGTGCTGCCGGCCGACCTCTACCTGCGCGCCACCTCCAGCGGCCGCTCGACCAATGCCGGCGCCGGCAGCAGCAGCGACACCGCGACCTTCGAACCCGCCTTCGTGCAGGCGCTGGCGCAACTGCCGGGCGTGGCGCGCGCCGGCACGCTGCGCACGCGGCCGCTGCAGCTCGACCCGGCGCAGCCGGCGGTCACGCTGATCGCGCGCAGCTTCGACGGCAGCCCGGCGCAGGCGCTGCCGCTCACCGGGCCGGCGCTGCCGGTGCCCGCGGGGCAGATCGGCATCTACGTGAGCGAGCCGATGGTCGACCTGTATGGCGCCAGGCCGGGCACCACCTTCGCGCCGCTGTCGGCCGCGCTCGGCGGCGCGCGAGAACCGGCGCGCTTCTTCGTCGCGGGCGTGTGGCGCGACTACGCGCGGCAGTTCGGCGCCATCACCATCGATGCGCGCGACTTCGAGCGGCTCACGGGCGAGCGCGACGTGAGCGACGTGTCGCTCTGGCTCGCGCCGGGCGCATCGGAGCGCGCGGTCGAGGCGGCGGTGCGCGAACTCGCGGCGCGGCGCGGCTCGGCGGCCGAACAGGGCATCGAGATCGCCTCGGTCGCGCAGATCCGCGCGACCTCGCTGCGCATCTTCGACCGCAGCTTCGCGGTGACCTACTGGCTGCAGGCGGTGGCGATCGCGATCGGCCTGTTCGGCATCGCGGCGAGCTTCAGCGCGCAGGTGCTCGCACGGCGCAAGGAGTTCGGCCTGCTCGCGCACCTGGGCTTCACGCGGCGGCAGGTGCTCGCGGTGGTGGCGGGCGAAGGCGCGGCGTGGACCGCGATCGGCGCCGTGGCCGGGCTGGGCCTCGGGCTCGCGGTGTCGGTGGTGCTCGTGAAGGTGGTCAACCCGCAGAGCTTCCACTGGACGATGGACCTGCTCGTGCCCTGGGGCCGCCTGCTCGCGCTCTGCGCGGCGGTGGTGGCCGCCGGCACCGTCACCGCCTGGATGGCGGGACGGGCCGCGGCCGGGCGCGACGCGGTGCTGGCGGTCAAGGAAGACTGGTAGCGGGACGCGGGCTCAGCGCGCCGGCACCAGCCGGATGCGCTCCACCGTCTCCTTCTCGACCGCGCCGCGGCTGTAGAGCAGCGGCACGTACTTGCCCTCGAGCCAGAGCGGCGCCAGGTCGCGGTAGTTCGGGCTCGCGGGGTTGCCCGACTGGCCCGGCGTGTTGATGGCGCGCGAGGCGTCCCAGTTGCCGACGTCGAGCACCATGCGGAACGATGCGCCCGAGCTCAGCCGGTAGTCGCTCGCGCGGTAACTCGCGGCCATCGGCGTGAAGGCCGAGCCCGACATCGGCCAGTCGCCCACCTCGAGCTTCTGCCGCGTGGCGGCATCGACCACGCTGCCGAGCGGGTGGCGGAACTCGGCGCGGTGCAGCGCGCCCCACTTCCACGCCGCGGGGTCGGGGCCGAGCCGGGTCGAGAGCTCCTGCATGGCCGCGGGCAGCGTGCCGAGCAGCAGCGCATCGCGCTGGGCTTCGCTGACCCAGCCCGAGGGGTTCTCGAGCAGCAGGATCATGCGCGTGTTGTCGCCCGGCGCGGCCAGCGCGGCACCGGACTCGCCCGCGCCGGCCTTGAGCACGGCGGCGCGCAGCGGCTTGCTGCTCCAGACCTCGTAGAGCGCGGCGGCGGCGCTGTCGCGGTGCATGCTGCCGTCCCAGCCCTGCAGCATGCGCAGCGCCGCGGCGGTCTGCGCGTCGTCGCTGCGCAGCGGCGCGAGCAGCTTCAGCAGGCGCTGCGCGGGCGTGGCGACGATGTCGTTCTGCATGCGCTCGGAGTCCTCGAGCGTGAAGCGCCCGCCCGCCGCCGCCCTGGTCGCGAACAGTTCCTTGAGCCGGCGTGCGCGCGCCGCATCGCTCCACTCGTAGCCCACGCCCTTCTTCGCGGCCGGATGGTCGGGCGGGATGTTGTTTCTCGTTGGCGGTCACGACGTAGCCGCGCGCCGGGTTGAACTCGAACGGCAGCTCGTCGCCGTTGCGGAAGCCCGACCATTCGTAGCGCCCGTCGCCCGGCACCGGCATCAGCCCGTCCCAGTTGGGGCGGATCGGCGTGAGGCCGCCCGGAATCCAGCCGACGTTGCCGCTGGTGTCCGCATAGACCTGGTTCTCGCCCGGCGCGCCCCAGCGGTTCATGGCGGCGCGGAACTGGTCCCAGTTGCGCGCGCGCATGTAGTCCATCGATCCGAAATACGGCGCCATGCCGGGCTCGAGCCAGGCCGCGCGCAAGGCCCAGGCGCGCTGCCTGCCGGGTTCGGACACCAGCACCGGGCCGTGCCGCGTGAAGCTGTTGACCAGCTCGCGCGGCGCGGCCTCGCCCTTGACCTCGATGCGCTCGGTCACGCGCAGCATCGGCTCCCAGCGGCCCTGGTAGCGGTACTCGGCGGGGTTGGCCGGGTTGAGCTCGTACACGTACAGGTCCTCCTGGTCCATGTAGAAGCGCGTGAGGCCGAAGGCGATGGTGCCGTTGTGGCCGATGGAGAGCCCGGGCAGGAAGGGCTCGCCCGCGCCGATGGCGTCCATGCCCGGCGCGCTCAGGTGCGCCATGTAGCGCAGGCTCGGCGCGCCGTGGGCGCGGTGCGGATCGTTGGCGAGGATCGGGCGGCCGGTGGCGCTGAGCCGCGGCGCGATCACCCAGTTGTTGCTGCCGTAGGCGGCGGTGGGGTCGCCGGCCTCGGCCTGCAGCGGTGCCGCGGCGTCGCCGTCCGGCTGCGGCGCCATCGCGACGGCGAGTGGCGTGTTCGACTTGGTGAACTGCGGCGATGCGGTGGCCAGCTGGTAGGCCGCGCGCAGTTCCGCATGCGGCACGGCGCAGGGGTCGAGCCCCGGCGGCACGGTGGGCGTGACCGGCGGATCGAGTTCGCGCCGCAGCCAGTCGGCCTTCGCGCCCGCGGCGCCGGCGCAGAAGGCGCGGGCGCGCTCGATCTCGGAGGTGAAGTTGAGCGTGAGGCCGTGGTGCCGGATGCGCACGATGTCCTCGGGCGACCAGACCGCCGGCTGGTAGCCGAGCAGCGCGAACTCGGGCGGCAGCAGCGCGGGCTGCGCGCGCACCTGCGCCACGTAGGCGTTGACGCCGGCCGTGAAGGCCTCGGCCACGCGCTTGGCGTCGGAGCCGTAGGCCAGCCACTCGCGGTACATGTCGCCGCGGTAGAGCACGGCGCGCGCGGCGCGGTCGTGCTCAACCCAGGCGGGCCCGAAGTCCTTCGCCATCTCGCCGAGCCCGCGCTTGCGCCACAGGTCCATCTGCCAGAGGCGGTCGCGCGCGGCGATGAAGCCCTGCGCCACGAAGGCGTCGTAGAGCGTGCCCGCGTAGAGGTGCGGCACGCCGAAGCGGTCCACCAGCACCTCGGCCGGCTGCTCGAGGCCGGGCACGGCGAACGACGACGGCGGGCGCGGCGGCGTCTGCGGGCCGGGGGGCGACGAGGCGCAGCCCGCGAGCACGAGCGCTGCGAGCGCGACCGCGCCGATGGAATGCCGTGGACGGATGGGCGAGCGCCGCGCTGCGGTGCGCGGCTGGCGTGTCGTTCTCATGCGTTGTGTCTCCTGCCGAATGGATGGCGGCGCACAGTATCCCGATTTGCCGGGCGTTGGGGCGCGATGCGCGATGACTTGTAGACTGCCTCCTACATGGCACAGCACACACCCGTACTTTCTTCTACGCCTGCACCGGGCAGCGGCATCGACGGCAGCGGATGGACCGCCGCCGCGATGCGCCGCATCGAGGCCGACTACCAGCGCAGCGCCGACACGCACCTGATCCCGCTGCCCCTGCCCGCGCTCGCGGCCGCGGGCATCGACCTCTACCTGAAGGACGAATCCACCCATCCCTCGGGCAGCCTCAAGCACCGGCTCGCGCGCTCGCTGTTCCTCTACGCGCTGTGCAACGGCTGGGTGCGCGAAGGCACGACGATCGTCGAGGCCTCCAGCGGCTCGACCGCCGTGAGCGAGGCCTACTTCGCGCGCCTGCTCGGCCTGCCCTTCATCGCCGTGATGCCGCGCAGCACCTCGCCCGAGAAAGTGGCGCAGATCGCCTTCTACGGGGCGCGCTGCCATTTTGTCGATCACGCGGCCGAGGTCTACGACCAGGCCCGCGCGCTCGCCGAGCAGACCGGCGGCCACTACATGGACCAGTTCACCTACGCCGAGCGCGCGACCGACTGGCGCGGCAACAACAACATCGCCGAGAGCATGTTCCAGCAGATGGCGCGCGAGCGGCATCCGGTGCCGGCGTGGATCGTGGTGGGCGCGGGCACCGGCGGCACCAGCGCCACCATCGGGCGCTACGTGCGCTTCCGCGGCCACGACACGCGCGTCTGCGTGCCCGACCCCGAGGGCTCGGTGTTCTCGGCCTTCCACGCGAGCGGCGACGCCGCGCTCACGGCGCCCGGTTCGCGCATCGAGGGCATCGGCCGCCCGCGCGTGGAGCCCAGCTTCATCCGCACGCTGGTCGACCGCATGATCGAGGTGCCCAACCTCGATTCGGTCGCGGCGATGCATGCGCTCTCTGCGCTGCTCGGGCGCAAGGTCGGTCCTTCGACCGGCACCAACTTCGTCGGCATGCTCGCGATCGCGCACGAGATGCGCGCCGCGGGGCGGCAGGGTTCGATCCTTTCGCTGCTCTGCGACGCGGGCGAGCGCTACCTGCCGAGCTACCACGACGCGGACTGGGTGCGCAACGCCTTCGGCGACATCGCGCCCGCGCGGCAGCGCATCGATGCGCTGGTGGCGCACTGAGACCGGCATGGCCGCCGCGCCCGCGATCGCCGCCGGCCTGCTGTCCAGGCGCAGCCTGCTGCTGGCCGCGCTGGCGGCCGCGCCCGCGGCCCGGGCCCTGCCCGCGCGCGCGCTGCAGTTCCCGCGCGACTTCGGCAGCCACCCCGAGATGCAGACCGAATGGTGGTACGTCACCGGCCACGGCCGGACGCGCGCGGGGCGCGAATTCGGCTTCCAGGTGACCTTCTTCCGCTCCCGCGTCCAGGCGACGCAGGCGCTGCGCTCGGCCTTCGCCGCGAAGCATCTCGTGTTCGCCCATGCCGCGGTCACCGACCTCCAGGCGCGCGTGCTGCACCACGACCAGCGCATCGCGCGCGCGGGCTTCGGCGTCGCCGCGGCCAGCGAGGCCGACACCGACGTGCGCCTGCGCGACTGGTCGCTGGTGCGCAAGAACGGCCGCTATGCGGCCCGCGTTCCGGCCGGCGAATTCACGCTCGACCTGCACTTCACGCCCACGCAGCCCGTGCTGCTGCAGGGCAAGGCCGGGCTCTCGCGCAAGGGGCCGGAAGAAGCGCAGGCGAGCTACTACTACAGCGAGCCGCAACTGCGCACGCAGGGCCGGCTGGTGCTCGGCAAGGCGCGCGAGGTCTTCGAGCTCGAGGGCAGCGCCTGGCTCGACCACGAATGGAGCGAGGCGCTGCTGCATCCCGAGGCCGTGGGCTGGGACTGGATCGGCATGAACCTCGACGACGGCAGCGCGCTCACCGCCTTTCATCTGCGCCGGCGCGACGGCAGCGCGCTGTGGGCCGGCGGCTCCTTTCGCACGCGCGACGGCGTGCTGCGCACCTTCGGCCACGACGAGGTGCGCTTCGAGGCCGGCGCGCCCTGGACCAGCCCGCGCACGCAGGCGCGCTATCCCACGCAGTGGCGCGTGCACACGCCCGCGGGCGCGTTCGAGGTGCGCGCGCTGCTCGACGACCAGGAGCTCGACAGCCGCGGCTCGACCGGCGGCGTGTACTGGGAAGGGCTGAGCGAGCTGCGCGATGCAGCGGGCCGGCGCGTGGGCCGCGGCTACCTCGAGATGACGGGCTACGCCGCGCCGCTGCGGCTCTAAGCGCGGCCCTGCCCCCGGCGTCATCACGCGGTCATGCCGCGCCCTTGAACTCGGCGCATTCCCAACCGCACCATGAACCTGTTTCCCCGATGAGCCAACGACGAATCGCCGTGTGGGTGCTGGCGGTGGTGCTCCTGTCCGCCGCCGCGGGCGCCGCCTGGCTGGCTGCGCGCGTGCAACCCGCTTCGCCCCCGGCCAGCGCCGCGCTCGAGATCCGCTGGCACGGCAACGGCATCGTGCTGCAGGGCGCGGTGCGGGATGCGGCCACGCAGCAGGCGCTGGTGCAAGGCGCGATCGCGCGGCTCGGCGGCGAGAGCAACCAGGTGGTCGACTGGCTCGACATCACGCCCACCGCCCTGCCCGTGGCCGATCCCGCGGCGCTCGCGAGCCTGATCCGGCTTGGCGAGGAAGGCTGGCACCTGCAGCGGCGCGCGGCCGAAGGCGCGCTCGCGATGCCGGCCTCGGCCCAGCCGCAGGGCGCACGCGCCGCCGAGCTGTTGCAACGCGCCTTCGGCCCCGGACTGCCGGTGCGCCTGATCGCGCTGCCCTGATCGGCTGGCGGGCGCCGTCACGGCGACGTCATCTGCCCTGGCCAGCATCCGCGCATTCCATTTCACAGAGGAGCGGCACGTGCACGCATCGATCAAACATCTCGCCACCGCAGGCACGGTCCTGGCCATGCTGTCGGCTTGCGGCGGCAACGGCGGCGGCTCGAACGGCTTCATTCCGTTCCTGCCGCCGGCCCCGGCACCCGCCCCGGCACCGGCCGCACCTGCCAGCGTGGAGGTGAAGATCATTGCCTTCAACGACCTGCACGGCAACCTCGAGCCACCGCGGCTTTCCATCACCGCGCCGGCCAGCGGCGGCGGCACGGTGCCGGTGCCCGCGGGCGGCGCCGCCTACCTCGCGTCGGCCGTCGCGGCGCTCAAGGCCAAGAACGAGAACAACGCCGTGGTCTCGGCCGGCGACATGATCGGCGCCTCGCCGCTGGTGTCGGCGCTCTTCCTCGACGAGCCCACGATCGAGGCCGTGAACATGATGAAGATCGACTTCAACGCGGTCGGCAACCATGAGTTCGACAAGGGCCAGAACGAGCTGCTGCGCATGAAGAACGGCGGCTGCGCCAAGAACACGCCGCTCGAGCCCTGCCGCGTCAACAAGTCCTTCCCGGGCGCGAACTTCGGCTTCCTCGCGGCCAACACGGTGAAGAGCGACGGCAAGACGCTGTTCCCCGCCACCGGCATGAAGACCTTCACGAAGGACGGCGCCACGGTCAAGGTGGGCTTCATCGGCATGACGCTCAAGGGCACGCCGAGCATCGTGACGCCGGCCGGCGTCGCGGGCCTGAGCTTCAAGGACGAGGCCGACACCGCCAACGCGCTGATCCCGCAGCTCAAGGCCGAAGGCGCCGATGCGATCGTCGTCGTGGTGCACGAAGGCGGCACCACCACGGTAGGCTACAACGACAAGAGCTGCGCGGGCCTGAGCGGCGACATCCTGCCGATCCTCGACAAGCTCGATCCGGCGGTCGACGTGGTGGTCTCGGGCCACACGCACCGCTCCTACGTCTGCGACTACGCCAGGACCAATCCGGCCAGGCCCTTCCTGCTGACCAGCGCCGGCCAGTACGGCACCCTGCTGACCGACATCAACCTCACGATCAACACGCGCACGCGCAAGGTCTCGGCCAAGTCGGCCGACAACGTGATCGTGCAGGGCGAGGGCTACACCAGCGGTGCCACCACGGTCGCGGTGACCGACCAGTACCCGGTGTTCGGCAAGAACCAGGAAGTGGCGGCGCTCGTCAGCCAGTACCTCGCGGTCGCCGCGCCGCTGGTGCAGCGCGTCGTCGGCACGCTCTCGGCGCCGGCCACGCGCACGCAGACCGCATCGCGCGAAAGCGTGCTCGGCAACCTGATCGCCGACGCGCAGCTCGCCGCGACCAGCGCCAGCGACAAGGGCGGCGCACAGATCGCCTTCATGAATCCGGGCGGCGTGCGCGCCGACCTCACGCCCGCCGGCGACGGCAGCGTGACCTACGGCCAGATCTTCAGCGTGCAGCCCTTCGGCAACAGCCTGGTGGTGAAGACGATGACGGGGGCGCAGATCAGGGCCGTGCTGGAGCAGCAGTTCAACAGCGGCAGCAACACGGTCTCCTCGCCGCGCGTGCTGCTGCCCTCGCGCAGCCTGAGCTACAGCTACAGCCTCTCGGCGCCGGCCGGCTCGCGCATTTCCAACATGGCGCTCAACGGCACCGCGATGAGCGACAGCGCGAGCTACCGCGTCACGATGAACAGCTTCCTGGCAACCGGCGGCGACAACTTCACGGCCTTCAACCAGGGCACCGACACGCTCGGCGGCGACCAGGACGTGGATGCGCTGGAGGCCTACATCAAGGCCAACAGCCCGCTCGCGCCGCCCGCGGCGAACCGGATCACCGCGCTGCCCTGAGCCCGACCGGCGGCGGCCGCCTACCTGGCGCGCCGCCGCTCGAAGAACGCGACGATCTCGCCCATGATGCCGCGTCGGAACGCGAGCACGCAGATCACGAAGATCAGGCCGGTGACCATGGTCACCGACTCGCCGAGCGTGTTGAACCAGTCGACGCCCGTGAGCCGTGCCATGAAGGCACCGAAGTCGCCGACCTTGTTCTCGAGCAGCACCACCACCGCCGAACCGACCAGCGGACCCGACAGCGTGCCGAGGCCGCCCACCAGCGTCATCAGGATCACGTGGCCCGAGGCGGTCCAGTGCACGTCGCTCAACGAGGCGAAGCCGAGCACCAGCGTCTTGAGCGAACCCGCGAGCCCCGACAGCGCGGCCGAGATCACGAAGGCCAGCAGCTTGAAGCGGTTCACGTCGTAGCCGAGCGAGATGGCGCGCGGCTCGTTCTCCTTGATGCCCTTGAGCACCTGGCCGAACGGCGAATGCACGGTGCGCGCGATGAGCAGGAAGGCCGCCACCACGATCACCAGCGCCACGTAGTACATGGTGAGGTCGTTGCGCAGGTCTACCAGGCCGAAGAGCTTGCCGCGCGGCACGCCCTGCAGCCCGTCCTCGCCGCCCGTGAAGCGCGCCTGCAGCGCGACGAAGTACATCATCTGCGCGAGCGCGAGCGTGATCATCGAGAAGTAGATGCCCTGGCGGCGGATCGCGAGCCAGCCGAACACCAGCCCGAGCAGCGCGCCGGTCGCCGTGCCGGCGAGCAGGCCCAGTTCGGGCGTGAAGTGCCAGACCTTGAGCGCCTGACCCGTGAGGTAGGCCGCCCCGCCGAGGAAGGCGGCATGGCCGAAGGACAGCATGCCGGTATAGCCCAGCAGCAGGTTGAAGGCGCAGGCGAACAGTGCGAAGCACAGCACCTTCATCACGAACACCGGATAGAAGCCGATGAACGGCGCGGCAATGAGCGCCAGCAGCAGCACGGCGTAGGCGACGGTGGAGATCTTCTTCATTTTGCTGGGCGCCCGTTCACTTCTCGCTGCCGAACAGGCCGGCCGGCCGGATCAGCAGCACCACGACCATGATCACGAAGACCACGGTCGACGACGCCTCGGGATAGAACACCTTGGTGAGCCCCTCGATCACGCCGAGCGACAGCCCGGTGAGGATGGCGCCCATGATCGAGCCCATGCCGCCGATGACCACCACCGCGAACACGATGATGATGAGGTTCTGGCCCATCAGCGGCGAGATCTGGATCACCGGCGCGGCGAGCACGCCCGCAAAGGCCGCGAGCGCCACGCCGAAGCCGTAGGTCAGCGTGACCATCAGCGGCACGTTGACGCCGAAGGCCTCGACCAGCCGCGGGTTCTCGGTGCCGGCGCGCAGGTAGGCGCCGAGCCGCGTCTTCTCGATCGCATACCAGGTCGCGAAGCAGACGACCAGCGATGCGATCACCACCCAGGCGCGGTAGTTGGGCAGGAACATGAAGCCCAGGTTGGTGCCGCCGCTCAGGGCCTCCGGCGTGTTGTAGGCGAGGCCGGACACGCCGTACACCGAGCGGAAGCCGCCCTCGATCAGCAGCGTGAGGCCGAGCGTGAGCAGCAGGCCGTAAAGGTGGTCGAGCTTGTAGATCCAGCGCAGCAGCAGCCGCTCGATCAGCACGCCGAACAGGCCCACGATGAGCGGCGCCGCGACCAGCATGACCCAGTAGTCGACGTTGAAGTAGTTCATCGCCATCCACGACAGCACCGCGCCCATCATGAACAGCGCGCCGTGCGCGAAGTTGATGACGTTGAGCAAGCCGAAGATCACCGCCAGCCCCAGGCTCAGGATCGCGTAGAACGAGCCGTTGACCAGCCCCAGCAGGAGCTGGCTCAACAACGCAGGAAGTGAAATGTTCATAGATGCATCAAACAGGTCCGGAGCTCAGTTCTAAGGGCCGGCGCAGCCAGGCCCGGTCGCAGGCACCCGCGGAACCGGCTTCGCCGGGCCGCCGGGGTGCGCCCCCGGCCAGGAGGTTGGCGAAGCGACACGCAGTGCGCGAAGACCGGGGGCGAGCCTACTTCCAGAGCGCGCAGGTGCTTTCTTCCTTGGTCGTGTAGACCTGGTCGCCTGGCACCTTCTTCACGATCTTCAGCAGGTCCCATGGGCCCTTGGACTCCGACGGCTTCTTGACCTCGGCCAGCAGCATGTCGTGCACCATGCGGCCGTCGGGGCGGATCACGCCCTTGGCGTAGAAGTCGTTGATCGGCGTCTTCTTGAGGTGCGCCATGACCTTGTCGGCGTCGGTGCTCTTCACCGCCTCGACGGCCTTGAGGTAGGCCATGGTGGCCGAGTAGTCGGCGGCCTGGATGTCGGTCGGCTTGTTCTTGGTCTTGGCCTCGTAGCGCGCGGCCCACTTGCGCGACTCGTCGTCGGCGTCCCAGTACCAGCTGGTGGTGTGCAGCAGGCCCTGCGTGGCCTGCAGGCCCAGGCTCTTCACGTCGGTCAGGAACACCAGCAGGCCCGCGACCTTCATCGACTTGTCGATGCCGAACTCCTTCGAGGCCTTCATCGAGTTGATGAAGTCGCCGCCCGCATTGGCCAGGCCCAGCACCTGCGCCTTGGAGTTCTGCGCCTGCAGCAGGAACGAGGAGAAGTCCGAGGCGTTGAGCGGCGCGCGCACCCCGCCGACCACCGAGCCGCCCTTGGCCTTGACGACCTTGGCGGTGTCGGCCTCGAGCGCATGGCCGAAGGCGTAGTCGGCCGTGAGGAAGAACCAGCTCTTGCCGCCGGTGTCGACCACGGCGCCGCCGGTGCTCTTGGCGAGCGCCACGGTGTCGTAGGCGTAGTGCACGGTGTAGGGGCTGCACTGCGCGTTGGTCAGTGCCGAGGTCGCGGCGCCGTTGGTGAAGAACACGCGCTTCTTCTCCTGCGCCACCTTGGCGGTCGCGAGCGCCACGCCCGAATTGGTGCCCGCGAAGATCATCGTCGCACCCGCCGTGTCGATCCATTCGCGCGCCTTCGACGCCGCGATGTCGGGCTTGTTCTGGTGGTCCACCGTCAGCACCTCGACCGGCTGGCCCAGCACCTTGCCGCCCATGTCCTCGATCGCCATCTGGATCGCCGTGGCGCCGCCCTTGCCTTCGAGGTCGGCGTACAGGCCCGACAGGTCGCTGATGTAGCCGATGACGACCTTCTCCTGCGCCTGCACCGCATGGCTGGCAAGCCCCGCGGCCCCGAGCATGAGAGCAATGATCTTGAGCTTGTTTGGCATGGTGTCTCCTGGATGGTTGAGAGAGAGTCAGCGGAAAAATCGGGGGCCCGCGCGCGGCTACACGCCCAGCAGTTCGCCGAGCACCGGCATCTTGGCGTCGAGCTCCCGCGCGCCGAAGGCCTCGACCATGCGGCCGTGCTCCATGACGTAGAAGCGGTCGGCCAGCGGCGCGGCGAAGCGGAAGTTCTGCTCCACCATCACGATGGTGTAGCCCTTGGCGCGCAGCGTCTGGATCATGCGCGCGAGGGCCTGCACGATCACGGGCGCGAGGCCCTCGGAGATCTCGTCGAGCAGCAGCAGCCTGGCGCCGGTGCGCAGGATGCGCGCCACCGCGAGCATCTGCTGCTCGCCGCCCGACAGCCGCGTGCCAGGGCTGTGGCGGCGCTCGGCGAGGTTGGGGAACATCTCGTAGATCTCGGCCACCGACATGCCCTGCCCCGCGCCCTTGAGCGCCGGCGGCAGCAGCAGGTTCTCTTCGGCCGACAGGCTCGCGAAGATGCCGCGCTCCTCGGGGCAGTAGCCGATGCCGAGGTGCGCGATGCGGTGGGTCGGCATGCCGATGGTCTGCACGCCGTTGACTTCGATGCTGCCCTTGCGCGCACCGGTCAGGCCCATGATCGCGCGCAGCGTGCTGGTGCGGCCCGCGCCGTTGCGGCCGAGCAGCGTGACGACCTCGCCGGGCTGCACCACCATGTCCACGCCGTGCAGCACGTGCGATTCGCCGTACCAGGCGTGCAGTCCCTTGATCTGGAGTGCGGGCACGGCCATCAATGCGCCCCCTGCAGCTGTCCGTCGGTGGTGCCCATGTAGGCCTCCATCACCTGCGGGTTGCGCGAGACCTCGGCATACGGCCCCTCGGCCAGCACCGCGCCGCGCTGCAGCACCGTGATGGTGTCGGCGATGGTCGAGACCACGCTCATGTTGTGCTCGACCATCAGCACGGTACGCCCGGCCGACACGCGCTTGATGAGGTCCGCCACGCGGTGCACGTCCTCGTGGCCCATGCCCTGCGTGGGCTCGTCGAGCAGCATCAGCTCGGGGTCCATCGCGAGCGTGGTCGCGATCTCGAGCGCACGCTTGTGGCCGTAAGGCAGGTTCACCGTGAGTTCGTCCGCCTCCTGCGCGAGCCCGACCTCGGCGAGCAGCTCGCGCGCACGCGCATCGAGCGGCCGGAGCGACTTCTCGCTCTTCCAGAAGTGGTAAGAGGTGCCGAGCGCGCGCTGCAGGCCGAGGCGCACGTTCTCCAGCAGCGTGAGATGCGGGAACACCGCCGAGATCTGGAACGAGCGGATGATGCCGCGGCGCGCGATCTGCGCCGGCCGCTCGCCCGTGATGTCCTGCCCGTTGAAGAGGATGGTGCCGCTCGTCGGTTCGAGGAACTTGGTGAGCAGGTTGAAGCAGGTGGTCTTGCCCGCGCCGTTGGGCCCGATGAGCGCATGGATCGACCCGCGCACCACCGACAGGTTGACCTTGCTGACCGCGGTGAAGCCCTTGAATTCCTTGGTGAGCTCGCGTGTTTCGAGAATGACGTCGCTCATCTCGCGGAGTCGCCCGGATTCGAAAGGGTAAAGCGGTTCATAGGTCCATCTTTGGTTCACAGCCTCGACGCGGACCGATTGTTGGGGGGCGCCTCCCGCTTGCATACTGGGGCAAATGCCTATGCTGCAGTGCAACCGTGCACGCGGCCGGCCGCCGTTGTGGAGCGACTGTCGTTGCAATGACAATGCGCTTCGCCGCGACCCTGCCGCGCCTGTGCAGACACCCGATCATTCAACGTATGCCGCCCATGCCCGACTTCCGCTCGCCCGACTTCCTGACCGGCCACATCCGCCACACGCTCGACTTCTACGAACCCGTGAGCCGCGATTCCTCGGGCGGCTTCTTCCACTTCTTCAAGGACGACGGCACGGTGTACGACCGGCGCACGCGGCACCTCGTGAGCAGCACGCGCTTCGTCTTCAACCATGCGATGGCCGCGCGGCGCTTCGGCGACGCGAAGCACCTCGACCATGCGCGCCACGCGCTGGCCTTCGTGCGGCAGGCGCATGCGCAGTCCGCGGGCGGCTACGCCTGGCAGATCGACTGGCACGACGGCCGCGCGCAGGTGCAGGACGGCACGCAGCACTGCTACGGGCTCGCCTTCGTGCTGCTCGCGCATGCGCATGCGCTGATGGCGGGCGTGGACGAGGCGCGCGCGGGCCTCGACGACACCTGGCAGCTGATGGAGCGCCGCTTCTGGGAGCCGCAGCATGCGCTCTATGCGGACGAAGCCTCACCCGACTGGCGCGTGGCGCCCTACCGCGGCCAGAACGCCAACATGCATGCCTGCGAGGCGATGCTCGCCGCCTTCGAGGCCACGCGCGAGACGCGCTTCATCGAGCGCGCGCTCGCGCTCGCCGAATCGATCACCGGACGGCAGGCCGCGCTCGCCGACGGCCTGGTCTGGGAGCACTACCGCGAGGACTGGTCGATCGACTGGGACTACAACCGCGGCGACAAGAGCAACATCTTCAGGCCCTGGGGCTTCCAGACCGGCCACCTGACCGAATGGGCCAAGCTGCTGCTGCAGCTGGAGCGCGCGCTAGTTGACGCGGGACGCGAGGCGCCCGGATGGATCGTGCCGCGCGCGAAGCATTTCTTCGACACCGCGATGGCGCGCGGCTGGGACGCGGCCCACGGCGGGCTGGTCTACGGCTTCGGCCCCGACGGCGCGGTGTGCGACGGCGACAAGTATTTCTGGGTGCAGGCCGAGAGCTTCGCCGCCGCCGCGCTGCTGGCCGTGCGCACCGGCGACGCCGCGTACTGGCACTGGTACGACCGCATCTGGACCTACAGCTGGGCGCATTTCGTCGACCACCGGCACGGCGCGTGGTACCGCATCCTCACGCCCGACAACCGCAAGATCAGCGACGAGAAGAGCCCCGCCGGCAAGACCGACTACCACACCATGGGCGCATGCCACGACGTGCTGCGCGCCCTGGGCGCCTAGAAAGACGACAGAGCGCTCAACCGGCAAGGACCGGCGCAGCCAGGTCCCTTCGCGAACACCGCGGAACCGGCTCCGCCGGGCCGCTGGTGTTGCCCCCTCGAGGGGGGAGTCGAGCGACACGCAGTGCGCGAGGGACGGGGGTGGGCTTAATGCGCCCCCGCGGCCGCGTCGCCGCCGGCGCCGCCGCGCTGCGGCTTCGCGAGCCACACCAGCGGGATCAGCAGCAGGAACAGCAGCGCCGATGCATAGAAGATGTCGTTCGTCGCGAGCATGAACGACTGCTGGTCCACCAGCCGGTTGATCTGCCCCAGCACCTGCTCGCTGCTCAGGCCGCTGCTCGCCAGGCCCGACATCGCGCTCGTCGCCGCGGCGTTGCCCTGGTTCACCGACTCCGCGAGCTGCGAGTGGTGCAGCGCGGCGCGGTTCTCCCACAGCGTGGTGGTGATCGAGGTGCCCATCGCACCCGCGGTGATGCGCAGGAAGTTCGACAGCCCCGACGCGGCCGGGATGCGGTCGGGCGTGAGGCCCGAGAGCGTGATGGTCACCAGCGGAATGAAGAAGAACGCCATCGCGATGCCCTGGATGATCGTCGGGATGATGATCGTCACGAAGTCGGCCTGCGTGTTGAAGTTCGAGCGCATCCACAGCACCAGCGCGAACACCAGGAACGAGAAGGCCGCATAGCGGCGCGGATCGATCTTCGCCACCGTGAGCCCCACCACCGGCGAGAAGAAGATCGCCAGCAGCCCCACCGGCGCCATGATCATGCCGGCCTGCGTGGCGGTGTAGCCCATCCACTGCTGCAGCCACAGCGGCAGCAGCACCACGTTGCCGAAGAACAGGCCGTAGGCCACCGCCGTCGCCACCGCGCCCGACCAGAAGTTGCGGCGCTTGAAGAGCGAGAGGTCGACCACCGGATGCTTGTCGGTCAGCTCCCAGATCAGGAAGAAGGCGAAGCCCACGGCGGAGACCACGGCCATCGCCACGATCTCGGGCGAATGGAACCAGTCGAGCTCCTTGCCCTTGTCGAGCATGAGCTGCAGCGCACCCACCCACAGCACCAGCAGCGCGAGGCCGATGGCGTCGATCGGCACCTTGTGCGTGCCGCTCTCGCGCTTGCGGTAGAGCGCCCAGGTGATCACCGCGGCGACGATGCCGACCGGGATGTTGATGTAGAAGATCCACGGCCACGAGATGTTGTCGGTGATCCAGCCGCCGAGCAGCGGCCCCATCACCGGCGCGACCAGCGTGGTCATCGACCACATGGCCATCGCGAGGCCGGCCTTGGCGCGCGGATAGCTCGACAGCAGCAGCGTCTGCGACAGCGGGATCATGGGACCGGCGACGAAGCCTTGCAGCGCGCGGAACGCGATCAGCATCGTCATGTTCGGCGCCAGGCCGCACAGCAGCGAACTGACCATGAACAGGATCACGCTCGCCATGAACAGGCGGACCTGGCCGAAGCGCTGGGTCATGAAGCCGGTGAGCGGCACCGCGATGGCATTGGCCACCGCGAAGCTGGTGATGACCCAGGTGCCTTGCGTGGTGCTCACGCCCAGGTCACCGGAGATGGCCGGCAGCGACACGTTCGCGATCGACGAGTCGAGCACGTTCATGAAGGTGGCGGCCGAGAGCGCGATCGTGCCCCAGACGCGGGCGGCGCCCTCGAGCGGCGGATGCGCGACGTAGGCGGGAGCAGCAGTGGCCATGGGCTTTGCCTCTAGAACCGGAAACCGCGGCGATCAGCCGGGCTGCGATTGCGATGCGAGCTGCTGCTGCGAGTGCTGCGCGCCGGCCGGCCTGGCGGCCACCGCCGCACCGCGCCCGAGGTTGGCCGCGATGATGCGGTTCACTTCGGCATCGGCGCCGTCGTCGAGCTTGCTGTAGACCTGCGTCTGCGAGAGCGGCGTGGCGCGCGGTGCGTCGGCGAGCATCTTGCCGCTCTTCTGCGTGATGTCGACCTCGGCCACCATCGACAGGCCGATGCGCAGCGGGTTGGCCTTGAGCTGCTCGGGATCGAGCGCGATGCGCACCGGCACGCGCTGCACCACCTTGATCCAGTTGCCGGTGGCGTTCTGCGCCGGCAGCAGTGCGAAGGCGGCGCCGGTGCCCACGCCGAGGCCGGCCACCTTGCCGGTGTACTCGACCTTCTTGCCGTAGACGTCGGCCGTGAGCTTCACGGGCTGGTCGATACGGATGTTGCGCAGCTGCACTTCCTTGAAGTTGGCATCGACCCAGAGCTGGTGGAGCGGCACGATCGACATCATCGGCGTGCCGGCGGCCACGCGCTGGCCGAGCTGCACCGTGCGCTTGGCGACGTAGCCGTCGACCGGCGCCGGCATCGCGACGCGCTGCGTGGCGAGGTAGGCCTCGCGCACCTTCGCGGCGGCGGCCAGCACGCTCGGATGCTCGGCCACGGTGGTGCCCTCGGTCAGCGACTGGTTGCTCGCGAGCTGCTCGCGCGCGGCGACCACGCCGGCCTGCGCCGCGGCCAGCGCGCTCTTCGCGTTGGCGAGCTGCGTCTCGGCGTGGTTGAGTTCTTCCTTCGAGACCGCGCCGTTGCCCGACAGCGCGCGGCGGCGCTGCAGGTCGTCCTGCGCCTTAGCGATGTCGCTCTGGGCCTTGACGATGTCGGCCTGGCGCAGCGACACCTGGGCGGCCAGCGAGCCGTTGTTGGCGTAGAGCGTGCGCACCTGGCGCACCGCCTGCGCGAGCGCGGCCTCGGCCTGCTCGAGCGCGACCTTCGCATCGGCGGGGTCGAGCTGCACCAGCGGCTGGCCGGCCTTCACGAAGTCGGTGTCGTCGGCGTTGATGGCCATGACCGTGCCGCCGATCTGCGGCGTGATCTGGATCACGTTGCCCTGCACGTAGGCGTTGTCGGTGTCCTCGTAGTGGCTGGCGACCAGCCATTCGTAGAGGCCCCAGCCGCCGCCGGCGACGATCACCAGCGCGGCGAGCGCGGTCAGCGCGCGCCGCCGCTTGCCGTTGCCGGCGGGTGCTGCGGGTGCGGGTGCGGGAGAGGCTGCGGCTGCAGCGGGCGTCGGAGTGTTGTTGTCGCTCATGATGAAGTTCTTTCCGAAGACGAAGAGGAAGCCGGCCGGCTCAGTTCAATGCGCCACCGGCCGAAGACGGCGCGGCAGCCGTGGCCGCGGACGGCGCCTGCCAGCCGCCGCCGAGTGCGCGCGCCAGGCCCACCTGGGTGTCGAGGGCGCGCGCGGCCAGGTCGACGGCGAGCCGGCGCTGCGCGAGCACGGCGGTCTCGGCCGTCAGCACGTTGAGGTAGTTGCCCAGACCCGCGCGGTAGCGCTGCACCGCGATCTCGTAGGCGCCCTCGGCCGCGGTCTGGGCGGCGCGCTGCTCGGCCTGCTGGCGTGCGATCGACTGTGCGCTCGAGACCTGGTCGGGCCGCGTCGCGCACCGCGTCGATCACAGTGGCGTTGTAGCTCTCGATGGCGGCATCGAGGTCGGCCGACTTGCCGCGCAGGTTCGCGCGCAGCCGGCCACCCTCGAAGATCGGCAGGTGGATCGCAGGGCCCACGCCCCACTGCTCGCTGCCCGACTTGAGCAGCTTGCCGAAACCCAGGCTCTGGAAGCCGACGAAGGCCGTGAGGTTCACGTTGGGATAGAACTGGGTCTTGGCATTGGCCACGTCGCTCGTCGCGGCCTCGACGCGCCAGCGTGCGGCGGCGATGTCGGCGCGGCGGCCGAGCAGGTCGGCCGGTATCTCGGGCTGCAGCGCGATCGGCTTGACGGCCGAGAGCATCGGCGGCTTCAGCGCCGCGCTCGCGTTGGGCTGACCCACGAGCGCGTCGAGCGCATGCTGCTGCAGCGCGATCTGCTCGTTGAGCGCCTCGATCTGCTGGCGCGCCTCGGGCAGCCCGCCTTCGCTCTGGCGCAGTTCGAGGCGCGTGTCGAGACCGGCCGAGACGCGGTCGCGCACGAGCTGGAGGGTTTCGTCGCGCTGGGCCAGCGTGCGCTGCGCCACGCCGAGCTGCTCGTTGAGGCGCGCCCACTGCAAGTAGCTGCGCGCCACGTTGCTCGCGAGCAGCACGCGCGCGGCGTCGGCATCGGCGGCCGCGGCATTGGCGCTGCCGATCGCGGCGTCGAGCGCGGTGCGGTTCTTGCCGAAGAAGTCGAGTTCCCAGCTCGCGCCGAGCTGCAGCAGGCCGATGTTCTGCGTCGAGCCGCCGAGCGGCGCGGGATAGATGTAGTTGGTGTTGAACTTCTGCCGGTTGAGGTCGAGCTCGCCGCTGACCTTGGGCTTCAGTGCGGCGCCGGCGATGTCGGCCGTGGCCTGCGCGCGTGCGAGCCGGGCCTGCGCCACCTGCAGGTTGGGATTGCCGGCCAGGGCCTGGTCGATCAGGCCGTCGAGCTGCGCGTCGCCGAAGGCGTGCCACCACTGGCTGTCCACGCTCGAGACGGCCGCGGCACGGGTGTCGGCCGCGATGCCGAGCGAGGTGGCGTCGCGCATCTTCGCGTGGGCGCCGATGCCGGTCATGTCGGCACAGCCGGCCAGCGCCACCATGAGGAGCGCGGCAGCAACGACGGGAGCACGGCGCATGGCGCGCGCAGCGAGGGAATCGGTCATTCTTTGTCTCCACGGGCCGCGAGGGCCTGTGCGTTGTCGAGGATGCGGCGCAGGTAGCCCTTGAGCTGTTCCCACTCCTGCGGGTTGAAGTCGGACAAGAGCTCGTTCTGCACCCGGCACAGCACGTGCGGCACTTCCTTGGCGGCGGCGCGGCCTTCGTCGGTGAGCTCGATGTTGACCACGCGGCGGTCTTCGAGCGAGCGCACGCGGCGGCACAGGCCCTTGACCTCGAGGCGGTCGAGCAGGCGCGTCATGGCGCCGGTGTCGAGCTCGCAGGCGCGCGCCAGCTCGGCCACCGTGGTGGCGGCGCCGACGTGCAGCTTGTAGAGCGGCAGCCACTGCGGATAGGTCGGGCCGCCGGGTTCGCACAGCCGGGTCTCGACCGACTGCGCGACGGCGCTCACGATGCGGCGCATCAGATAGCCGACGCTCTCCTCGGCCTTGTAGGTCTCGGGGCGATAGAAGTCGACCCGCGGGCGGTCGGCCGGCCGGGAAGCTTCGCTCTGCGGAGTGTCTGTATCGCTCATGGCCCGAATATTAGCTGCCGAGGCAATTATTGTCAAGGCTGCTTTTGTAGGGGCAAGGGTCGGTCGTTAGAATCGCCGCCATGGCTTCCTCTCCCCTGTCCTCGCCGGCCAAGGGCTCACCCCGATCGTTGTCGGGCCTGGGCCCTTTTCTTCGCCCTTATCGCGTGCAGATCGTGCTGGCGGGCATCTTTCTCGTGATGGCGGCGGTCACCACGCTGGTGTTCCCGATGGCGCTGCGCAGCCTGATCGACGGCGGACTGATCAGCGCCGACAAGGGCGCGCAGACCATGGCGCTGCGCGAGCACTTCGGCGCTCTGTTCGCGGTGGCGGTGGCGCTCGGCATCTTTTCGGCGGCGCGCTTCTACACCGTCAGCTGGCTCGGCGAGCGCGTCACCGCGGATCTGCGCAACGCGGTCTACGAACGCGTGCTGCGGCAGAGCCCGGTCTTCTTCGAGACCACCCAGACCGGCGAAGTGCTGTCGCGCCTGACGGCCGACACCACGCTGGTGCAGACGGTGGTGGGCTCCTCGCTCAGCATGGGGCTGCGCAACGCGGTGATGGGCGTGGGTGCGCTCGCGGTGCTGATCTGGACCAATCCCTACGTGATGGTCCAGGTGATGGGCATCCTGGTGCTGGTGGTGCTGCCGAGCATGTGGTTCGGACGGCGCGTGCGCAAGCTCTCGCGCGCGAGCCAGGACCGGGTGGCCGACGCGAGCGCGATCGCGGCCGAGGTGCTGAACGCGATTCCGGTGGTGCAGAGCTACACGGCCGAGGCGCGCGAGGCGGCGCGCTTCCACGGCTCGACCGAGAACGCCTTCCGCACGGCCGTGCGGCGCACCCGTGCGCGATCGGTGCTCGTGGCCTTCATCATCATCGCCACTTCGGCGGCGCTGCTCTGGGGCCTGTACCAGGGCACGCAGGCGGTGCTGCGCGGCGACATCACGGCCGGCCATCTCGGGCAGACCGTGGTGTACGTGGCCATCCTCGCGGCCGCGACGGCGGTGCTCGGCGAGGTCTACGGCGACCTGCTGCGCGCGGCGGGCGCCACCGAGCGGCTGATGGAGCTGCTGCATGCGCCGGCAGCGATCGTCTCGCCGCCGCATCCCGCCACCACGCCGACGGCGGCGGCGGGCAGCGCGATCCGCTTCGAGGCGGTGAACTTCCACTATCCGTCGCGGCCCGGCACGCCGGCGCTCAGGGACTTCAGCCTCGACGTGACGCCGGGCGAGACGGTGGCGCTGGTGGGTTCGAGCGGCGCGGGCAAGAGCACGGTGTTCCAGCTGCTGCTGCGCTACTACGATCCGCAGTCGGGCCGGCTGCTGCTCGACGGCGCCCCGCTCTCTTCGCTCGCGCTGGCCGACCTGCGCACCCGCATCGGCCTGGTGCCGCAGGACGCGGTGATCTTCTCCGCCAGCGCCTTCGAGAACATCCGCTACGGCCGGCCAGATGCCAGCGCGGACGAGGTGCATGCCGCGGCGCGCGCGGCCTTCGCGCACGACTTCCTGCAGGCGCTGCCCGAGGGCTACGACACCTTCCTCGGCGAGCGCGGCGTGCGCCTGTCGGGCGGCCAGCGCCAGCGCATCGCAATCGCGCGCGCCATCCTCAAGAACCCGCCGCTGCTGCTGCTCGACGAGGCCACGAGCGCGCTCGACGCGGAGAGCGAGCGGATGGTGCAGGCCGCACTCGAATCGGCCATGGAAGGCCGCACGACGCTGGTGATTGCGCACCGCCTCGCGACGGTACAGCGCGCGGAACGCATCGTGGTGCTCGACCATGGCGGCATCGTCGAACAGGGCACCCATGCGACGCTGGTGGCGCAGGGCGGGGTCTATGCGAGGCTGGCGGCGCTGCAGTTCACGAGCTGAGGTCGGGAGCGGGTACCGGACGCAGAGGACGCAAAGGTTTCGCGAAGGGCGCGAAAGGGGTGCAAGAAGCAGAAAAGGAGAGCTGGTTGGCTCTCCTTTTCTTTTTTGCGGCTTGCGGTGCGGTTATTACTGCAGGGTTTCCTTGAGCGCGGCGGGGATCGGCAGCGGCATCACGGGAATGCCTTCCTCGAGCAGCGCGACGGTCTGTTCGGGCGTGGCGTGGCCGCGGATGCCGCGTTCCTCGGCTTCGCCGTAGTGCATCCTGCGCGCCTCGTCGGCAAAGCGGTCGCCGACGTCCTCGGTCTTGGCGAGCACCTCGCGCACGGCGCGCATCCAGCGCGCCTCGGGCGACTGCTCGGTCGAAGGGACGGCAGCCTTTGCCGGTGCGGGCGCCGCGGCCTCGGGCGCTTTCGCGTTGCCGAGGAGATTGAGGCGCGGCGCGCTCAGCAGCTTGACGATGCGCGTGTCGGCGCAGATCGGGCATTCGACCAGGCCGGCGGCGAGTTGGGATTCGAATGCTTCAGTGGACGCGAACCAGCCTTCGAAGCCATGGCCGTGCGCGCAGCGGAGATCGAGAACCTTCATGCGCGGATTATCCCGCGCCGCCCTGCGCCGGCGCCGGCTGCCAATCGAGAGCCCATGCCCCCGAGAGGACGTTCTGCAGCCAGAGCGCGCAGGTCAGCGATTTCGCGTCGGTGATGGTGCCGTCGCGGCACCAGCCGGCCACTTCCGCGGGCTTGGCCGTGAACACGTCGAGGAACTCGCCATGATCGAGCTGCCGCTCGCCGAGCGAGAGGCCGCGCGCAAAGTAGATGTGGATGATCTCGGTGGAGTACGCGACGGCGAGGTGCATGGCGCCGGCATGGGCCCATTCGCGCGCGGTGTAGCCGGTCTCCTCGAGCAGCTCGCGCCGGCCGCAGACGAAGGGGTCCTCGCCCGCATCGAGCTTGCCGGCCGGGAACTCGACCATCACATGGCCGACCGGGTAGCGGTACTGGCGCTCGAGCACCACGCGGCCGTCGTCGAGCAGTGGCACCACGACCACCGCGCCCGGATGCACCACGTACTCGCGCGTCGCGCTGTGGCCGTCGGGCAGGCGCACCGTGTCGCGGCGGACCTGGAGGAAGTTGCCGCGCAGCAGCGTCTCGCTGGCGGTGCATTCTTCGCGCAGATGCGAATCGGCGAGCGGTGAAGAAGTCATATCTCTCTTCCCCCCAGCCAGGAACACCGCGGAACCGGCTTCGCCGGGCCGCTGGTGTTGCCCCCTCGAGGGGGAAGTCGAGCCACACGGAGTGAGCGAGGGACGGGGGTGGGTCATCTAGTGTCGGTGCTTCATCAGGTAGCGCCAGGTGAAGCCGGGAAAGGCCAGCACGATGAAGAGCGCGCCGGTCACGGCATAGAACTCCCAGCCCTGCGGCGCGATCTGCCCTGCCTTGCGCTCGAACAGCAGGCCGATGCCGCCGGCGATGAAGTACAGCACCACGAGCTCGGCAAAGCGGATCGCGAGCGACTTGGCGCCGCCGGGCAGCGCCACCGCGCCGAACAGCCGTTCGTTGAGGAACGGCAGGTTGGCGGCGAGCAGCGCCACCAGCAGCACGACCCAGACCGATGCGGTTTGCGACACCGTCCGCGGCCGGGATCAGTTGGCCAGGGTGGCGACGATCGCCTTGGCGCACAGCGCCATCAGGCCACCGGGCACGATGCCCAGCACGAGGATCAGCAGCCCGTTGATCGACAGCACGGTGCGCACGTCGCGCGGCGCGGAGACGGTGCTGACCGTGACGGGTGCGTCGAAGTACATGACCTTGACCACGCGCAGGTAGTAGAAGGCACCGATCAGCGACATCACGACGGCGAACACCGCCAGGCCGATGTAGAGCGCCTGGCCGGATGCAACGAGTGCCTGGAGCACCGCGAGCTTGGCATAGAAGCCGACCAGCGGCGGCAGGCCCGCGAGCGAGAACATCGCGATCGCCATCACGCCGGCGTAGAGCGGGCTGCGCTGGTTGAGGCCGGCGAGGTCGGTGATCTCCTCGCTCTCGAAGCCTTCGCGTGCCAGCAGCAGGATGATGCCGAAGCTCGCGAGCGTGGTCAGCACGTAGGTCACGATGTAGAACATCGAGGCGCTGTACGCGAACTGGGCGTTGTAGGTGTTGCCGTTGACCACGCCGGCCACCAGGCCGAGCAGCATGAAGCCCATCTGCGCGATCGTCGAGTACGCCAGCATGCGCTTGAGGTTGGTCTGCGCGATGGCGGCCAGGTTGCCGACCAGCAGCGAGGCGATGGCGAGCAGCGCGAGCATCTGCTGCCAGTCGAAGGCGAGCGGCAGCAGGCCCTCGACCAGCAGGCGGATGATGATCGCGAAGGCAGCCAGCTCGGGCGCCGCGCCGATCAGCAGCGTGACGGCCGTGGGCGCGCCCTGGTAGACGTCGGGCACCCACATGTGGAACGGCGCCGCGCCGACCTTGAATGCGAGGCCCGCGACGATGAACACCAGGCCGAACACCAGCACCTGGTGGTTCACCTTGCCGCTCGCAATGATCTTGAACACCTCGTTGACGTCGAGCGAGCCGGTGGCGCCGTACATCATCGAGAGGCCGTAGAGCAGGAAGCCGCTGGCCATCGCGCCGAGCACGAAGTACTTCATGGCCGCCTCGCTGGCCACCGCATGGTCGCGGCGCAGTGCCACGAGGGCGTAGCTCGACAGCGTGAGCAGTTCGAGCCCGAGGTAGATCAGCAGGAAGTTGCTGCCCGAGATCATCACGAACATGCCGAGCAGCGCGAACATGCTGATGGTGAACAGTTCGCCGCCGCGCAGCATCGCGCGGTCGGCCGCATACGGGCGGCCGTAGACCAGGGTGACCATCAGCGCCACGGTGGCGAAGCACTTGAGCCAGTTGCCCATCGGGTCGCTCACGACCATGCCGCCGAAACCGTAGATCGTCTTGCCGTCGTTGGCGGCCAGGCCGGTCAGCACCGCCACCACGGCCAGCGTGAGCAGCGTCAAAACGTAGGTGCGCGTGCGGCGGGCGCTGGTGGTCGACAGGTCGACCAGCGCAATGATGCAGGCCATGACCAGCAGCACGATTTCAGGGTAGATCGCGACCCAGCTGAGTTTGTCAATCATCTCGTTCTCTTGTTCAGCGTCGCATCAATCAAGGCAGTTTCGACACGGCCACGTGGCGCAGCAGTTCGACCACGGACGCGTCCATCGCATCGGTGAAGGGCTTCGGATAGAGGCCCATCCACAGCACCGCGATCGCGAGCAGCGAGAGCATCAGGAACTCGCGCGCATTGATGTCGCTGAGTTCCTTGACGTGGTCGTTGCCCACCGGGCCGAGGTACACGCGCTTGTACATCCACAGGGTGTACGCCGCGCCGAAGATCAGCGCCGTGGCAGCCGCCAGGCCGATCCAGAAGTTGGCCTTGACCGCGCCCAGGATGACCATCCATTCGCCCACGAAGCCGGCGGTGCCCGGCAGGCCGCAGTTGGCCATGGCGAACAGCAGCGCGAAGGCCGCGAACTTGGGCATGGTGTTGACCACGCCGCCGTAGTCGGCGATCTGGCGCGAATGCACGCGGTCGTACAGCACGCCGATGCCCAGGAACATCGCGCCCGAGACGAAGCCGTGCGCGATCATCTGCACGATGCCGCCCGAGACGCCGAGTTCGTTGAAGATGAAGAAGCCGAGCGTCACGAAGCCCATGTGCGCGACCGACGAATAGGCCACGAGCTTCTTCATGTCCTGCTGCACCAGCGCCACCAGGCCGACGTAGATCACTGCGATCAGCGAGAGCGCGATCATGAGCCAGGCCCATTCGTGCGAGGCGTCGGGCGCGATCGGCATCGAGAAGCGCAGGAAGCCGTAGGCGCCGAGCTTCAGCATGATCGCGGCCAGCACGGCCGAACCGCCGGTGGGCGCCTCGACGTGCACGTCGGGCAGCCAGGTGTGGACCGGCCACATCGGCACCTTGACGGCAAAGGCCGCGAAGAAGGCGAAGAACAGGAAGGTCTGCGCCGTCGAACCGAGCTTGAGCTTGTGCCAGCCCAGGATGTCGAAGCTGCCGCCCGAGGTGTTGTACAGGTAGATCAGCGCCACCAGCATCAGCAGCGAGCCGAGCAGCGTGTAGAGGAAGAACTTGAAGGCCGCGTAGATCTTGTTGGGGCCGCCCCAGATGCCGATGATCAGGTACATCGGGATCAGCGTGGCCTCGAAGAACACGTAGAACAGGATGCCGTCGAGCGCGGCGAACACGCCGATCATCAGGCCCGACAGGATCAGGAACGCGCCCATGTACTGGTTCACGCGCTCGGTGATCACTTCCCAGGCCGAGATCACCACCACGACGGTGATGAACGAGGTCAGCAGCACCATCCAGAGCGAGAACCCGTCGATGCCCAGGTGGTAGCTGACGTTGAAGCGCGTGATCCAGCTCGCCTTCTCGACGAACTGCATGGCGGCGGTGCCGTTCTGGAAACCGGTGAACAGCGGCACCGTGACCAGGAAGCTCGCGATCGCACCGATGAGCGCAACCCAGCGCACGCCTCGGGCGTTTTCGTCGCGGCCGAACGCCAGCAGCGCGGTGCCGAATGCGATCGGCACCCAGATGGCAAGGCTCAACAAACCCATTTTTCTTTTTCTCCAGCGCTTGGACTCAGCGTTTGAACCAGACGAAGTACGTCATCAGGATGAAGATGCCGAGCAGCATCGCGAAGGCGTAGTGATAGATGTAGCCCGACTGCAGCCAGCGCACGACGCCGGAGATGCGGCCGACCACCTTCCACGAGCCGTTGACCAGGGCGCCGTCGATCAGCGCCTGGTCGCCGCCCTTCCAGAGGCCGGTGCCGAGCGCGCGCGCGCCGCGCGCCACGATGTTCTCGTTGATCCAGTCGAGGTAGTACTTGTTCTCGAGCAGGCGGTAGACCGGGCCGAAGGCGCGCTTGATCGCGGCCGGCACGGCCGGGAACTGCATGTACATCAGGTACGAGACCACCACGCCCGCGAGCGCGAGCCAGAACGGCGGCGTCTGCAGGCCGTGCAGCGCCATCGCCATCGGGCCGTGGAAGGCTTCGCCGAGTTCCTTCATCGCATGGTGCTTGGCAGCGTCGACGACGATCGCATCCTTGAAGAAGTCGCCGAAGAGCATCGGCTCGATCGTCATGTAGCCGATCACCACCGACGGGATCGCGAGCAGCACCAGCGGCAGCCACACCACCCAGGGCGACTCGTGCGGCTTGTGGTCGTGGTGGCCATGGCCGTGGTCGTCGTGCGCATGGTCGTCGTGGTGCGCGTCGGGGTTCTGGTCGTAGCGCTCCTTGCCGTGGAAGACCAGGAAGTACATGCGGAACGAGTAGAACGCCGTCACGAACACGCCGGCCAGCACCGCCCAGTAGGCGAACTGCGCGCCCCAGAGGTGGCTTTCCTTGACCGCCTCGATGATGCTGTCCTTCGAGTAGAAGCCCGAGAACAGCGGCGTGCCGATCAGCGCGAGCGAGCCGAGCAGCGAAGTGATCCAGGTGATCGGCATGTACTTGCGCACGCCGCCCATCCAGCGGATGTCCTGGTTGTGGTGCATGCCGATGATGACCGAGCCCGCGCCGAGGAACAGCAGCGCCTTGAAGAAGGCGTGCGTCATCAGGTGGAACACCGCGACCGAATAGGCCGATGCACCGAGCGCCACCGTCATGTAGCCGAGCTGCGAGAGCGTGGAGTACGCGACCACGCGCTTGATGTCGTTCTGGATGATGCCCAGGAAGCCCATGAAGAGCGCGGTGATCGCGCCGATCACGAGGATGAACGAGAGCGCCGTGTCGCTGAGCTCGAACAGCGGCGACATGCGCGCCACCATGAAGATGCCCGCGGTCACCATGGTGGCCGCGTGAATCAGCGCCGAGATCGGCGTGGGGCCTTCCATCGAGTCCGGCAGCCACACGTGCAGCGGGAACTGCGCGCTCTTGCCCATCGCGCCGATGAACAGGCAGATGCAGATCACCGTGATGAGCATCCACTCGGTGCCCGGGAAGGTGATGCCGGCCAGCGTGCCGGCCTTGGCGAAGGCTTCGCCGTAGTTCAGCGTGCCGGCATAGGCGGCGATCAGGCCGATGCCCAGGATGAAGCCGAAGTCGCCCACGCGGTTGACCAGGAAGGCCTTCATGTTCGCGAAGATCGCGGTCGGCTTGTTGAACCAGAAGCCGATCAGCAGGTACGACACCAGGCCCACCGCTTCCCAGCCGAAGAACAGCTGGAGCATGTTGTTGCTCATCACGAGCATCAGCATCGAGAAGGTGAAGAGCGAGATGTAGGCGAAGAAGCGGTTGTAGCCCTCGTCTTCCTCCATGTAGCCGATGGTGTAGATGTGCACCATCAGCGAGACGAAGGTCACGACGCACATCATCATGGCCGTGAGGCCGTCGACCAGGAAGCCGACTTCCATGCGCAGGCCGCCGACGGTCATCCATTCGTAGATCGTCTGGTTGAAGCGGGCGCCGTCGACGATGACCGACTGCAGCGTCATGGCCGAGATGACGAAGGCGACGAACACGCCGAGGATCGTCAGCGAGTGCGTGACCTTGCGGCCGATGTGGTTGCCACCGAACTTGGTGCCGAAGAGGCCGGCCGCGGCGGCGCCGACCAGGGGTGCCAGCGGAACGGCCAGCAGCGTGGATGCGGAGAGAGTTGCGCTCATGGTCAGTTCTTGTCGTTATCCCTTGAGCGCATTCAGCTCGTCGACGTTGATGTTGGACTTGTTGCGGAACAACAGGACCAGCAGCGCCAGGCCGATGGCCGATTCGGCCGCCGCCACCGTCAGGATGAAGAACACGAAGATCTGGCCGTGCATGTCGCCCAGGTAGTACGAGAAGGCGACGAAGTTCATGTTGACCGCGAGCAGCATCAGCTCGATCGCCATCAGCAGCACGATCAGGTTCTTGCGGTTCAGGAAGATGCCGATCACCGACAGCGCGAAGAGCATCGCGCCGAGCGAGAGGAAGTGTCCGAGCGTGAGCGTCATGCTTTGTTTTCCTTTGCCGCCTCGACCGGGGCCTCGACCACGGGCGCGGCCGCGCGCGTGACCGGCATCTGCACGATGCGCACGCGGTCGCGCGCCTTCACGCGCACCTGGTCGGCCGGGTCGACGTACTTGCTGTCCTTGCGGGTGCGCAGCGTGAGCGCGATCGCGGCGACGATGGCCACGAGCAGGATCACGGCCGCGATCTCGAGCGGGTACAGGTATTCGGAGTACAGCAGCTTGCCGAGGTCGAGCGTGTTCGAGCTGTTGGGCGCGGCAGCCGCCGCGGCGGCGGCGCGCGGCGCCTCGGCCAGGCGGAAGCCGCCCATCAGAACGGCCGCCATTTCGAGCGCGATCAGCGCACCCACGCCCGCGGCGAGCGGGAAGTGCTTCCAGAAGCCCTGGCGCAGGCTGTCGACGTTGATGTCGAGCATCATCACCACGAACAGGAACAGCACCATCACCGCACCCACGTAGACGAGCACCAGCGAGATCGCGAGGAACTCGGCGCGCAGCAGCAGCCAGATGGCCGAGGCCTGGAAGAAGGCCAGCACCAGGTACAGCGCGGCGTACACGGGGTTGCGGGCAGTGATGACGCGGAAGGCCGCGAACAGCAGCACCGCGGCAAACAGATAGAACAGACCGGTCTTGACGTCCATTGGAATTCGGATGGGTACGGGGTGGGCCGATCGGATCAGCGGTACTTGGCGTCGGCCGCCTTGTTGGCCGCGATTTCTTTTTCGTAGCGGTCGCCCACTGCCAGGAGCATGTCCTTGGTGAAGTAGAGGTCGCCGCGCTTCTCGCCGTGGTATTCGAAGATGTGGGTCTCGACGATCGAATCGACCGGGCAGCTCTCTTCGCAGAAGCCGCAGAAGATGCACTTGGTCAGGTCGATGTCGTAGCGCGTGGTGCGGCGCGAACCGTCGTCGCGCACGTCGGACTCGATCGTGATCGCGAGCGCGGGGCACACGGCCTCGCAGAGCTTGCAGGCGATGCAGCGCTCTTCGCCGTTGTCGTAGCGGCGCAGCGCGTGCAGGCCGCGGAAGCGCGGCGACAGCGGCGTCTTCTCTTCGGGGAACTGCACCGTGATCTTGCGGGCGAAGGCGTATTTGCCGGTGATCGCCAGGCCCTTGAACAGTTCGAACAGCATGAAGCTGCCGAGGAAGTCCTTGAGCGAGAACGGTGCCGACGGGGTGGTTGCGGTATGCGCAGACATGATGTTGGCGCTTCCAGTTATTTCCAGATGTTGAACGGGGTCTGCATCCAGGCGCCCACCACCACCAGCCACACGAGCGTGACCGGGATGAAGATCTTCCAGCCGAGCCGCATGATCTGGTCATAGCGGAAGCGCGGGAAGGTGGAGCGGACCCACAGGAACATGGTGACCACGCAGAAGGTCTTGATGCCGAGCCAGATCCAGCCCGGGATGAAGCTCAGGAACTCGAAGGGCGGCAGCCATCCGCCGAGGAACAGCACGACGCACAGGATCGAGACCAGCCACATGTTGGCGTACTCGGCCAGGAAGAACATCGCGAAGCTCATGCCCGAGTACTCGATCATGTGGCCGGCAACGATTTCGGACTCGCCCTCGACCACGTCGAACGGGTGGCGGTTGGTTTCGGCCAGGCCCGAGATGAAGTAGACGACGAAGATCGGCAGCAGCGAGAGCCAGTTCCACGACAGGAAGCCGATGCCCATGTCCGCGAAGGTGCCCTTGCCCTGCCCCGTCACGATGTCGGTCATGTTGAGGCTCGCGGAGACCATCAGCACCACGACGAAGCAGAAGCCCATCGCGATCTCGTAGCTCACCATCTGCGCCGAGGCACGCAGCGCGCCGAGGAAGGCGTACTTCGAGTTCGACGCCCAGCCGGCGATGATCACGCCGTAGACCTCGAGCGAGGTGATGGCCATCACGAACAGCAGGCCGGCGTTGATGTTGGCGAGCGCCACGTCGGGGCCGAAGGGAATCACGGCCCATGCGGCGAGCGCCGGCATGATGGTCATGATCGGGCCGAGCAGGAACAGGCCCTTGTTGGCGACCGTCGGAAGGATGATTTCCTTGGTCATCAGCTTGAGCGCGTCGGCGATCGGCTGCAGCAGGCCCAGCGGCCCGATGCGGTTCGGGCCCAGGCGGATCTGCGTGAAGCCGATGGCCTTGCGCTCCCAGAGCGTGAGGTAGGCCACGGCGAGCATCAGCGGGATCACGACCACGATGATCTTGACCAGCGTCCAGATCACGGGCCAGGCCACGGCCGTCCACCAGCCGGCGTGGATCAGCCCCTGGCCGAAAGCGTGCACTGCGTCGATCATGCCAATGCCTCCTCGGCACGGGCCGCCGGTTGTGCGAGCGCGCCGCGCGCGTCGGCGGTGAGCTGCAGCGAAGGCGCGCGGCGCACGATCGCATCGAGTTGGTAGATGCTCGCGACCACGGGCGCGGGCAGCTCGCCATCGGCAGCCAGCGGCTTCGCGGCCGTGGCGTTCGAGAGCGCATCGGCGGGCACGGCGCCCTTGTCGCCCACGGTGGCGAGCACCTCGGCGGTCGACTCGAAGCCGAAGCCCGGCAGGCCGAGCAGGTTGGCGAGCACGCGCAGCACCTTCCAGGCCGGGCGCGTTTCGCCCTGCGGCTTGACGACCGCATGGAAGCTCTGCGCGCGGCCTTCGGCGTTGACGAAGGTGCCCGGCGTTTCGGTGAAGGGCGCGATCGGCAGCAGCACGTCGCTGAATTCGAGGTTGGCCTTGAAGGGGCTCAGCGTCACGACCATCTGCGCGTTGCCGATGGCCTCGGCGGCTGCGGCACCCGCGGCCGAGTCGAACACCGGCTCGTTGTTCAGCAGCAGCACGGCCTGGAGGCCCGAGCCGGCCGACAGCATGCGGCCCGCATCGAGGCCGCCGTTCTTCGGGAACGCGCCCGCGAGCTGTGCGCCCACGGTGTTGGCGGCCTCGGTCAGGTAGCCGACGGTCGCGCCGGTCTGCGCGCCGATCCAGTTCGCGAGCGCCAGCAGGCTGCTGGCCTGCGCATGGTGCGCGGCGGCGTTGCCGAGCAGGATGGCCTTGCGCTCGCCGCCGAGCAGCGAAGCGGCGATCGCCTTCGCGACGTCGTCGGGGGCATTGGCGGGTGCGAGCGGCGCGGCGGCGCCGGTGGTCTGGCCGATGGCGGCGGCGATGCCGGCCAGCGCCTCGACCCATGCGCCGGGTTCGGCGATGGTGGCTTGCGCCGCGGTCATCGCCCAGGCTTCGGGATCGGCCATGAGGTTCTGCGAGGTCAGCACCGACAGCGCGGCGCCCTTGCGCACGGCTTCGCGGATGCGCAGCGCGAACAGCGGATGGTCCTTGCGCAGGTTGGAGCCGATCACGAACGCGCGCTGCAGTTGCGACAGCGACGCGATCGAGGTGCCGAGCCAGCGCACGCCCTCGAACGCCGGGAACTCGGCGTTGCGCAGGCGGTAGTCGATGTTGTCGCTGCCGAGTTCGCGCGTGAGCATGGCCGCGAGCTTGAGCTCCTCGAGCGTGCTGTGCGGGCTCACCAGCGTGCCGATGCTCTGCGCACCGTGGTCGGCCTTGATCTGCTTGAGACCGTTGGCCACGTACTCGAGCGCGGTCTGCCAGTCGACCTGCTGCCACTGGCCGCCCTGCTTGAGCATCGGCTGCGTGAGGCGTTCGGGACCGTTGAGGGCCTCGTACGAGAAGCGGTCGCGGTCGGCGATCCAGCATTCGTTGACGTCGTCGTTCTCGAGCGGCACCACGCGCATCACGCGGTTGTTCTTGACCTGGACGATCAGGTTCGCACCGGTGGAATCGTGCGGGCTCACCGACTTGCGGCGCGACAGCTCCCAGGTGCGGGCGCTGTAGCGGAACGGCTTGCTCGTGAGCGCGCCGACCGGGCACAGGTCGATCATGTTGCCCGAGAGTTCGGAATCCACGGTCTCGCCGAGGATGGTGGTGATCTCGGAGTGCTCGCCGCGGTGGATCATGCCGAGCTCCATCACGCCGGCCACCTCCTGGCCGAAGCGGACGCAGCGCGTGCAGTGGATGCAGCGGCTCATCTCTTCCATGCTGATCAGCGGGCCGACGTCCTTGTGGAAGACGACGCGCTTCTCTTCCTCGTAGCGCGAGGAAGAACCGCCGTAGCCCACGGCCAGATCCTGCAGCTGGCATTCGCCGCCCTGGTCGCAGATCGGGCAGTCGAGCGGATGGTTGATCAGCAGGAACTCCATCACGGACTGCTGCGCCTTGATGGCCTTTTCGCTCTTGGTGCGCACGATCATGCCCTGGGTGACGGGCGTGGCGCAGGCCGGCATCGGCTTGGGCGCCTTCTCCACGTCGACCAGGCACATGCGGCAGTTGGCCGCGATGCTGAGCTTCTTGTGATAGCAGAAGTGCGGGATGTAGGTGCCCGCCTTGTCGGCCGCATGCATCACCATGCTGCCTTCGGTCACTTCGACCTTCTTGCCGTCGAGTTCGATTTCGATCATGGGTGTGTTTCTCGCCCTCAGGCCTTGACGGGCGCTTGCGGGACGTAGCCCGGAATCAGCGCCTCGAACTCGTGGCGGAAGTGCTTGATCATGGCGCGCACCGGCATGGCCGCGGCGTCGCCGAGCGCACAGATGGTGCGGCCCTGGATGTTGTCGGCCACGGAATTGAGCAGGTCCATGTCGGACGCCCTGCCCTGCCCGTTGTGGATGCGGTCGACCACGCGGTACAGCCAGCCCGTGCCTTCGCGGCAGGGCGTGCACTGGCCGCAGGACTCGTGCATGTAGAAGTACGACAGGCGGCGCAGCGACTCGACCATCGAGCGGCTGTCGTCCATCACGATCACCGCGCCCGAGCCCAGCATCGAGCCGGCCTTGGCGATGGAGTCGTAGTCCATCGTGCACTGCATCATGATCTCGGCCGGCAGCACCGGTGCCGACGATCCGCCGGGAATCACCGCCTTGAGCGTGCGGCCCTTGCGCACGCCGCCGGCGAGCTCGAGCAGCTTGGAGAACGGCGTGCCCATCGGCACTTCGTAGTTGCCGGGCAGCTCGACGTCGCCGCTGACCGAGTAGATCTTGGTGCCGCCGTTGTTCGGCTTGCCGCATTCGAGGTAGGCCTGGCCGCCGTTGCGGATGATCCAGGGCACCGCCGCGAAGGTCTCGGTGTTGTTGATCGTGGTCGGCTTGCCGTAGAGGCCGAAGCTCGCCGGGAACGGCGGCTTGAAGCGCGGCTGGCCCTTCTTGCCTTCGAGCGATTCGAGCAGCGCGGTTTCCTCGCCGCAGATGTAGGCGCCGAAGCCGTGGGAGGCGTGCAGCTGGAAGCTGTACGTGCTGCCCATGATGTTGTCGCCGAGGTAGCCGGCGGCGCGCGCTTCCTCGAGCGCCTCTTCGAAGCGCTCGTAGCTCTGGAAGATCTCGCCGTGGATGTAGTTGTAGCCCACGCTGATGCCCATCGCGTAGGCCGCGATGGCCATGCCTTCGATCACGATGTGCGGGTTGAACTGCAGGATGTCGCGGTCCTTGCAGGTGCCCGGCTCGCCCTCGTCGGAATTGCAGACGAGGTATTTCTGGCCCGGGAACTGGCGGGGCATGAAGCTCCACTTCAGGCCCGTGGGGAAACCCGCGCCGCCGCGGCCGCGCAGGCCCGAGGCCTTGACTTCGGCGATCACCTGGTCGGGCGTCAGGCCTTCGGTGAGGATCTTGCGCAGCGCCTGGTAGCCGCCGCGCGCTTCGTAGTCGGCCAGGCGCCAGTTGGTGCCGTCGAGGCCGGCATAGATCTGCGGCTCGATGTGCCGGCCGTGGAAGCAGGTCTGCACGCCGGTGGCGCGGAACTGCTGGAGCACTTGTTCGGGTGACATCAGGCAGCCTCTCCCTTGGCCGAATCGCGCAGGCCGTCGACGAGCTGGTCGAGCTTCTCGTTGCTCATGAAGCTGCACATGGTGCGGTCGTTGACCAGCATCACGGGCGAATCGGCGCAGGCGCCCAGGCATTCGCTCTGCTGCAGCGTGAACAGGCCGTCGGCCGTGGTCTCGCCCATCCTGATGCCGAGCTTCTTCTCGAGGTGCACGAGCGCGGTGACGCCGTCGCGCAGCTGGCACGGCAGGTTGGTGCACACGTTGAGCTTGAAGCGGCCCACCGGATGCTGGTTGTACATGTTGTAGAAGGTCGTGACCTCGTGCACCGCGATCGGCGCCATGCCGAGGTATTCGGCGATCTCGCGCTCGCGCTGGATGCTCACGAAGCCTTCGTCCTGCTGGACGATCGACAGGCAGGCCATCACGGCCGACTGCTTGCCCGCCTCGGGGTACTTGGCGACCTCGCGCGCGAAGCGCTCGAGAATTTCGGCCCTCAAAGGGGCAGAAGGCGCCGAGGGCGCCGTGTCATGGTGGGTCGAGGAAGTCATTCGCTCTTTCTCACCTGTCGATTTCGCCGAACACGATGTCCATCGTGCCGATCACCGCGACAGCGTCGGCGATCATGTGGCCGCGCGACATTTCGTCGAGGGCGGCGAGATGCGGGAAGCCGGGCGCGCGGATCTTCAGGCGATACGGCTTGTTGGCGCCGTCGCTCACGAGATAGATGCCGAACTCGCCCTTCGGGTGCTCGACGGCGGCATACGCCTCGCCTTCGGGCACGTGGAAGCCTTCGGTGAAGAGCTTGAAATGGTGGATCAGCTCCTCCATGTTCGCCTTCATCGATTCGCGCGCGGGCGCGGCGACCTTGTGGTTGTCGGTGATGACCGGACCCGGGTTGGCGCGCAGCCACTGCACGCATTGCTGGATGATCCGGTTGGCCTGGCGCATTTCTTCCACGCGCACGAGGTAGCGGTCGTAGCAGTCGCCGGTGCGGCCGACCGGCACGTCGAACTGCATCTGGTCGTAGACGTCGTAGGGCTGCTTCTTGCGCAGGTCCCATTCGATGCCTGAGCCGCGCAGCATCGGACCGGTGAAGCCGAGGTTCAGCGCGCGCTCCGGCGACACCACGCCGATGCCCACGGTGCGCTGCTTCCAGATCCGGTTGTCGGTGAGCAGCGTCTCGTACTCGTCGACCATCTTCGGGAAGCGCTTGCAGAAGTCGTCGATGAAGTCGAGCAGCGAGCCCTGGCGGTTCTCGTTGAGCTTCTCGATCGCCTTCGCGTTCTTGATCTTGCTGACCTTGTACTGCGGCATCGCATCCGGCAGGTCGCGGTAGACGCCGCCCGGACGGAAGTAGGCCGCATGCATGCGCGCGCCCGAGACCGCCTCGTACATGTCGAACAGGTCTTCGCGTTCGCGGAAGCAGTAGATGAGCATGTTCATCGCACCGCAGTCGAGGCCGTGCGCGCCGAGCCACAGCAGGTGGTTCAGCAGGCGGGTGATCTCGGCGAACATCACGCGGATGTACTGCGCGCGCAGCGGCACCTCGAGGCCGAGCATCTTCTCGATCGCGAGGCAGTAGGCGTGCTCGTTGCTCATCATCGACACGTAGTCGAGACGGTCCATGTACGGCAGCGACTGGATGAAGGTGCGCGTCTCCGCGAGCTTCTCGGTTGCGCGGTGCAGCAGGCCGATGTGCGGATCGGCACGCTGGATCACTTCGCCGTCGAGCTCCAGCACGAGGCGCAGCACGCCGTGCGCTGCGGGATGCTGGGGACCGAAGTTGAGGGTGTAGTTCTTGATTTCGGCCATATCAGTCAGTGCAAGCCGGCGCCGTACTTGTCTTCGCGGATCACGCGCGGCGTGATTTCACGCGGCTCGATCGACACCGGCTGGTAGACCACGCGCTTCTGCTCCTCGTCGTAGCGCATCTCGACATGCCCGGAGACCGGGAAGTCCTTGCGGAACGGATGGCCGATGAAGCCGTAGTCGGTCAGGATGCGGCGCAGGTCGTCGTGACCTTCGAACACGATGCCGTAGAGGTCGAAGGCTTCGCGCTCGAACCAGGTGGCGGAATTCCACACCTGCTGCAGCGAATCGACGACCGGCAGGTCTTCGCTCGGCGCGAACACCTTGAGGCGCACGCGCTGGTTGAGGCTCACCGAAAGCAGGTGCGAGACCACGCCGTAGCGCGCGCCTTCCCACTCGCCTTCGCGGTAGTCGGAATAGTCCATGCCGCAGAGATCGATCAGCTGCTCGAAGCGGCAGCCGGGCGCATCGCGCAGCAGCAGCGCGGCGTCGATGTAGTCGGCAGCGCCGACCACCACGGTCACCTCGCCGAGCGCGACGGTCACGCTCTTCGCCTTGGCACCCAGGGTCTGCACCAGAGTCGCCTGGAGCGCCTCTGGAGAAATCGCAAAATCGGTCATCAGGGCAATTCCTCAGGCGCGCGCGATGGTGTTGGTGCGGCGGATCTTCTGCTGCAGCTGGATGATTCCGTAGAGCAGCGCCTCGGCGGTGGGCGGACAGCCCGGCACGTAGACATCGACCGGCACGATGCGGTCGCAGCCGCGCACTACGGAATAGCTGTAGTGGTAGTAGCCGCCGCCGTTCGCGCACGAACCCATGGAAAGCACCCAGCGCGGCTCGGGCATCTGGTCGTAGACCTTGCGCAGCGCCGGCGCCATCTTGTTGCACAGCGTGCCGGCCACGATCATCAGGTCGGACTGGCGCGGGCTCGGGCGGAACAGCATGCCGAAACGGTCGATGTCGTAGCGGGCCGCGCCCGCGTGCATCATTTCGACGGCACAGCATGCGAGGCCGAACGTCATCGGCCAGAGGGATCCGGTCTTCGCCCAGTTCACCACCGTGTCGTAGGTGGTGGTGACGAAGCCTTCTTTCATGACGCCTTCAATGGCCATTTTGTAGCTTCCTTGTCATTCCCAGTCGAGCGCACCCTTTTTCCACTCGTAGGCGAAGCCCACGACGAGGATGGCGAGAAAGATCATCATGGCCCAGAAGCCGACGGCGCCGATTTCCTTGAGTGCAATCGCCCACGGAAAGAGGAAGGCGATCTCGAGGTCGAACAGGATGAAGAGAATCGCGACGAGGTAATAGCGCACGTCGAATTTCATGCGCGCATCCTCGAAGGCCTCGAAGCCGCACTCGTACGGTGCGTTCTTGGCCGCGTCGGGCCGGTTGGGCCCCAGGATGTAGCCGATGACCTGTGGCGCGACGCCTACACCGACACCGACCAGAATAAACAACAGGACGGGGAGATAGGAATCGAGGTTCATCGGGAATTTTCACCGCTTGCCACCGGCAGAAGAACGCTCTGAACGAGGTTTTCTGCCGGTGAGATTTGGTGCGGTCGGCGAGACTCGAACTCGCACAGCTTTCGCCACTACCCCCTCAAGATAGCGTGTCTACCAATTTCACCACGACCGCGGTTTTGACTGTCCGGATGGCATGAGGTACCTGTGAAGGTGTTTGGCTTTCCGAACAGCTTTAGAGTTTACCCTGAAATGAAGCCGTTTTCACCGAGGCTTCAATGAAAACAACTTGATTATTTGTTCGGAATCTCGCCGGCGCCCGCAGCGGGTGCGGCAGGTGCCGAAGCCGGCGCGCCCGCCGGCGCTGCGCCGGAAGGAATCTGCCCTGCCGCGCCCGAAGCGGGCGTGGCCGGCACACCGATCGCGGCCCGCTCCAGCAGGCTGCCGCCGCCCGTGGGGCGCGCATGGCTGAAGTAGGCCAGCAGCAGCGTGCAGGCGAAGAACACCGCCGCCAGCACCGCCGTGGTGCGCGAGAGGAAGTTGGCACTGCCGCTGGCGCCGAACAGGCTGCCGGCGCTGCCGCTGCCGAAGGCCGCGCCCATGTCGGCGCCCTTGCCGTGCTGGATCAGGATCAGCCCGATCATCGCGAGCGACGCCAGCATCTGCACGCCGACCAAGAGATTGAGGACCACATTCATTCGTTCTTACTCCTAATTTGATGGCTGCCCGCGCGCCTCAGCGTGCGGCAGCCGAGATGATCTGCAGAAAGTCGGGCGCCTTGAGCGACGCGCCGCCGATCAGGCCGCCGTCGATGTCGGGCTGGGCCAGCAGCTCGGCCGCGTTGGCCGCGTTCATGCTGCCGCCGTAGAGGATGCGGATGCCGGCGGCATGGTCGCTCGCGGCATGGTGCAGCTGCGCGCGCAGCACCGCGTGCACGGCCTGCGCCTGTGCCGGCGTGGCGGTCTTGCCGGTGCCGATGGCCCAGACGGGTTCGTAGGCGACCACGATCTCGCTGATGCAGTGGCCGTTGAGGTGGATCACCGCGGCCAGCTGGCGCTTGACCACTTCCTCGGTGTGCCCCGCCTCGCGCTCGGCGAGCGTCTCGCCGACGCAGACGATCGGCGTGATGCCGTTCGCCAGTGCCGCGGCGGTCTTCGCCGCCACCGCGTCGTCGGTCTCGCCGTGGTACTGGCGCCGTTCGGAGTGGCCCACGATCGCGTAGCGCACGCCGAAGTCCTTGAGCATGGCCGCCGACTGCTCGCCCGTGAACGCGCCCTGCGGATGCGCCGAGACGTCCTGCGCACCCAGCGCCATGCCCGGCGATGCGGCCAGCAGCGCCTGCAGCTGCGCGAAGTACGGCGCAGGCGCGCACAGTGCCACGTCGCAGCCGGCCGGCGCCGCGGCGAGGCCCTGCTGGAGTGCCTTCACGAGCGCCTCGTTGGCAGCGAGGCTGCCGTTCATCTTCCAGTTGCCGGCGATCAGTTTCTTTTTCGTCGTCGTCATCGTCGTCGTGTGTTGTTCGCTCGTCACCAGGTCAGCACGATCTTGCCGATGTGCTGGTTCGATTCCATCAGTGCATGGGCCTGCGCCGCGCCACTGGGTTCGCCCGCGGCGGCAAAGGTGCTGTGGATCACGGGCTTGACCGCACCGCCCTCGAGCAGCGGCCAGACCTTCTCGCGCAGCGCCTTCGCGATGGCGCCCTTGAATTCGACCGGCCGCGGCCGCAGCGTGGAGCCCGTGATCACGAGCCGCCTGCGCAGCACCAGCCCCGCATTGAATTCGCTCTTCACGCCGCCCTGCACCGCGATGATCACGAGCCGGCCGTCCTCGGCCATGCACTCGATCTCGCGTGCGACATAGTCGCCCGCGACCATGTCGAGGATCACGTCCACGCCCTTGCCGCCCGTGAGCTTCTTCGCCTCTTCGACGAAGTCGCTGGTGCGGTAGTTGATCGCATGGTCGGCGCCGAGCTTCCTGCAGGCCTCGCACTTGTCGTCGCTGCCGGCGGTCACGATCACGGTCGCGCCCATCGCCTTGGCGATCTGGATCGCCGTCACGCCGATGCCGCTCGAGCCGCCCTGGATCAGCAGGGTCTCGCCCTTCTGGAGGCGGCCGCGATCGAACACGTTGCTCCAGACGGTGAAGAAGGTCTCGGGCAGCGAAGCGGCCTCGACGTCGCTCCAACCCTTCGGCACCGGCAGGCACTGCGCCACGGGCGCCACGCAGAGCTCGGCATAGCCGCCGCCCGCGATCAGCGCGCAGACGCGATCGCCGACCCGCAGCCCCGCCTCGGCCAGCGCCGCGGCATCGCCCGAGACGATCTCGCCGGCCACTTCGAGACCGGGCAGGTCGGAAGCACCCGGCGGCACCGGATAGTGCCCCTTGCGCTGCAGCACGTCGGGTCGGTTGACGCCACTGGCCGCGACGCGGATCAGCAGCTCGCCCACGCCGGCCACCGGATCGGGGCGCTCCACGGTGCGCAGCACCTCGGGGGCGCCGTACGAAGTGATTTCAATGGCTTTCATGGTCCTGGCCTGCAACGCCCGCCGAGCGGGCGCGGTTCGCGGTTCAAAAAGAACGAGGGCGGCGGCACGCGGCCGCCGCACGCTTGCGTTCCTGCTTACTCTTCGCGCGGCGCGTAGGGCTGCTCGCCGGCCGGAACCTGCGGCTGCTCGTTGCGCGGCTGCTGTGGCTGCTCGAAGCGCGGGGCGCGCTCGCCGCCACGCTCGCCACGGTCCCCGCGATCGCCACGGTCCGAACGCTCGCGGCGCTCGCCGCCGCGGTCGCCACGGTCTTCACGCGGCGGGCGCTCGCTGAACTCCATGCCGGCCGGACGCTCGGCCAGGGCCTTCATCGACAGCTTCACGCGGCCCTTCTCGTCGGTCTCGAGCACCTTGACCTTCACGATCTGGCCTTCGCTCAGGTAGTCGGTCACCTTCTCGACGCGTTCGTGCGCGATCTGGCTGATGTGCAGCAGGCCGTCCTTGCCGGGCAGCAGGTTGATGAGCGCGCCGAAGTCCAGGATCTTGGTGACCGGGCCTTCGTAGACCTTGCCGATCTCGACCTCGGCCGTGATCTGCTCGATGCGCTTCTTCGCCTCTTCGGCCTTGGCCGGATCGGTCGAGGCGATGGTGATGGTGCCGTCCTCGTCGATGTTGATCGTGGTGCCGGTCTCTTCCTGCAGGCCGCGGATGACCGCGCCGCCCTTGCCGATCACGTCGCGGATCTTCTCGGGGTTGATCTTCAGCGTGGTCAGGCGCGGCGCGAACTGCGACACGTCGGCCTTGGCCTCGCCCATCGCTTCCTGCATCTTGCCGAGGATGTGCATGCGCGCTTCCTTGGCCTGCGCCAGCGCGACCTGCATGATTTCCTTGGTGATGCCCTGGATCTTGATGTCCATCTGCAGCGCGGTGATGCCGTTGGTCGTGCCGGCCACCTTGAAGTCCATGTCGCCGAGGTGGTCCTCGTCACCGAGGATGTCGGTCAGCACCGCGAAGCGGTTGTCTTCCTTGATCAGGCCCATGGCGATGCCCGCGACGTGCGCCTTCATCGGCACGCCGGCGTCCATCATCGAGAGGCAGCCGCCGCAGACCGAAGCCATCGACGAGGAACCGTTCGACTCGGTGATCTCCGACACCACGCGGATCGTGTAGGGGAACTCTTCCTTGGTCGGCAGCACCGCGACGAGCGCACGCTTGGCGAGGCGGCCGTGGCCGATCTCGCGACGCTTGGTGGAGCCCATGCGGCCCACTTCGCCGGTGGCGAAGGGAGGCATGTTGTAGTGGAACAGGAAGCGGTCTTCGTACTCGCCGGCCAGTGCGTCGATGCGCTGCGCGTCGCGTTCGGTGCCGAGCGTGGTCACGACCAGGCCCTGCGTCTCGCCGCGCGTGAACAGCGCCGAGCCGTGGGTGCGCGGCAGCACGGAGTTGCGGATCTCGATGGGACGCACGGTGCGCGTGTCGCGGCCGTCGATGCGCGGCTCGCCCGAGAGGATCTGGCCGCGCACGATCTTCGATTCGATCGCGAACAGCAGGTCGTTGACCTTGCCGGCGTCGAAGGGCTCGCCGCTTTCCTTGAGCGCTTCCATCACGCTGGCGTTGGCTTCGCGCAGGGCCTGGGTGCGGGCCTGCTTGCTGCGGATCTGGTAGACCGCGCGCAGCTTCTCTTCGGCCAGGCCCTTGACCTTGGCGACGAAGGCCTCGTCCTCGGCCGGCGGCTGCCAGTCCCACACCGGCTTGCCGGCGTCGCGGACGAGTTCATGGATCGCGTTGATCGCGATCCTGGCCTGCTCGTGGCCGAACACCACGCCGCCCAGCATGACTTCTTCGCTGAGCTGCAGGGCTTCGGATTCAACCATCAGCACGGCGGCTTCGGTGCCGGCGACCACGAGGTCCATCTGCGAATCCTTGCGGGCGGTCTGGCCCGGATTCAGCACGTACTGGCCGTTGATGTAGCCCACGCGCGCGGCGCCGATCGGGCCGCTGAACGGAATGCCGGAAATCGACAGCGCAGCGCTCACGCCGATCATGGCGGCGATGTCGGCGTCGACTTCGGGATTGAGCGACAGCGTGTGGATGACCACGTGCACTTCATTCAGGAAGCCTTCGGGGAACAGCGGGCGGATCGGACGGTCGATCAGGCGGCTGGTCAGCGTTTCGTGCTCGCTGGGCTTGGCTTCGCGCTTGAAGAAGCTGCCGGGGATCTTGCCCGCGGCATAGGTCTTCTCGATGTAGTCGACGGTCAGCGGGAAGAAATCCTGGCCGGGCTTGGCCGACTTGGAGGCGACCACGGTGGCGAGGATCACGGTGCCGTCGATGTCGACCACCACGGCGCCGGTGGCTTGGCGGGCGATTTCGCCCGTTTCCATGACGACGGTCTTGTCGCCCCACTGGAAGGACTTGGTGACTTTGTTGAAGAGGCTCATGTTTGCTCCTGTTTTAATAGCGGGCACCCTGCAGGGGCTGCAGGTTCCGCGGGGCCGGAGGCTTCTCAGAACACGATGCCATTCCAGCGAAGCTCGGGAGGAACTTCATTGGAATGACACAGCTTCGCTCTGCTTGGGCACTCCGAAAAGTGGATCGCGAAGTAAAAAACGCCTGAGCTAGCGGACTAACCCAGGCGTTTTTTCATGCGATTCGGTTTACTTGCGCAGACCCAGCTTGGCGATCAGCGCGGTGTAACGGTCGGCATCCTTGGACTTGAGGTAGTCCAGGAGCTTGCGGCGGCGGCTCACCATGCGCAGCAGGCCGCGGCGACCGTGGTGGTCCTTGGCATGCGTCTTGAAGTGGGGGGTGAGCTCGTTGATGCGGGCGGGTGAGCAGTGCGACCTGGACTTCGGGGCTGCCGGTGTCGTTGGCGGCGCGGGCGTTGTCCTTGACGACTTCGGCCTTGATGGAGGCTGCGATCATTTGAATTTCCTGTTTGTTCCGGGATGTTTGACTTGCGGTGGGCGCTGGAACTGCACCCACCGTGCGCCTTGCGGCATGCAAAGCAGAAGATTATAGCTCGACCCCAGGCTGCGCGCATTTCGTGAGCCAGGCCCGGAGGCGCTCGACGCCCTGGACCAGGCGATCCGGGTCCTTGGAGGCGAAGCACCAGCGCAGCCAGCCCTCCGCTTCGGGCGCGAAGGCGTTGCCGGGGGCGAGCCCGAGGCCGGCTTCGACGACCAGGCGCTTGGCGAGTGCGAGCGAATCGCCGAAGCCCTCGAGCCGGAAGAAGGCGTACATGCCGCCCTTGGCGGGAGCGACCTGCACGCCGGGCAGCGCGGCGAGCAGCGGCACCAGGGTGTCGCGGCAGCGCTGGAGGTGGGCCACGACGCGCGGCGTGATCTCGGCGGTGTGCGCGATGGCCGCGATGGCGGCGCGCTGGGTGAAGACGCTGGCGCAGGAGGTGTTGAACTCGATCAGCTTGCCGATGCCGTCGACCAGCGCAGGCGGCAGCACCAGCCAGCCGAGGCGCCAGCCGGTCATCAGGAAGCTCTTCGAGAAGCTGTGCGTCACGACCAGCCGGTCGTCCGGCCGCGCGATGTCGAGGAAGCTCGGCGCGCAGCCGTTCGGCGTCGGCTCGAAGTAGAGCCGCTCGTAGACCTCGTCGGCCAGGATCCAGGTGCCGGTGGCGCGGCAATGGTCGAGCACGGCCTGCTGCTCCTCGCGCGTCATGGTCCAGCCGGTCGGGTTGTTGGGCGCGTTGACGATCAGCAGCCGGGTCGCCGGCGTGACCGCGCGGCGCAGCGCCGCGAGGTCCAGGGTCCACTCGCCGCCCGTGGGCACGAGCGGCACGGTGCGCACGCGCGCGCCCAGGATCGCGGGCTGCGCCGTCAGGTTCGGCCACACCGGCGTGACGGCGATCACGTCGTCGCCCGCCTCGACGAGGGCCTGCACCGCGAGCATCAGCGCGCTGACGCCGCCCGAGGTCACGGCGATCCGCGAGGCGTCGACCGCCGGATGCAGCGCGCTGGTGTAGCGCGCGATCGCCTCGCGCAGCTCGGGCAGTCCGAGGTTGTGGGCATAGAAGGTCTCGCCGCGCTGCAGCGATTCGATCGCGGCCTGCCGGATCACCTCGGGGGTGACCTCGTCGCTTTCGCCGAACCAGAAGGCGAGCACGTCGTCGCGGCCGAGCCCGGCATTGGCGACTTCGCGGATCTTGGAGGCTTCGAGGTTTTGGATGGCTTCACGCATGGGTTTCGGTTCCTAGGGCCTTTTCATCTTGCAGGTCGTCGGCAGCTCGGCGCGTTCCGGCGCGATGGTCCTGACCACGCGGAAGCCGTAGCCGGAGCCTTCGACGTCGAACTGCACGCCGGGCCGGCCCTGCCTGTCCATCACGCCCACGACGAGCGGCTGCTGGAACTGGTGGTCGGCCGCGCGCATGCGGCCGCGCTGGCCGTGGAGCGTCACGTCGGCGTTCTCGAGCGCGCGCGCCACGGCCACCGCGTCGGTGCTGCCGGCGCGTTCGAGCGCCTGCGCGAGCGACTCCACGAGCAGTTGCATGCGCATGTGCACGTAGTCGTCGGCGGGCTTCGGAAAGCGCGCGCGGAAGGCGCGGTAGAAGGCTTCGGAAGGCGCCGTCTGCACGTTCGGCAGCCAGTCGGCCACCGCGACCACGCGGCCGATGCCGGCGTCGCCGATCGCCGCGGGCGCGCCGAGCGCATTGCCGTAGAAGGTATAGAAGGTGCCGTTGAAGCCGGCCTCGCGCGCGGCCTTCACCAGCAGCGTGAGATCGTTGCCCCAGTTGCCTGTGAACACCGCCTGCGCGCCGCTCGCGACGATCTTGCCGGCATAGGGCGCGAAGTCCTTGACCTTGCCGATCGGATGAAGCTCGTCGCCGACGATCTCCACGTCCTGGCGCTGTGCGCCGAGCTGGCGGCGCGTCTCGCGCAGCACCGCCTGGCCGAAGCTGTAGTCCTGGCCGATCAGGTATGCGCGCTTGAGCGTCGCGTCGTCCTTCACCACTTCCATCAGCGCGGCCACGCGCATGTCGGCGTGGGCGTCGAAGCGGAAGTGCCAGAAGCTGCAGCGCTCGTTGGTCAGCACCGGATCGACCGCGGCGTAGTTGAGGAAAATCACGCGCCGCGACGGATCGCGCTCGTTGTTCTTCTCGATCGCGTCGACGAGCGCCGCGGCCGTGGCCGACGAGTTGCCCTGCAGCACGATGCGCGCGCCGTCGTCGATGGCCGCGCGCAACGCCGAGAGCGCCTCTTCGTTCTGCCCCTTGCTGTCGTAGCGGTCGAGCTGCAGCGGCCGCGCGCCGCCCGGCAGCTTGATGCCGCCGCGCGCGTTCACGCGCTCCACGGCCCACAGCAGGTTGCGGAAGACGGCTTCGCCGGTGTTCGCGAACGGTCCGCTCATGCTCTCGATCAGCGCGAGGCGAATGGGCGCGGGCGGTGTCTGCGCCTGCACCGCCAGGGCCGGGGTGCATAGCGCCAGCGCCGCGAATTTCAAGGCCTTGCGACGCCAAATAAAGCTGGGATTCATTGTCTTGAAACAGGTGCGGCTGCGCCTAGATGAGGTGGCAAGCGGCACTCAGGATTGAACGGCCGCGCAGTGTAAGGGACACACATTCCTTGTCCCCATTGTGTTCATCCATTCAGGAGTCTCAGATGTTCTTCGCCCCCACCCTTCGCACCGCCCGCTTCGCACCGCGCGCCTACGACCGTGCCTTCGAGCGCTTCGTCGCCGATGCGTTCTCGACCGTGCAGCGCTCGCCGCTCGTCGAACAGGACGACAAGAGCTGGACCCTCTCGATCGACGTGCCCGGCCTCTCGCGCGAAGATCTCACGATCGGCATCGAGGGCGCCGTGGTCCGCATCGAAAGCAAGGCCGAAGCCAAGCGCCAGCTCAAGGCCGCCTACGAGCTGCCGCAGGACATCGACGTGAGCGCCAGCGATGCCCGGCTCGAGAACGGCGTGCTCACGCTGAAGCTCGGCAAGCAGGTCCCCGTGAGCCAGGTCTCGCAATTGCAGATCAACTGACACACGCCTGCAATGCCCACGGAGGGAAAGTGCGTTATCTATTGTTTTTGACTTTGAACAAGTTCATTAATCACAATAGGACGGCGGATAACGTCACATCATGTGATGTTTTCCCATTTTTTCTCTACGTGGGCGGCTCGCAAACGCACTTCTTTTCATGACGCATTCATGACGGTGCGGATACGGCTGCCCTTCAAGGCACGCCATGATCACGCACCTCAAGTCAGCCAAAGACAATGAACGGTCCGACACGCTCCTGGTCTTCCTGCCCGGCGCCTACCTGAAACCGGACGAGTTCGAACGCGAAGGATTCATCAGCGCGGTGCGCGAGCGCCATCTGGCTGCCGATGCGCTGCTGGTGGATGCCGACGTGTCCTACTACTACGACCAGACGCTGAGCGAACGCCTGCATGCCGACGTCATCGAGCCGCAGCGGGCCCTCGGCTACAAGTCGATCTGGCTGGTCGGCATCTCCATCGGCGGCTTCGGCGCGCTGATCCATGAACTCTCCAAGCCGGGCTCGGTCGACGGCATCGTCGCCCTCGCCCCCTACCTCGGCAGACGCATCCTCGGCGCCGAGATCCTCAAGGCCGGCGGGCTGCGCACCTGGCAGGCGCCCGCGGGCCCGCAGCCCGACGAGGAACCCGACCGCAAGCTGTGGCCCTGGTTCCAGCAATATCTCGAACCGCAGAAATCGAAGAACCTGCCGCAGCTGTACCTCGGCTTCGGCCTGAGCGACCGCTTCGCGAGCAACCACAAGCTGCTCGCGGACGCGCTGCCCGAAGGCCGGGTCTTCACCACCGAGGGCGGCCACGACTGGCCGCAGTGGCGGCAGCTCTGGCGCAACGTGCTCGACGTGCTGCCGCTGCCCTCGCTCGGACGCGCCCGCCCGGCCGGCGCTACGCCGGCAGCGGCGGCGACTCCGGCGTCGCCAGCGAAGCCATGGGCCATCGCGGTTTGACGTCGAAGGCGTAGCGCGCGTTCGCCTGCGAGAGCCCCGACTGCAGCCGCATGGCGGCGGCCATCGCGATCATGGCGCCGTTGTCGGTGCACAGGTGCAGCTCGGGATAGTGCACGCGCACGCGGCGCCTGGCGCAGGCGGCATTCAGCTGCTCGCGCAGGCTGCGGTTCGCCCCCACCCCGCCGGCCACGACGAGCCGCTTCAGGCCCGTCCGGTCGAGCGCCGCGAGCGACTTCTTCAGCAGCACCTCGACGATCGCCGCCTGCGTGGAGGCCGCGAGGTCGGCCTTGCGCGCCTCGAGCGCATCGCCGAGCTTCTTGGCCTGCGTCAGCACCGCGGTCTTGAGTCCCGCGAACGAGAAGTCGAGGTCGCCGCTGTGCAGCAGCGGCCGCGGCAGCTTGAAGGCCGCGGCATCGCCCGTTTCGGCGAGCTTGGCGAGCCAGGGGCCGCCGGGGTACGGCAGGCCCATGAGCTTGGCGCTCTTGTCGAAGGCCTCGCCGGCCGCGTCGTCGATGGTTTCGCCGAGCAGTTCGTAGCGGCCCACGCCGTCCACCTGCATCAGCTGGGTGTGGCCGCCCGAGACGAGCAGCGCGACGAACGGGAATTCGGGCGGATCGGCGCTCAGGAACGGCGACAGCAGATGCCCCTCGAGGTGGTGCACGCCGAGCACCGGCTTGCCGAGCGCCGCGCCGAGCGCACAGGCCACGCCCGCGCCCACGAGCAGCGCACCCGCGAGGCCGGGGCCGCGCGTGTAGGCCACCACGTCGATTTCCGCCAGCGACCGCCCTGCCTCCTTCATCACGCTGTCGGTCAGCGGCAGCACGCGGCGGATGTGGTCCCGGCTCGCGAGCTCGGGCACCACGCCGCCATACGCCTGATGCATGGCGATCTGGCTGTGCAGCGCGTGGGCCTTCAGGAGCGGCAGCGCGCGGCCATGCGCCTCGACCAGCGCCACGCCGGTCTCGTCGCAGGAGGATTCGATTCCCAACAAGAGCATGGGGCGAGTTTAGGCGCGGGGTGGCGCTGGCGCCGACGTAGGGATACAGAAGACCGAACGCAGAAGGAATACAAAGATCACGCAGAAGTCGCGAAAAAGACCGGATGAATTTCGGTTTTCCTTCTGCGACTTCTGCGAAACCTTCGCGACTTCTGCGTTCGGCTGCCCGCACCCGACGGCACAGATGTTGCGACAGCTGCCGAAGATGAAATCCGGCCTCAGCTTCCTCATCGCCGCCAGAAAGTGCGAAATCGACGAGCTGGACCAGCTCGCGCGCACCAGCGACCTGGTCGGCCTGATCGCGCGCCTGGTCCATGCGCTGCAGCGCGAGCGCGGCATGTCGAACGTGTTCCTCGCCTCGCGCGGCGCACGCTTCGCCGACCAGCGCGATCCGCAGATCGCCGAATGCCTGGCGCTCGAGCAGGCGGTGCGCGCCGGTTTCGACGAACTGGAAGCCGAGGTGCGCCCCGCGGGCGCGGGCAACAGCGCGCGTCTGTTCAGCCGCATCGCCTGGGTGCTGCCGGGCCTGGACGGCCTGCCGGCCCTGCGGCGGCGCATCGGCGCGCTCGAACTCACGCCCGCGCAGGCCACCGCCGCCTTCGCGAAGCTCGTGGCCGGCCTGCTGGCGGTGGTGTTCGAGGCGGCCGACGGTGCGACCGACCCCGAGATCTCCCGCCTGCTGGTCGCGATGTTCAACTTCATGCAGGGCAAGGAATTCGCCGGCCAGGAGCGTGCCTTCGGCGCCGCGTCGCTGGCGGTCGGCCGCAGCGGCGAGGCGCAGCAGCGCCAGCAGTGGCTGCATCTGATCGAACTGCAGGAACGCTGCTTCCAGGTCTTCACCGACTTCTCGCGCGGCGAGGTGCTGGCGCTCTGGCACCGCACGCAGTCCGAGGCGGCGATGGCCGAGATCGAGCGCCTGCGCCGCATGAGCGTCACTTCGGTACAGCCGCCCGCCGCCGTACCCGATCCGCGGCTGAGCCAGGCCTGGTTCGACTGCTGCACGCGCCGCATCGATGCGATGAAGGCGGTGGAAGACCGCCTGGCCGCGGACCTGCGCGGGCTCTGTGCGCAGAAGATCGCCCAGGCGCACGGCGAGCTGCAGCAGTACCGGCAGGTGCTCGGCACGCTCCAGCCGCAGTCCGAGGGCGCGAGCTTCTTCGAGGATGCCGACACCCGCGCCGCCGAGCCCGCCCAGTACGGCCGGCATCTGGAGCGCTCGGTGCTCGACATGGTCCGGGAGCAGTCGCGCCGGCTGCAGGCCATGAGCGACGAACTCGAAACCGTCCGGGCTTCCCTCAACGAGCGCAAGCTGGTCGAACGCGCCAAGGGCCTGCTGATGGCGCACCGCCGCATGAGCGAGGACGAGGCCCACAAGATGCTGCTGCAGACCGCCATGAACCAGAAGCGCCGGCTCGTCGACGTGGCCGAGTCGATGCTCGCGATGGCCGACTACCTGCCCCTGCCGGCCGCGCCGCGGCACTGAGCGCGCGGTGCGCGCGCGCACTGTTTGGTGCAGCGCACAAGAATCGTGCACGCCGTCGCCGGGCCGCCCGGCCAGCCGCGAAGCCTCGAAGGCCGTCGCTTCGCTGCTGTCGATTCGATAGCAGCAGCGGGCCCCACAAAGCTGGCACGCCGCTTGCTCAAGTAGCGCATGGACCTTCGGGTCCGGCAGGCGGCATCCAACGGCGGGTGCTTCCGGCCACCATCGGACAAAGGCGTCCCCCATCCCGCAAGGGCTCGTTCGCGAGCAGCCCCTTGCGTGGTGCGGGACGCCTTTTTTGTTTTTCGTCTGTTCCTTTTTCTTCAACCGGAGCCCGCCCCATGACCGACCCGCTGAAAACCCGCCTCAGCCGCCGCCGCATCCTGCAAGCCGCCGCCCTCGGCGCGGTCGGCATCGATCCGGCCCTGCGCGCCGCCGTCTGGGCGCAGGGTTCCGACAAGCCCGAGAAGAGCGAGGTGAAGATCGGCTTCATCCCGCTGACCGACTGCGCGAGCGTGGTGATGGCCTCGGTGCTCGGCTTCGACAAGAAGTACGGCGTGAAGATCGTGCCCAGCAAGGAGGCCAGCTGGGCCGGCGTGCGCGACAAGCTGGTCAACGGCGAGCTCGACATGGCCCACGTGCTCTACGGCCTGGTCTACGGCGTGCACGTGGGCGCCGGCGGTCCGAAGAAGGACATGGCCGTGCTCATGGGACTGAACCGCAACGGCCAGGCCATCACGCTGTCGAAGGCGCTGGCCGACAAGGGCGCGGTGGACGCGCCTTCGCTCGCCAAGCTCATGGCGAAGGAGAAGCGCGAATACACCTTCGCCGGCACCTTTCCCACCAGCACCCACACCATGTGGCTCAACTACTGGCTGGCCTCCGCGGGCATCAGCCCGGTGGACGATGCCAAGGTGATCGTCGTGCCGCCGCCGCAGATGGTGGCCAACATGCGCGTGGGCAACATGGACGGCTTCTGCGTCGGCGAGCCCTGGGGCCAGCGCGCCATCATGGACAAGATCGGCGTGACCGCGATCACCACGCAGGACATCTGGCGGGACCATCCCGAGAAGGTGCTCGGCACGCGCGCCGAGTTCGTGAAGGCCAATCCCAACACCTGCCGCGCCGTGATGATGGCCGTGCTGGAGGCCGGCAAGTGGATCGACGCCAACCTCCAGAACAAGGCGAAGATGGCCGAGACGGTGGCCGAGAAGAGCTACGTCAACACCAGCGCGGACGCCATCAACCAGCGCATCCTCGGCCGCTACGAGAACGGCATGGGCAAGACCTGGGACGACCCCAACCACATGAAGTTCTTCGACGACGGCGCGGTCAACTTCCCGTACCTGTCGGACGGCATGTGGTTCCTCACGCAGCACAAGCGCTGGGGCATCCTGAAGGAACACCCCGACTACCTGGCGGTCGCGAAGCAGATCAACCAGATCGACATGTACAAGGACGTCGCCGGCGCGATGAAGGTCAGCGTGCCGAAGGATCCGATGCGCACCAGCAAGCTGCTCGACGGCGTGGTCTGGGACGGCAAGGACCCGAAGAAGTACGCCGATTCGTTCAAGGTCCACGCCTGAGGAGCCCGCCATGGTCAGCGCCGTCTTCCACTCGCCGCTCGACGCCTCGCGCGTCGCTTCCGCCACCACCGCCGCGCAGGCCCCGGCGCAGCCGGCCCGCGGCGCCATGCCCGCCGCCGCCGTGCAGGCACCGCCGCCCGCGCGCGCTGCAGCGGCCGCCTCGAGCGTGCCGCGCACGCGCAAGACCCTCGACCTGCGCGCCTTCTGGATGCGCGTGCTGCCGCCGCTCGCGGGCTTTAGCCTGCTGGTGCTGATCTGGGAGCTGGTCGCGATGAAGAGCACCACCGGCTTCCCCTCGCCGCTCGCCACCTGGCAGCAGGCCGTGACGGTGTTCGGCGATCCGTTCTACAGCAAGGGGCCGAACGACCAGGGCGTGGGCTGGAACGTGCTCTCGTCGCTGCAGCGCGTGGCGCTGGGCTTCGGCCTCGCGGCCGCGGTCGGCATCCCGGCGGGCTTCGCGATCGGTCGCTTCGAGTTCCTCTCGCGCATGTTCAACCCGCTGATCAGCCTGCTGCGGCCGGTGTCGCCGCTGGCCTGGCTGCCGATCGGCCTGCTGGTGTTCAAGGGCGCCAACCCGGCCGCGATCTGGACCATCTTCATCTGCTCGATCTGGCCGATGGTGATCAACACCGCCGTCGGCGTGCAGCGCGTGCCCACCGACTACATGAACGTGGCCCGGGTGCTGAACCTCTCGGAGTGGAAGATCTTCACGCGCATCCTCTTCCCGGCCGTGCTGCCCTACATGCTGACGGGCGTGCGCCTGGCCGTCGGCACCGCCTGGCTGGTGATCGTCGCGGCCGAGATGCTGACGGGCGGCGTCGGCATCGGCTTCTGGGTGTGGGACGAGTGGAACAACCTCAACGTCGCCAACATCATCATCGCGATCTTCGTGATCGGCATCGTCGGGCTGGTGCTGGAGTTCGCGCTGATCCGGCTGGCGACGGCGTTCACCTTCGACGAAGTGAAAAGCTGAGAAAACGGACAGCCGAACCCGAGCACATCACCATGAACGACACCAAATACATCGAGATCCACGGCGTCGAGCAGGCCTTCAAGACGCCCAAGGGCCGCTTCGTCGCGCTGAAGGGCGTGAACCTGAACGTCGCCAAAGGCGAGTTCGTCACGCTGATCGGGCACTCGGGCTGCGGCAAGTCGACGCTGCTGAACCTGATCGCCGGGCTGACCACGCCCACGGAAGGCGCGCTGCTGTGCGCGAACAAGGAGATCCGGGGCCCGGGCCCGGAGCGCGCGGTGGTGTTCCAGAACCACTCGCTGCTGCCCTGGCTCACCTGCTTCGAGAACGTGTACCTCGCGGTCGAGCGCGTGTTCGCGGCCACCGAGGGCAAGGCGCAGCTGCGCGCACGCACGGACGCGGCGCTCGCGATGGTGGGCCTCACCGCCGCGGCGCAGAAGCGGCCCGGCGAGATCTCCGGCGGCATGAAGCAGCGCGTGGGCATCGCGCGCGCGCTGTCGATGGAACCCAAGGTGCTGCTGATGGACGAGCCCTTCGGCGCGCTGGATGCGCTCACGCGCGCCAAGCTCCAGGACGAACTGCTCGCCATCGTGCAGAAGACGCAGAGCACGGTGGTCATGGTCACGCACGACGTCGACGAGGCGGTGCTGCTGAGCGACCGCATCGTGATGCTCACCAACGGCCCGGCTGCGACCATCGGCGAAGTGCTGGCGGTGGACATCCCGCGCCCGCGCAGCCGCGTCGAGCTCGCCGAGGACCCGGCCTACGTGCACGCGCGCAAGGCCGTGATCGACTTCCTCTACACGCGCCAGGCGCACGTGGAGAAAGCCGCGGCCTGAGCGCCACACGAAGTGCGCGAAGCCTAGGGTTTGCCAGTCTTCAAGACATGATGACCTGCAGGCTGTGTTCGTACCAGCCGGTCAGGCGCTCGAAGGTGTCGAGCAGCGTCTCGCTCGCGCGCACCAGGGTGGCGCGGCCCTCGGCACTGTCGAGCATGCGCACGCCGCCCACCAGCCGCAGCCACTCGTCGCGCGCATTCGCGAGCGCGGCGCGGATCTCGGTGCTGCTGAGCGGCGCCTGCTCCAGTTCGGCGAGCGCGCTCTCGAATTCGCTCATCGTCGGCAGCAGCCGCGCGTTGGCGGCCTGTGCCTTGAGCACCGAGACCAGCAGCGCATCCTTCGCGAGCCGCTGCGCGCGCATGCGCTGGCGGCCGCAGATGTTCACGATGCGCAGCGCGCGCCGCCCGCCCGAGGCTTCGAGCGCCTCGGTCAGCGCCTCGGCCGCGGCGAGCAGCATCTCGGCGCGCTGGTCGATCTCGGCCAGGCCGGCCGCGCTCGAACGCGCCGCGAGCGCGGCCGAGAGTGCCTGCCATGCGTCCTGCGCCTCGGCGAGCGCCTGCGCACCGGTGCCTTCCAGCCCGAGGGCGGCGAGATGATCGAGGTTCTGCTGCACCCGCTCGGCCGACTGCGTCCGCAGCAGCCGTGCGCGCTGGGCCTCGACGTTGCCGAGCAGCTGCGCCGCCAGCCGCACCAGCCGCTGCGACAGCATGCGCAGCTGGCCCGCGCGGTTGATGGCATCGGCCCACTGCGCGGCCTCGATCACCGAGCGCGAGACCTCGCCGAGCCGCAGGTTGGCGTGCATCGCGGCGCCGCGCAGCAGGCCGAAAGCCTCGTCCTCGCCGATCCCGCGCGCCGACATCAGCAGGCCCTTGGCGCGATCGACCCATTTGCGCTCGTCCATGCGGGTGCGCAGGTTCTCCAGTTCGGTGCGCAATGCGCTCTCGCGCTGCCAGCGCGCCTGCGCGCGGACCACGAGCGCCGCGAACGAAGCGGCGTCGACGGCCTCCCCCGCATCGAGCCGCAGCCAGGCATGCAGCCCGAGCGCGGCCAGTTCCTCGTGCTGCGCGGCATCGAGCGGCGCGCTCGCCAGGCTCAGCGCGCAGGGCGGCCGGCCGGCCCATGCGCGCAGGCATTCGAGCAGCGCGGGCGTCGGCCGGGGCTGGCAGATCAGCGCCTGCCGCGGGGCGAGCGCCTCGACCTGCCGCGCGAAGCCGGCCGCATCGGTGCAGCCGCAGACCGCGAGGCCGGCCTCCGACAGCGCATGTGCGAGCGCCTCGGGCAGCGCGGCGCCGGCAGGTTCATCGGGCAGGACAACGAGAAGGGACATCGTGGCAACGGAGGATGGGAGCGCAGCCCGAGCATAGGCCAGGCCAGCGCCGGTCCGCGGGCACGCCTCTTGCATGAAACGGGCCGCGGTGTAACGAAGCACCGCTTTGGTGAAGCCGCCGCAGCAGCAACAGCCTGCGGCATCCGTCCCGGCGATGCACACGCCGGAACGCACCGCCACGCCGACGGCATCCGCCGCCGGCACCCCGTTTCCACCCCCTTCCGCCGACGCGTCCTCCCCCGAGGCCGCGCGGCGGCTTTTTTGCATCGTTGAACGCCATGTCCAGTTTCAAGAACTTCTTGCAGTCCGGCCACAGCCCGACGCTGTTCGCGGCCTTTCTGTACTTCTCGTTCTCCTGCTGCATCTGGGTGCTCAACGGCGCGATGGCGCCGTTCATCGGCGAGAGCTTCGACCTCTCGCCGGCGCAGAAGGGGCTGATGCTCTCGGTGCCGATCATCGCGGGCGCGCTGATGCGCTTCCCGCTCGGCATCCTCTCGCAGTACATCGGCCGCAAGAAGGCCACGCTGGTCGAGATGGGCCTGATCGCGGTGGCGATGCTGTTCGGCTTCTTCTTCGTCAAGAGCTTCAACGACCTGCTCGCGATGGGCGTGCTGCTGGGCATCGCGGGCGCGAGCTTCGGCGTGGCGCTGTCGCTGGGCTCGGGCTGGTTCCCGCCGCAGCACAAGGGCCTGGCGATGGGCCTGGTGGGCGCGGGCAACGTGGGCACCGCGGTGTCGGTGCTGGTGGCGCCGCCGCTCGCGCAATGGCTGGGCTGGCAGAGCGTCTACGGCGTGGCCGCGGGCGCGATCCTGCTGCCGATGGTGGTGATGATCCTGTTCGCGAAGGAGCCGCCCGACGTGGACAGCCATGCGAGCTTTCGCGAACACATCGCCTGCCTGTTCGAGAAGGACGGCTGGGTGTTCAGCCTGATCTACGGCGTGACCTTCGGCGGCTTCATCGGGCTCACCACCTTCCTGCCCTCCTACTACTACGAACAGTTCGGCGTCAGCAAGGTGCAGGCGGGCCAGCTCACGATGCTCGCGGCCTTCATGGGCGCGGCGGTGCGCATCGTCGGCGGCTGGATCTCCGACCGCTGGGGCGGCGTGAACACGCTCACCGTGGTGCTGCTGGTGGTGGCGATCGGGCTCGCGCTGGTGGGCGTGTCGTCGGCCTCGCTCACGCTCACCACGCTGCTCCTGATCGTGTGCTTCGCGGCGCTGGGCGCGGGCAACGGCGCGCTGTTCCAGCTGGTGCCGCTGCGCTGGCCCATGAGCACCGCGGTGGCCGGCTCGATGATCGGCGAGATCGGCGCGCTCGGCGGCGGCCTGGTGCCCAACGCCATGGGCCTGTCGAAGCAGTACCTCGGCAGCTACGTCTGGGGCTTCGTGTTCTTCGCGGCGCTCTCGCTCGTGATGCTCGGCGTCATGCGCGTGATGCAGATCCGCTGGACCCGCACCTGGGCCGAGAAAGGCGGTCGCGCACGCACCTCGCCCGCGCCCGCCGACGCTGCTTACGGCGCCGCGCGAAAGGCGGCCCGGCCATGAACGCGCCGCGCCCGCCCTCAGCGCGGCAGGAACAGCAGCCAGAGCACGAGCAGTGCGTTGAACAGCAGCGACACGGCCAGCGCGATCTTCCAGAGCGCGGCCGGATCGCGCCGGATCAGCGGCGTGGCGGCGGGCGCGCTCACGGGGCGCGAGGCGCCGCGCTCGAGCGCCAGCAGCATTTCCTCGGCAGTCTCGAAGCGCTCGCGCGGATCGCGTGCCACCGCCTTGCGCACCAGGTGGTCGAGCCACACCGGCACGTCGGGCCGCAGACGCGAGAGCGCCACGGGGTCGCGCCGGTAGCGCGCCACCTGGTAGGGCTCGATCTCGCCGTACGGCAGATGGCCGCCGAGCCACTGGTAGAGCGTGGCGCCGAGCGCGAACAGGTCGCTGCCGGCATCGGCCGGCGCGCCCTCCCACTGCTCCGGGTTGATGTAGCTCGGCGTGCCGGCATGCAGCTCGCGCTGCGCCGCGCCTTCGCGGCCGGAGAGCGCCACGCCCAGGTCGAGGATGCGCCAGCGGCCGTCGTCGCCCAGGTGCAGGTTCGCGGGCTTGATGTCGCGATGCACCACGCCGTGGCGGTGCAGCCGGCCCAGGGCCTTGGTGATCTCGATGGCGGCCGCGACCACCTCGGCCACGTTGCCGCGCGCGCCGGACTTGCGCATCTGCTCCAGCGTGCGCCCGCCATGCCAGTCGAACACGACGTAGAGCGCGCTCGCGTCCCCGGCCCGCTCGTGCACGCGCACCAGGCCGCTGCTGCCGACGCGCAGGCCGAGCCAGGCCTCGTGCGCGAGCATCGCGCGCTCCTGCGGGTCGCTCGCGCGCGAGGGATGCAGGGTCTTGATCGCGACCAGCTCGCGGCTGCCCGCCTTGCGCGCCTGGTAGAGCAGGTGCACGCCGGTGTCGGCCACGAGCGCGGTGATCACATGGCCGTCGAGCACGTCGCCCACCTTCAGGAGCGGCGGCGGCGCGAGCCGGCGGCCATCGCCGAGTTCGTCGTCGAGCTGCCGCGCGTCGAGGCCGACCACGCGGATCACCAGCGCGGTCGCGTTGTCGCGCGTGCCGGCCTCGAGCGCCGCCTGCACCAGCGCCCCGCTCGCCTCCCCGGCGCTGCCGCGCAGTGCCAGCGCGGCAAGGCGCTGCGGCTTGAGCACGCCGTGCACGCCGTCGGAGGTGAGCACGAAGCAGTCGCCCACGCGCACGTCGCCCTGCGCATAGTCCACGCGCACCTGGTCGTCGAGGCCGATCGCGCGCGTGAGGCGGCTGCGCATGTCCGGATGCTCGAAGGCATGGTCCTGCGTGAGCGGCAGCGCCGGCTCGTCCGCGTCGCGCACGCGCCATGCGCGCGTGTCGCCCACGTGCGCGAGCGTGTAGCTCTGGCCGTGCAGCACGAGGGCGGTCAGCGTGGTCAGTGCGGTCGCGCCGCCCTGGCGGCGGCGGTTGTGGTCGGCGAGCCAGGCGTTCTGCGCGGCGATCAGCCGGTCGAGCGCGGCCGTCGGCTCCCAGGTGGCCGGCGTCGCGAAGTAGTCGGCCAGCAGCCCCATCACCGTGGTCTGCGCCGCCTCCTGGCCGCGGCCGCCCGTGGACACGCCGTCGGCAATGGCCGCGATGAGCCCGCGCGACTCGTCGCCCGGCGGCGCATCGACCGCGCCGGCGAAGTCCTCGTTCACCTCGCGCGGCCCGCGCTGGCTGCTGTAGCCGATGTCCACTTCAAAGCTCATGGCGCCATTGTCCATGGGCGTCCCCTGCCCTGATTCCTCGAAAGGCCCCACCCCATGACTCAAAAGCTCAAGCTCGTGATGGTCGGCAACGGCATGGCCGGCGTGCGCACGCTGGAGGAGCTGCTCAAGCTCGCGCCCGAGCTCTACGACATCACCGTCTTCGGTGCCGAGCCGCATCCCAACTACAACCGCATCCTCCTGTCGCCCGTGCTCGCGGGCGAGCAGACCCTCGACGAGATCGTGCTCAACGACTGGGCCTGGTACCGCGACAACGGCATCACCCTGCATGCGGGCAAGAAGGTCGTCGAGGTCGACCGCGTCAAGCGCATCGTGCGCGCCGTGGACGCCGAAGGCGCCGTCACCGAAGCCGCCTACGACCGCCTGCTGCTGTGCACCGGCTCCAACCCCTTCATGCTGCCCGTGCCCGGCAAGGACCTGAAGGGCGTCATCGCCTACCGCGACATCGCCGACACCGACTACATGATCGAGGCCGCGCGCACCCACAAGAACGCCGTCGTCATCGGCGGCGGCCTGCTCGGCCTCGAAGCCGCCAACGGCCTCATGCTGCGCGGCATGAACGTCACCGTCGTGCACGTCATGCCCTGGCTCATGGAGCGCCAGCTCGACGACGTCGCGGGCCGGCTGCTGCAGAAGTCGCTCGAGGACCGCGGCCTGAAGTTCATGATGGGTGCGCAGACGCAGGAGCTGGTGGGTGGCGAGGACGGCCGCGTCAAGGCCATCCGCTTCAAGGACGGCACCGAGCTGCCCGCCGACCTCGTCGTCATGGCCGTGGGCATCCGCCCCAACACCGAACTCGCCGAGAAGATGCGGCTGCACTGCAACCGCGGCATCGTCGTCACCGACACCATGCAGACCGTGACCGATGCGCGCATCTACTCGGTCGGCGAATGCGCCGCCCACCGCGGGATCGCCTACGGGCTCGTCGCCCCGCTCTTCGAGCAGGCCAAGGTCGCAGCCAATCACCTCGCGCAGTTCGGCATCGGCCGCTACCTGGGCTCGCTCACCTCCACCAAGCTCAAGGTCACGGGCATCGACCTCTTCTCCGCGGGCGAGTTCATGGGCGGCGAAGGCACCGAGGAGATCGTCATGAGCGACCCCTTCGGCGGGGTCTACAAGAAGCTCGTCATCAAGGACGACAAGCTCGTGGGCGCCTGCCTGTACGGCGACACGGTGGACGGCAGCTGGTACTTCAAGCTCCTGCGCGACGGGCGCAGCGTGAGCGACATCCGCGACAAGCTGATGTTCGGCGAGTCGAACATCGGCGACACCGGCCACGAGGGCCACAACAAGGCCGCCAGCATGCCCGACGAGGCCGAGGTGTGCGGCTGCAACGGTGTGACCAAGGGCACGATCTGCAAGGCGATCAAGGAGAAGGGCCTCTTCACGCTCGACGAGGTGAAGAAGCACACCAAGGCGAGCGCGAGCTGCGGCTCCTGCACCGGGCTGGTGGAGCAGATCCTGATGTTCACCGCCGGCGGCGACTACTCGGCCACGCCGAAGAAGAAGGCGGTCTGCGGCTGCACCGATGCGAGCCACCAGGACGTGCGCGAGGCGATCCGCCGCGAGCACTGGCTCACCCACGAGGCGGTGTACCGCGGCATGGGCTGGCGCACCCCGGACGGCTGCGCGACCTGCCGCCCGGCGATCAACTACTACCTGATCAGCACCTGGCCCAAGGAGGCGAAGGACGATCCGCAGAGCCGCTTCGTCAACGAGCGCAGCCACGCGAACATCCAGAAGGACGGCACCTACTCGGTGATCCCGCGCATGTGGGGCGGCCACACCACGCCCGACGAGCTGCGCCGCATCGCGGATGCGGCCGACAAATACAAGATTCCGACGGTGAAGGTGACGGGCGGCCAGCGCATCGACCTCTTGGGGGTGAAGAAGGAGGACCTGGCCGGGGTGTGGAAGGACATCGGCATGCCCTCGGGCTTCGCGTACGCGAAGAGCCTGCGCACGGTGAAGACCTGCGTGGGCAGCGAGTGGTGCCGCTTCGGCACGCAGGACTCCACGCAGATGGGCAAGGACCTGGAGCGCGCGCTGTGGGCGATGTACGCGCCGCACAAGGTGAAGCTGGCGGTCTCGGGCTGCCCGCGCAACTGCGCGGAGGCGGGCATCAAGGACGTGGGCGTGATCGGGGTGGATTCGGGCTGGGAGCTGTACGTGGGCGGCAACGGCGGGATCAAGACCGAGGTGGCGCAGTTCCTGGTGAAGGTGAAGACGGCCGCGGAGGTGATGGAGTACTCGGGGGCCTTCCTGCAGCTCTACCGCGAGGAGGGCTGGTACCTGGAGCGCACGGTGCACTACATCGGGCGCGTGGGGCTGGACTACGTGAAGAAGAAGATCCTGGAGGATGAGGCCGGGCGCAAGGCGCTGTGGGAGCGGCTGCAGTTCGCGCTGGACGGGGAGCCCGATCCGTGGTTCGCCTCGGCGGAGGCGTCGGTGGACGTGCGGCAGTTCACGCCGGTGGCGGTGGTGGAGCCGCAGACGGCGTGACAAGCACAAGGAGCGAACGATGAACAACAGCAACAACGACAGCAACAACAACCACGGCTGGCAGGTGATCTGCCGGGTGGAGGACATTCCGAAGCTCGGTGCGCGCCGGGTGGCGCGGCCGGTGGGGGTGGACGTGGCGGTGTTCCGCAATGCGGAGGATCAGGTCTTCGCGCTGCTGGACCGGTGCCCGCACAAGGGCGGGCCGCTCTCCCAGGGGATCGTGTTCGGCACCAGCGTGGCCTGCCCGCTGCACAACTGGGCGATCGGGCTGGACGACGGCTGCGCGAAGTCGCCCGACGAGGGCTGCACGCCGAGGTTCGCGGTGAAGGTGCGGGAGGGGCAGGTGTGGATGGACCCGAACGAGCTTGCGACGCATGCGGTGGAGCTGGAGCGGCCCCGCGCGGGTCCGGGCGCCGCCACGGCCGGCAAGCTCGGCGACCAGAGCTTCGACGTGCAGGCGCCGCACGGCGGCTGAAGAGCGCAAAGGACCGACGCATGCAAGAAACCCGCTCCACCTGCCCCTACTGCGGCGTGGGCTGTGGTGTCGTCATCGAATCCGATGGCGCGCAGATCACCGGCGTGCGCGGCGATCCCGACCATCCGGCCAACTTCGGGCGCCTGTGCACCAAGGGCTCGACGCTGCATCTCACGGCCAGCGCCGCGGTCACGCGCCAGACGCGGCTGCTGCAGCCGATGCGGCGTGCCGCGCGCGGCGCGGCGCCGGCACCGCTCGCGTGGGATGCCGCGCTCGACGGTGCGGTCGACAAGTTCGGCCAGGTCATCCGCGACCACGGCCCCGACGCCGTGGGCTTCTACGTCTCGGGCCAGCTGCTGACCGAGGACTACTACGTCTTCAACAAGCTCGCCAAGGGCCTGATCGGCACCAACAACATCGACACCAACTCGCGCCTGTGCATGAGCAGCGCCGTGGCCGGCTACAAGCAGACGCTGGGCGCCGACGCCCCGCCCGCCTGCTACGACGACCTGAAGCATGCGAGCTGCCTGTTCATCGTGGGCAGCAATGCCGCCTGGGCGCACCCGATCCTGTTCCGCCGCATCGAGGACGCGAAGGCGGCGAACCCCGCCATGAAGATCATCGTGGCCGATCCGCGCCGCACCGACACGGTGGAGATCGCCGACCTGTTCCTGCCGATCCAGCCCGGCACCGACGTGATGCTGTTCAACGGCATGCTGCACCTGATGCTGTGGGAGGGCTGGACCGACCCCGCCTACATCGCGGCGCACACCACGGGCTTCGATGCGCTCAAGGCCACGGTGCGCGAATGCACGCCCGACAAGGTGGCGCAGGTCTGCGGCATCTCGAAGGACGACCTGCTCGCTGCCGCGCGGCTGTTCGCGACCTCCCCCGCCACCCTGAGCCTCTACTGCCAGGGCCTGAACCAGTCGTCGAGCGGCACCGCGAAGAACGCGGCGCTGATCAACCTGCACCTCGCCACCGGCCAGATCGGCAAGCCCGGCGCGGGCCCGTTCTCGCTGACCGGCCAGCCCAACGCGATGGGCGGACGCGAGGTGGGCGGCCTCGCCAACCTGCTGAGCGCGCACCGCGACCTGGCCAACCCCGCGCACCGCGCGGAGGTCGCCGCGCTGTGGAACCTGCCCTCGGTGCCCGAGAAGCCCGGCAAGACCGCGGTCGAGATGTTCCAGGCCGCGGCCGACGGCGAGATCCGCGCGCTCTGGATCGCCTGCACCAACCCCGCCCAGTCGATGCCCGACCAGACCACGGTGCGGCGCGCGCTCGAGCGCGCCGAGTTCGTGGTGGTGCAGGAAGCCTTCGTCACCACCGCCACCTGCACCTTCGCCGACCTGCTGCTGCCCGCCACCACCTGGGGCGAGAAGGAAGGCACCGTGACCAACAGCGAACGCCGCATCTCGCGCGTGCGCCCGGCGGTGCCGGCGCCCGGCGAGGCGCGCAACGACTGGTCGATCGCCGTCGACTTCGCGCGGCGGCTCGAGGCGCGGCTGGGCCGCGCGCCCACGCTCTTCCCCTACGCCTCGGCCGAGCAGGTCTGGAACGAGCACCGCGAATCCACGCGCGGCCGCGACCTCGACATCACCGGCCTGAGCTACGCGATGCTCGACAGCGCCGGCCCGCAGCAATGGCCGCTGAAGGAAGGCGAGACCACCGGCCGCGCGCGGCTCTACGAGAACGGCATCTTCCCCACGCCGGACGGCCGCGCCCGCTTCGTCGACACGGTCTACAAACCCGTGGCCGAGGCCCGCGAGGCGCGCTACCCCTTCTCGCTCAACACCGGCCGCCTGCGCGACCAGTGGCACGGCATGAGCCGCACCGGCACCGTCGGCCGCCTGTTCGGCCACGTCGCCGAGCCGGTGGTGCAGATGAACCCGCAGGACATGGCACGCCGCCAGCTGAAGGACGGCGACCTGGTGCACCTGACCTCGAAGCGCGGCTCGATCCTGCTGCCCGCGCAGGGCAGCGGGGAGATCGGACTGAGCCAGGCCTTCGTCGGCATGCACTGGGGGGAGGAATACCTGAGCGGCTGCTCGTCGACCGGCACGCGGGTCGCGGGCATCAACGCGCTGACCAGCCCCGTCTACTGCCCCACGTCGAAGCAGCCCGAGCTCAAGCACACGCCGGTCAAGATCCTCAAGGCCGAGCTGCCATGGTCGCTGCTCGCGATGGCGTGGCTGCCGCCCGGTGCAGCGCTCTCCGCGCACGAGGCGCTCAAGCCGCTGATGGCGCTGTTCCCGTTCGCGACCTGCGTGCCGTTCTCGGGCAGCGCGGCGGGCGAGGAGCGCACCGGCGTGCTGTTCCGCGCGGCCGCGCATGACACGCCCGAGGACGCGCTCGTCGACCGCATCGAAGCCGCGCTCGGCCTGCGCGCCGCCGATGCACTGCGCTATGCCGACCGCCGCCGCGGACAGCGGCGCGTGGCCCGGCTGGTGCGGCGCGCCGACGGCAACGCCGGCCTCGAGGCCTTCCTGCTCGGCGGCGACACCAGCGCCGAAGCCTGGATCGGCACCCTGCTGCGCGAGGAAATGCCCGCGCAGAGCTACGGCCGGCTGCTGCTCTCGCCCGGTGCGCGCGCCCCGCTGGCGGTGCAGTCGCGCGGCCATCCGGTGTGCACCTGCTTCAACGTGACCGACCTGGCCATCCAGGCCGAACTGGGCCGCCACGACGGCACGCCGGAGGAGCGCCTCGCCGCGCTGCAGGGCGCGCTGAAATGCGGCACCAACTGCGGCTCCTGCCTGCCCGAACTCAAGCGCATGGTGCGCGCCACGCCGGCCGAAACGGTGGCCGGAGGGGCATAAGCCGACATGGATTCCGGCATAAGCATTGCGGGACAATCCGTGCACCCATGGGAATCAGCCACTACATCAAGGAAATCGGCCGCGGCGCGCGGGGCGCGAAGCCGCTCTCGCGCGAGCAGGCCGCCGACCTGTTCGGCCAGGTGCTGGACGGCACGGTCACCGACCTCGAGATCGGCGGCTTCTGCCTGGCCATGCGCATCAAGGGCGAGACGCCCGAGGAGATGGCCGGCTTCCTCGACGCCACCCACGCACGGCTGAACCGCCTGCCCGCGGGCGACCGGCCGCTCGTGGTGCTGCCGAGCTACAACGGCGCGCGCAAGCTGCCGGTGCTCACGCCGCTGCTGGCGCTGCTCGTCGCGCGCGAAGGCCTGCCGGTGCTGGTGCACGGCAGCGCCACCGAGACCTCGCGCGTGCTGGCCTCGAACGTGCTGCAGGCGCTCGACGTGCCGGTGCTGTCGCAGATCGGGTCCATCGCCTCCGGCGAGGCGGCCTTCGCGCCGACCGAACTGCTCAACCCCGCGCTCAAGCGGCTGCTCGACGTGCGCCGCGTGGTGGGCCTGCGCAACCCCGGCCACAGCGTGGTCAAGCTGATGCAGCCGAGCGACGGTCCCTCGGTGGTCGTGGCAAGCTACACCCATCCCGAATACGCACGCACCATGGCCGAGACCTTCGAGCTCACCGGCATGACCGCCCTGCTCTCGCGCGGGCTCGAAGGCGAGGTGGTGTCGGACCCGCGCCGCACCGCGCAGATCCTCGGATTCGTGCGCGGCGCGCGCAGCGAGCTTCAGGCCCAGGCGCCCGGCACGGCCAGCGAGGTGCCGGGCCTGCCGCAGGACATCGACGTCGCGACCACGGCCGGCTACACGCGCCGGGTCTTGAATGGCGAGCTTCCCGTGCCCGAAGCCATCGCCGTGCAGGTGAGGCACATCACGCAACTGGCGTCCCACGCATGAAGAAGCAGACACCGATCTCTCCCACTGCCGCCGCCGGCCGCTGCACGCTGGTGGGCGCCGGCCCCGGCGACCCCGAACTGCTGACCCTCAAGGCCGTGAAGGCGATCCGCGCGGCCACGGTGCTGCTGGTGGACGACCTCGTGAACGAGCGCATCCTGAGCGAGCATGCCCGCCCCGATGCGCGCATCGTCCACGTGGGCAAGCGCGGCGGCTGCAAGAGCACGCCGCAGGCCTTCATCGAGCGGCTCATGATCACCGCGGTGCGCGAGGGCGAGACCGTGGTCCGGCTCAAGGGCGGCGATCCCTTCATCTTCGGCCGCGGCGGCGAGGAGGTCGAGCACCTGCGCGAGGCCGGCATCGAATGCACCGTGGTCAACGGCGTCACCGCAGGCCTGGCGGCCGTGACCTCGCTCGGCGTGCCGCTCACGCACCGCGACCACGCGCAGGGCGTGGTGTTCGTCACCGGCCATGCCAAGACCGGCGCCGGCGCGCACGAGGACGCCACCGACTGGCGCGCGCTCGCGGCCACCGCGCACAGCGCCCGGCTCACGCTGGTGATCTACATGGGTGTCGCGGGCGCGGCGCACATCGAACGCGAACTTCTGCACGGCCTGCCGGGCGACACGCCGGTGGCGGTGGTGCAGCACGCGAGCCTGCCCCAGCAGCGCCACGTGGTCGCCACGCTGGGCCGGCTGCAGGCCGCCATCGCCGAGGCCGGGCTCGCGAGCCCCGCGGTGATCGTGGTGGGCGACGTGCTGCAAGGGCTGGCGGCGGCGTCGGTCGACGCGGGCGCCGGGCGCTTCGGCACCTGACCAGCGCCGCCATCCGGCCCGCTCGGAGGCGTGAGACTTTTCCTACACCCGCCTAGAATCGCGCTCCAACAAAAGCGCAAGCAAGAGAGAGGCGGAAATGCTCGAAAAACTGAACGAATTCACGGAAAGCCACGGCGAACTGCGCCCCGGGCGCGGCCTGGTCACGGGCACCATCGCACTGAGCCTCGGCATCCTGTGCTTCCTGGGCGTGCTGGCCTTCCACTTTCCGCAGTACCTCACCACGCCGGAGCTGCGCAAGAGCTACGACGTCGAGCTGATGCGCTTCATCCTGCTGGCGGCGATGGTCGTGTCGGGCGGGCTGGCGCTGGTGAACATCATCTTCAACCGCTCGCGCTGGCTGTCCTCGGCCGCCTTCCTGCTGGTGGCCGCGGCGGCGCTGCTCGGCGGCCACAAGGTGCCGGTGAACGACTTCGCCGACAACACGCCCTACATCGGCCTGGACTGGTTCATCCTCGACCTGCTGGGCTCCTCGCTGATCTTCATCTTCATCGAGAAGCTGTTCGCGCTGCGCAAGGACCAGCCGGTGTTCCGCGCCGAATGGCAGACCGACTTCCACCATTTCGTGGTCAACCACATGATCGTGGGCTTCGTGCTGCTGGCCACCAACCTGATGGTGCACAAGTTCTTCGGCTGGGCCGCCAACGACGGCGTGCGCGGCTGGGTCGGCAACCTGCCGTTCTGGGCCGGGCTGCTGCTGATCATCCTGGTGGCCGACCTGGTGCAGTACTGGACACACCGCGCCTACCACGAGGTGCCGGTGCTCTGGCGCCTGCATGCGGTGCACCACAGCGTAAAGAGCATGGACTGGATGGCGGGCTCGCGCGCCAGCACATCCTCGAGCTGCTGATCACGCGCACGCTGGTGCTCGCGCCGATCTACGTGCTCGGCTTCAGCAAGGAAGTGATCGATGCCTACATCGTGGTGGTGGGCTTCCAGGCGGTCTTCAACCACTGCAACGTGAGCGTGCGGCTCGGGCCGCTGCGCTACCTGATCGTGACGCCCAACTTCCACCACTGGCACCACAGCCAGGACCAGGAGGCGCTCGACAAGAACTATGCGGCGCACTACGCCTTCCTCGACTACCTCTTCGGCACCGCGGTGAAGAGCACCAAGCTCTGGCCCGAGAAATACGGCGTGCTCGGCGACTACGTGCCCAACGGCTTCTTCAAGCAGTTGAAGTTCCCGTTCGTCTGGAAGGGATGAGGCGGCCCGCACGTCTTGCGGCGGTGCTGCCGGCCGCCGCGCTGCTGCTGTTGCTGCTGCCGGGCTGCGCCACGCGGCTCGACCTGCCCTCGGAAGACGCGGGGCTGCGCCTGCGCGTGCAGAGTTCGGTGATCGCGCCGGGCAATGGCGGCGAGCTGATCGCGGCCGATGCGCTCGCGCCGGGCGACATCCTGCTGACCTCGATCGCGACGGTCAATTCCTTCGGCATCCGGCTCGGCACCTTCTCGCCCGTGAGCCATGCGGTGCTCTACCTCGGCGACGGCCGCATCGCCGAGGCGGTGGGCAGCGGCGTGCGCGCCCGCGCGCTCGACGAGGTGCTGAACGAAGAGCAGATGGTGGTCGCCTTCCGCGTGCCGGGCATCGACCCGGCCGGCGCCGAGCGGCTGCGCGCCTGGGCCGAATCGCAGGTGGGCACGCGCTACAACACGGCGGGCGTGATGCTCAACGCGCCCTTCGTGCTGAACCGGCGGCTGTGCGAGCTGCCGCTGATGCCGGCCTCGGTCAGCAGCTTCTGCATCAGCGGGATGGCCACGGTGCAGCTCGGCGCGAGCCGCGACGACCAGTTCTTCTGCTCGCAGTTCGTGCTCGAAGCCTATCGCCGCGCCGGCCTGCCGATCACCGACGCCGATCCGCGCTGGGTCAGCCCCGCCGACCTGCTGCACATGCGCGAGGGCGACGTGCCCTCGATCGCCGCCCGGCAGCCGCTGCGCTACGTCGGCCACCTCAAGTACAACCCGCCGCCGCTCTTGGCCGCGGACGGGCCCTGAGCATCTTGAGCACGCCCCATCGCTTCGACGTGGTCGTGGTCGGCGCCGGCGCCGCCGGGCTGTTCTGCGCCGGGCTCGCGGGACAGCGCGGCCTGCGGGTGCTGCTGGTGGACCACGCCGAGCGCATCGCCGAGAAGATCCGCATCTCGGGCGGCGGCCGCGCCAACTTCACCAACCGCGACCTCGACGTGCGCGCGCCGCAGCGCCACTACATCGGCGACAACCCGAATTTCTGCCGCTCGGCGCTCTCGCGCTATGCGCCGCAGCAGTTCATCGACCTGGTGCAGAAGCATGGCATCGCCTTCCACGAGAAGCACAAGGGCCAGCTGTTCTGCGACGGTTCCTCGCAGCAGATCATCGACATGCTGCTGGCCGAGTGCGCCGCCGGCGGCGTGACGCACTGGCAGCCCTGCCGGCTCGGCGAGATCGTCTTTTCCGCGCCGGAAGCAGGCGCAACGGGCCCGGGCTGCTACCGGATCGAGAGCAGCAAGGGGCCGATCGAAACGCCGAAGCTCGTGATCGCGACCGGCGGCCTGTCGATCCCGCAGATCGGCGCGAGCGACTTCGGCTACCGCATCGCCGGGCAGTTCGGCCTGCGCGTGGTGCCGCCGCGTCCGGCGCTGGTGCCGCTGACCTTCGGCGGCGAGGCCTGGGCGCCCTACGCCGCGCTCGCCGGCCTGGCGCTGCCGGTGCGCATCGAGACCGGTGCGAAGAAGGAGAAGACGGCCTTCCTCGAGGACCTGCTGTTCACCCACCGCGGGCTCTCGGGCCCGGCGGTGCTGCAGATCTCGAGCTACTGGAAGCCCGGCGCGCCGCTGGTGCTCGACTTCGCGCCCGGCGTCGACGTGGCCGAGGCCCTGGGCGACGCCAAGCGGCGCTCGAAGAAGCTGATCGCCAACGAGCTCGCCGCACTGGTCCCCGCACGGCTCGCCGACGCCTGGGTCGGCCAGGACCCGGCCCTGCAGCGCCCCGTCAACGAAGCCGCCGACAAGGCCCTGGCCGCCCTCGCCGAGCGGATCGCGCGCTGGCAGATCGTGCCGAGCGGCACCGAGGGCTACAAGAAGGCCGAAGTCACCGCGGGCGGCGTCGACACGCGCGACCTTTCCTCCCAGACCATGGAATCGAAGCAGCCGGGGCTGTATTTCATCGGCGAAGTGGTCGACGTGACCGGCTGGCTCGGCGGCTACAACTTCCAGTGGGCCTGGGCCAGCGCCCATGCCTGCGCGATGGCCCTGTGAAAGCCTGAAAAGTGCTATACTCGCGGGCTAACTTTTGGCCTTCCCTCAACGGCCGCAAAAAATCTCAGTTGAGGAACCCCGGCCCGGGGCCTCGATCTCTCCGGGCCAAATTCAGTTCAACGATCATCAATGACCACCATCCGCGTTAAAGAAAACGAGCCTTTCGACGTCGCCCTGCGCCGCTTCAAGCGCACCATCGAAAAGCTCGGCCTGCTGACCGACCTGCGCGCCCGCGAGTTCTACGAAAAGCCGACCGCCGAGCGCAAGCGCAAGAAGGCAGCGGCCGTCAAGCGCCACTACAAGCGCGTGCGCAGCATGCAGCTGCCCAAGAAGCTGTACTGAGCCAGCAACGTTCGGGGCGTCCCGGACATCCGTTGCCACAGCCGCGCCAGGGAAACCTGCCGCGGCTTTTGTTTTTTTCCAACAAGGTTGCATCGAATGACCCTCAAAGAACAGATCACCGAAGACATGAAGACCGCTATGCGCGCCAAGGACTCGGAGCGCCTCGGCACCATCCGCCTGCTGCTCGCCGCGCTGAAGCAGAAGGAAGTCGACGAGCGCGTGGAGCTCGACGACGCCATGGTGGTCGCGATCGTCGACAAGCTGGTCAAGCAGCGCAAGGACTCGGTCGCCGCCTTCACCCAGGGCGGCCGCACCGACCTGGCCGAGAAGGAAGCCGCCGAGATCAAGGTGCTCGAGGTCTACCTGCCGCAGCGCATGAGCGCCGACGAAGTGGCCGCCGAAGTCAAGGCCATCGTGGCCGAACTCGGCGCCAAGGGCCCGGGCGACATGGGCAAGGTGATGGGCGCGGTCAAGACGCGCCTTGCCGGCAAGGCCGACATGGGCCAGGTGAGCGCGGCGGTCAAGGCTGCCCTCGCGAGCGCCTGATGCAAGGCGGCGGCGACTGCACCACGGTGATCCCGAAGGCCTGCGCCTGCCTCGTGGACGCGGGCGGCCGGCTGCTGGTGTTCCGCCATCCCGGCGACGGCAACATGCAGCTGCCCAAGGGCACCATCGAGCCCGGCGAAGCACCGGAGGTCGCGGCGCGGCGCGAGCTGCTCGAGGAATCGGGCATCGACCACGTCGGCCCGCTGCAGCCGCTCGGCACCCTCGAGCGCGAATGCGAGGCCGGCATCGAAGGCAACACCATCCGCCATGCGCAGCGCTGGCACCTGTTCCTGATGCGCGCCGACCGCCCGCTGCCCGAGACCTTCGAGCACGTGGCCATGGGCAGCCCCGAGGAAGACGGGCTCGTGTTCTCGTTCAGCTGGCTCTCGGCCGGCGACGACATCAGCCAGTTCACCCCGCCCTACCGGCAGACCATCGAGCGCGTGCGCGAGGCGCTGGCCGCCGCGCGCTGAGCGGCCGGCGGCGCGCCGCCGCGTCAGGCGAGCGCGTGCGCCACCATGTACGCGCCCAGCAGGGCGAGCCCCGCGAGAAAGCAGCGCCGGAACACCGCCACCGGCAGGCGCCTGCGCCACCAGGTGCCGATCGCCATGCCGCCGAGCGCCGGCAACAGCATCAGCGCCGATCCTCCCGCCACGGCGAGCGGATAGCCGCCGTTGACCATGAGCCCGAGCGCCAGCGCGACGGTCGAGGTGGTGAAGGAGATGCCCATCGCCTGGATCAGCGCATCGCGCTCGAAGCCCAGCGCCTGCAGGTACGGCACCGCCGGCACCGCGAACACGCCGGTCGCGGCCGTGACCAGCCCCGTCGCCGCGCCGACCAGCGGCCCGAGCCAGCGCGCACGCGCCGCATCCACGTGCCACTGTCGGCCCGAGAGGCCCCAGAGCGCATAGGCCAGCAGCGCCACGCCCAGCGCCACCGAGGCCCAGGCGCCGGCCGGCACCCCGAGCCAGCATGCGCCGCCGAGCGTGCCCGCCACCACCCCCGCCTGCATGCCGCCGATGCGCCGCAGCACCGGCATGAAGCTGGCGCGCGGGCCGGTCTGCCAGAGGTTGGTCACGAGCGAAGGCACGACCAGCAGCGCGGCCGCGCGCGCGGGCGGCATCCACAGCGCGAGCAGCGCCATCGAGACCGTCGGCAGGCCGAGGCCGATCACGCCCTTGATGACGCCGGCCAGCAGAAAGACCGCGGCGGCCGCCGCCCCGTGGCCTGCGAGTTCGTTCGGGATGATCGTCATCATGCCGGCGAAGTCTGCCGGCGGCCCGCGCGCCTGCAAATGCGGCTTTGGCGCAGCCGGGCTCAGGCTCAGGCTGAGGCTCCCGTGCTACCTTGCGGCCCACCATGCGATTCGATCTCACCGACCTGCGGCTCTTTCTCCACGTGGTCGAGGCCGGCAGCCTCACGGCGGGCGCGGCGCGCTCGCACATGACGCTCGCCTCGGCCAGCCAGCGCGTGCGCGGCATGGAAGACGCGCTCGGCAGCCCGCTGCTCACGCGCCATGCGCAGGGCGTGCGCCCGACCGAGGCCGGCCGCACGCTGCTGCACCATGCCCGCGTCGTGCTGCAGCAGATGGAGCGGCTGCGCGGCGAACTCGGCGAGTACGGCCAGGGCCTCAAGGGCCATGTGCGCTTCATGTGCGGCACCTCCGCGCTGACCGAGCACCTGCCCGAGGTGCTGAGCCGCTTCCTGGCCGCGCATCCGCGCATCTCGGTCGACCTGGAGGAGCGCGCCAGCCCGGACACGGTGGAAGCGCTGCGCGGCGGCCTGTGCGACATCGGCATCGTCTCGGATGCCATCGACAGCGAAGGCCTCGAATGCCATCCGTTCCGGCGCGACGACCTGGTGCTCGTGATGCCGCGCGGCCACGCCCTGGCCGGCCGTCGGCGCGTGCGGCTGGCCGAGGTGGTCGACAGCGAATTCGTCGGCCTGCCCGCCGACAGCGCGCTGCAGCAGCTGATCACCCAGCATGTGCGCGCACTCGGCAGGCACCTCGCCTACCGCGTGCGGGTGGGCAACTTCGAGGCCGTGTGCCGCATGGTGGCGTACGGCATCGGCGTGGGCATCGTGCCGCAGACCGCCGCCGAGCGCTGCGCCCGCTCGATGAAGATCGCGCGCGCCTCGCTCGCCGACGCCTGGGCCGAGCGCACGCTGATGGCCTGCGTGCGCTCCTCGCACGACCTGCCGCTCAATGCGCGGCGCATGCTCGAACACCTGATCGCGCAGCCGGACGAAGAAGAGGAAGCCGCGCGCGGCGTGGCACTCACGCCTGGGGAACGGCGAGCAGCTCCGCCACCTTCCGCAGCGCCGCTTCGGGCGTCGGCGCGAGGTGGACCGAACAGGCCAGCATGAGGTTCAGCGGCTGGCCGAAGTCCTCGACCGCCAGACCACTGCCGATCTCGCGCAGCACCCCGGTCGCATCCGGCGCGCACTGCAGCGCGGACCGGACCCGCTCCGCGTAGCTGCCCGCAGGCACGCCATAGGCCACCACCGGGATCTGCAGCGCCACGGCGGCGCCGACCTCGAACACCGTGCCCGAATCGGGCTCCTGGCCGCGGAAGCACGCGAGGTTGGCGACCACGCCATCGGCGCCGCGAAGACGCAGCATGTTGGCCTGGAAGATCTGCATTTCCGGCGCATCCGCGTTCTGCTCCTCGTTGCCGTCGGCTGGCAGCAAGGCCGCAAGCCCCAGCGCATCGCAAGCCGCCGAGAGCCGCACGAAATGGTCCCTGGCATCGGGGCGGAAGACGTCGGGGCCCGCCAGGTAGATGCGCGGACGGCCTGCCGGCCGTGGAGGCCGGGCGCGGGTCTGCGCAGGCTGAGGCGTCATTGGACGCGCGGTTCGCGGGACGGTGAAGGAAGGCCGGCCCCGCCGCGGAACTGCCGCGGCGTGAGGCCGTTGCGCAGCCGGAAGCGGCGGCTGAAGTAGACCGCGTCGCTGAAGCCGCACTGCCGGGCGATGTCGCCGATGCGCGCGTTCGACGTCAGCAGCAGTTCCTTTGCGCGCTCGAGCCGGCGCTCGGTCACGAGTTCGGTGAAGGTGCGCTGGGTCTGCTTCTTGAGCAGGTGCGCGAGGTAGTTGGGCGACAGCATCGCGGCCGCGGCGGCGTCGTTGAGCGACATCTTCTCCTCGCCGAGGTGCTCGCGCACGTAGCGCATCACGCGCTGCAGCGCATCGCCGCCGGGGCTGCGGCTGCTCTGCTGGGCCGCCTGCGCGAGCAGCGGCGCCTCGTGCCGTTCGCAGGTGAGCGCCATCAGCTGCAGCAGGATGCCGCGGATCGCGCCCATGCTGCCGAAGCGGCGCTCGCGGTTGAGTACCGCGAGTTCGTCGAGCCAGCCGAGGATGCGCGCGAAGTCCACGTCCCCGAAATGGAAGTCCATCGACTCCTGGAACAGGAACGGCGCGAGCTCGGGCTGGCGCGAGACCGGCATGGCTTCGAGCTCGAGCGGCTCGACCGCGAGTTCGGGCCACAGAAAGCCCTGGTCGAAGTTGACGATCGCATAGCGCGCGCCGGGCGGATGCGGCACCACATGCACCCGGTAGGGCCGCACGAAGCTCAGGTGCCCCGTGGTGAACGGACGCACCGCACCGCCGATCACCTGCTGCGAACCGCCGTGGATGCTGACCTGAATCTGAAAGTATTCGTGCCGGTGCGGCCGCGCGAGCACGTCGCGTGCGCCTTCGAAGCGGATGTCGAAGTCGAGGTGGTTCGCGCGCTCCTGCATGCCGTAGAGGCGCAGGCTAGATCGAAGGGCCGACATGGGCGCATGGTACGCCCGAGGCGGTGTGGGCTGCGTCCTGTTTTTGCGTAGATGCGTCCGCAAACGTGGCGGCGGCGCGCTCCAGAATGGGCCGGCCGGCCCGGCCGGCATTCCCCATGACCCAGATTCAGGAGACACCAGACATGTCCAGTTCACGACGCGGCCTGCTGGCCGGTTCGGCCGCCATCGCCACGGGCGCGATCGCCGGCTGCGCGCTGCCCGCCGGCGGCAAGTCCGCCGGCAGCCAGAAGACGCCGTTCACGGTGGCACAGGCCGCGGTGCCGATCGCCGGCACCGACCAGGTGTTCCCGGTGCGCCGCATCTACTGCATCGGGCGCAACTACGCGGCCCATGCGCGCGAGATGGGCTCCGACCCCACGCGCGAGCCGCCCTTCTTCTTCCAGAAGCCGGCCGATGCGATCCAGGTGGTGACGCCGGGCACGGTGGCCGACCATCCGTATCCGACGCTGACGAAGAACTACCACTACGAGGTGGAGCTTGTGGTCGCCCTGGCCAAGGGCGGCCGCAACGTGTCGACCGCGGACGCGCTGGGCCTGGTCTACGGCTATTCGCTGGGCCTGGACATGACGCGCCGCGACCTGCAGCGCGAGATGGGCGACCAGAAGAAGCCGTGGGAGATCGGCAAGAGCTTCGACCACTCGGCGCCGATCGGACCGATCCATCCGGTGGCGAGCGTCGGCCATTTCACCGACGGCGCGATCTGGCTCAAGGTGAACGGCCAGACGAAGCAGAACGCGACGCTCAAGCACATGATCTGGTCGGTGGCCGAGCAGATCAGCCGGCTGTCGCAGGCCTTCGAGCTGATGCCCGGCGACATCATCTACTCGGGCACGCCCGAGAACGTGGGTCCGGTGGTGCGCGACGACCTGATCGAGATCCACATCGACAAGCTGCCGGAGCTGTCGGTGCGGATCGTCTGAAGCGCGATCAGCTGCCGGCGACCTTCATTCGGTTGATCAGGATCGAGCCGGTGGTCTTGGCGCCGAAGGTGTAGGCGTCGGCGCCCACGGCCTCGATGCCGCGCAGCATGTCCTTGAGGTTGCCCGCGATCGTGATCTCCTGCACCGGGAACGCGATCCGGCCCTTCTCGACCCAGAAGCCGCTCGCGCCGCGCGAGTAGTCGCCGGTCACGTAGTTCACGCCCTGGCCCATGAGCTCGATCACGAAGAGGCCGGTGCCGAGCTTGGCCAGCATGGCGTCGAGGTCGTCGCCGGCCTTCGTGAGGCGCGAGCTCAGGATCAGGTTGTGCGAGCCGCCGGCATTGCCGGTGGTCTTCATGCCGAGCTTGCGCGCCGAGTAGGTCGAGAGGAAATAGCCTTCGAGCCGGCCGGCATCGACCACCTTGCGCGCGCGGGTGGTCACGCCTTCGTCGTCGAACGGGGCGCTGCCCTTGCCGCGCGGGATGTGCGGGTCCTCCCGCACGTCGACGTGGGCCGGCAGCACCGGCTTGCCGAGCGAGTCGAGCAGGAAGCTGCTCTTGCGGTAGAGCGCACCGCCGCTCACGGCCTGCACCAGCCCGCCGAGCAGGCCCACGGCCAGCGGCGACTCGAACAGCACCGGGCACTCGGTGGTCTTGATCTTGCGCGCCTTGAGCCGGCTCAGCGCGCGCTCGGCGGCATAGCGGCCCACGGCCTGCGGGCTCGCGAGCTCGGCGGCGGAACGCATCGAGCTGTACCAGGAGTCGCGCTGCATGTCGTCGCCCCTGCCCGCGATCGGCGCGACCGAGATCGAATGGCGCGAACTCGCATAGCCGCCGCGGAAGCCGTGGGTGTGGGCGCTGAAGAAATGGCTCTGCTGGGCCGAGACGCCGGCGCCTTCGCTGTTGGTGATGCGCCGGTCGGTGGAAAGCGCCGCCGCCTCGCATTCGAGCGCCAGCCTGGCGGCCTCCTCGCTCGTCACGTCCCAGGGGTGGAAGAGGTCGAGCTCGGGGTAGTCCTTCGCGATGTCGTCCTCGTCGGGCAGGCCGCTGACCGGGTCCTCGGCCGTGAAGCGCGCGATGTCGTAGGCCGCCTGCACGGTCTGGGCGATCGCGCCCTCGGAGAAATCGGAAGTGCTGGCGTTGCCGCGGCGATGGCCCACGTAGACCGTGACGCCCAGCGACTTGTCGCGGTTGCGCTCCACGTTCTCGAGTTCGCCCTTGCGCACCGAGACGCTGAGGCCGCAGCCCTCGGAGGCCTCGGCGCCGGCATCGGTGGCACCCAGCTTTTTGGCATGGGCCAGTGCGGTGTCGACCAGGTTTTCGAAGAAGGATCGGCTGTAGGCGAAGCCGGAATCGGCGCGCGAGGAGGATGTCGTCATGTGGTGGCTATGATACTTGCGCCCTCCATCCCGTATCGCCCTCCGGCCTTCGCGCTGCGCGTTGCAGCGCCGCACGGTGCGGCCCAGAATCCACCCCATGTCCCGCAAACCCAAAAAAGGCTATTTCGTCCGTGGCCAGTTCGTCGCCGAAGGCAGCGAACTCGACCTCGAGCTCAAGCGCGAGCTCAAGGGCACCGACGAGGCCAGCCGAACCGAACTCAAGCGCGAAAGCGCCGAACTGCAGAAGCTCGGCCAGGAACTGCTCGGCCTGCGCGCCGGCCTCTTCGATGCGCTGCCGCTCGGGGAAAAGCTCGTCGAAGCCATCGCCGACGCCAAGCGCATCACCAACTTCGAAGGCAAGCGCCGCCAGATGCAGTTCATCGGCAAGCTGATGCGCGCGCTGGAGCCCGAGGTGCTCGACGCCGTGCGCGCGGCGCTGCAGGAACAGAACAGCGTGCCTGCCGCCGAGACCGCGGCGCTGCACGAGGCCGAACGCTGGCGCGACCGGCTCATCGCCGACGACGACGCGCTCGGCGGCTGGATCGAGACCCATCCGGGCACCGATTCCCAGCAGCTGCGCGCACTGGTGCGGCAGGCGCGCAAGGACATGAAGGCCGGCCCGCCCGGCGAAGCGCCGCGCCAGGGCAAGGCCTACCGCGAGATCTTCCAGCTCGTGCGCGCGCAGCTCGCGGTGCACGGCAGCGACGACCATGCCGCCGCCGCCGCGGCGCAGGACCGGGAGGAAGACGCATGAACGCCCCCGTGACGCCGGCGGACCAGGGCCCGGGCGCGTTCGATGCCGTGCGCATTGGCATCGTCTCGGTCAGCGACCGCGCCTCCAGCGGCACCTACGAGGACAAGGGCCTGCCCGCGCTGCAGGACTGGCTCGGCAGGGCGCTGAAGAACCCGATCACCTTCGAGGCTCGGCTGATTCCCGACGAGGCGGCGCTGATCAGCGCCACGCTGATCGAACTCGTGGACGCGGGCTGCGCGCTGGTGCTGACCACGGGCGGCACCGGCCCGGCGCTGCGCGACGTGACGCCCGAGGCCACGCTGGCCGTCGCGCACAAGGAAATGCCCGGCTTCGGCGAGCAGATGCGCCAGATCAGCCTGCGCTTCGTGCCGACGGCGATCCTCTCGCGCCAGGTGGCGGTGATCCGCGACCGGAGCCTGATCATCAACCTGCCGGGCCAGCCCAAATCGATCGCCGAGACGCTCGAAGGCCTGAAGGATGCCGACGGCACGCAGCAGGTGCCCGGCATCTTCGCGGCCGTTCCCTACTGCATCGACCTGATCGGCGGCCCCTACCTCGAGACCCACGACGCGGTCTGCAAGGCGTTCCGGCCCAAGTCGGCGATCCGCCCCGGCCGCTGAGGCCGCGCCTTCGGGCCTCGGGACCACAGGCGCTCGGCGCCCCGTCCGGCGTGCGGACGGACGCCCGGCACCCGTCGATGAGCATCCGGATCGCTAACATTCCTGAATGCGAATCCTTGTCATCGAAGGTGAGCCGGCGCTGCGTGACTACCTGAAGCAGGGCCTGGAGGGAAACGGCTATGCGGTCGACGTCGCACGCGACGGTGCCGAAGGCCGCCTGCTGGCCGCCGAGGGCCGGCATGCGCTGGTGCTGCTGGACGTGATGTCCCCGGGCGCCGACGGCTTCGCGGTGCTGCAGGCGATCCGCCGCAGCAGCAGCCTGCCGGTGCTGGTGCTCACCGCCCGCGACCGGGTCGCGCACCGCGTCAGCGGCCTGCGGCTCGGCGCCGACGACTACCTGGTGAAGCCTTTTTCCTTTTCCGAGCTGCTGGCCCGCGTGCAGGCGCTGCTGCGCCGCGGCAAGCGGCCGGCCTCCAACCTGCTGCGGCTCGCGGACCTGGAACTGGACCTCGCCAGCCGCAGCTGCGCGCGCGGCCAGGCGGACATCGAACTCACCGCCAAGGAGTTCGCGCTGCTCGCGGTGCTGCTGCGCCACCGGGGCGAGGTTCTTTCGCGCGCCGCGCTGAGCGCGCAGGTGTGGGAGGACAAGCTCGGCAGCGACACCAACGTGATCGAGGTCGCGATCCGCCGGCTGCGCGCCAAGATCGACGAGCCCTTCCCCGTCAAGCTGCTGCACACGGTGCGCGGCCAGGGCTACGTGCTGGAAGACCGCTCCTGAGCCTGCGCCGCGGCCGCCGGCCTGGCGCGGCCCATGACCAGGTTGATCAGCGGCCCGGTCATCGCGGTGGTGGCGAGCGCCATCACCAGCAGCATGGTGAAGAGTTCGGGCCCGATCAGGCCGGCGTCGAGGCCGATCTTCATCACGATCAGCTCCATCAGCCCGCGCGCATTCATCAGCGAGCCCGTGGCGAGGCTGTCGCGCCAGCCGTAGCCCGCCATGCGCGCGCCGATCGCGCCGCCCGCGAGCTTGCCGAAGGTGGCCACGGCGACGATCAGCAGCATCGCGCCGATGCTCGCGCCCGAAAAGGCGTCGGCCGTGGTGCCGAGCCCCGCGAGCGCGAAGAACAGCGGCATCAGCACCACGATGGAGATCGGCTCGATGCGCTCGGTGAGCGAGCGCAGCAGACGGTCGTCGCGCGGCAGGCAGGCGCCGAACAGGAAGGCGCCGAACACCGCATGCAGATGCAGCCATTCGGTCGCGAGCGCGCAGGCGAGCAGCCCGATCATCAGCGAGGCCATTTCGGTGGTCGAGGGCTCGCCGTCGGGCGCGCGGGTGCGCAGCAGCCACGCGAAGGCCGGCTTCAGGCCGAAGAACAGCACCGCCAGCAGCACCGCCACGCCGGCCGTGGTCTTGAGCAGGCCGGCATAGCCCTCGCCCGCACCGGCCAGCGCGACCACCAGCGCGAGCAGGATCCAGGCGAACACGTCGACCACGGCCGCGGCGCTCAGCGACAGCTGCCCGAACGGCGTGCGCGTGAGGCCGCGGTCCTTGAGGATGCGCGCCATGACCGGAAAGGCCGTGATGGAGAGCGCCGCCGCCATGAACAGCGCGAACGGCCAGAAGCCCGTGCCCGCGGGCGCCAGCGCCGGATGCAGCGCCGGCGAGATCGCGATGCCCAGCACCATCGGCACCGCGACGCTGAGCGCGCCCACGTAGCCCGCCGCCTTGAGCTGCGCGCGCACGCCCTCGGTCGCACGCAGCTCGAGCCCCACCACGAACATGAAGAGCACCAGGCCGACCGTCGAGAGCGACGAGAGCCCGTCGAGGTGGCTCTTGGAGAACAGCTGGGCATGCAGTTCCGGGAACAGCGCGCCCATGACCACCGGCCCGAGCATCAGCCCCGCCGCCATCTCGCCGACCACGCTCGGCTGGCCGACGTGGCGCAGCACCCAGCCGCAGATGCGGGCCGTGCTCAGGATGACGATGAGTTGCAGCAGAAGCGAGGTGGCGGACATGGAGACGGGCGAATGGCGCGGCGGCGAAGCGCCCGATCTTAGTTTTGTTCGGGGGACTCGAACCAGCGGTCGGCCCATTGGTTGAGCGGTTTCAGCCGCTTCACGAGCTCGGCGCAGCGCCCTGAAGCTCTGCGGCGCGCCGGCGAACGCCGCTCCCGCTCAGCCGCCCCTGGGCGCGCGCATCAGCCGCAGCCCGTTCGCCACCACGAGCAGGCTCGCGCCCATGTCGGCGAAAACGGCCATCCACATGGTCGCGTTGCCGAACACCGCGAGCACGAAGAACACGCCCTTGATGCCGAGCGCGAGCGTGATGTTCTGCCACAGCACCGCATGGGCCCGGCGCGAAAGCCGGATGGTCTCGGCCACGCGGCGCAGGTCGTCGTTCATGACGACCACGTCGGCCGCCTCCATGGCGACGTCGGTGCCCGCGCCGCCCATCGCGAAGCCGATGTCGGCCTGCGCCAGCGCGGGTGCGTCGTTGATGCCGTCGCCCGCCATGCCGGCCCTGCCGTAGCGCTGCTGCAGCGCCTTCACCGCATCGCGCTTTTCCTCGGGCAGCAGGTTGCCGCGCACGTCGTCGATGCCCGCCTGTGCGCCGATCGCGCGGGCCGTGGCGGCGTTGTCGCCGGTCAGCATCACGGGCGCGACGCCGAGCGCGCGCAGTTCGGCCAGCGCGGCCCGGGAGGCGGGCCGGATGGTGTCGGCCACCGCGAACAGCGCGAGCACCGCCTCGTCCGACGCCAGCAGCGTGACGGTGCGGCCCGCTTCCTCGTGCGCCTTCAGCGCGGCCTCGAGCGCGGGGCTGCACAGGCCCTTCTCCTCGATCAGCCGGTGGTTGGCGAGCACGTAGCCGCGCCCCGCGAGCTCGGCCTGCACGCCGCGGCCCGGCAGCGCGCGGAAGCCCTCGACCGGCGCCGCATCCTGCGCGGCGAGCCCCTCGGCGATCGCCTTCGAGACCGGATGGTCGGAGCGGGCCGCGAGGCTCGCGGCGATCGCGAACACCGCGCGCTCGTCGGCGCCGCCGGCCGCATTCACCAGCGCCGACGCGACCAGCCGCGGCCGGCCCTCGGTGAGCGTGCCGGTCTTGTCGAAGGCCACGGCGCGCAGCCGGCGCGCCTCCTCGAGGTAGGTGCCGCCCTTGATCAGGATGCCGCGCCGCGCGGCCGAGGCGAGCGCGCTGACCACCGTGACCGGCGTCGAGATCACGAGCGCGCACGGGCAGGCGATGACCAGCAGCACCAGCGCCTTGTAGGCCGCCTGCAGCCAGCTCCAGCCCATGAGCCAGGGCGTGAGGAGCGCCACCGCGAGCGCGAGCACGAAGACCGCCGGCGTGTAGACCGCGGCAAAGCGGTCGACGAAGCGCTGCGTGGGCGCGCGCGTGCTCTGCGCCTCCTCGACCGCATGGATGATGCGCGCGAGCGTGGTGTCGGCGGCCGCCGCGGTGACGCGGAACTCCAGCGCCGCCGCCTGGTTGATGGTGCCCGCGAAGACCGCGTCGCCCACCGTCTTGTCGACCGGGATGCTCTCGCCCGTCACCGGCGACTGGTCGATCGCGCTCGCGCCCGCGGTCACCACGCCGTCGAGCGGCACGCGCTCGCCGGGGCGGATGCGCACGATCGCGTCGAGCGCCACCGCGTCCGCCCTCACGGCCTGCCAACTGCCGTCGGGCTGCCTGAGCTCCGCGGTCTCCGGCGCGAGCGCGAGCAGGCCCTGGATGGCGTTGCGCGCGCGGTCGACGGCGCGGGCCTCGATCAGTTCGGCGATGGCGTAGAGCGCCATCACCATCGCGGCCTCGGGCCACTGGCCGATGAGGAAGGCGCCGGTCACGGCCACGGCCATCAGCGCATTGATGTTGAGGCGGCCGCGCAGCAGCGCCGCGAAGCCCTTGCGGTAGGTGTCGAGCCCCGCGAGCGCGATGGCGCCGAGCGCGAGTGCCATCTCGGCCACGGTGGACGCCGTGCCCTCGGGTGCGAAGAAGGCGACCGACTCCGCCGCGATCGCGAGCAGGAGCGCGGCCAGCAGGCGCATGAATTCGCCGTTCACCAGGCCGCCCGGCCCTGCGCCCGTCGCCGCGGCGCGGGGCGGCGCATCGTCGAGTGCCTCGGGCTTGAAGCCCGCCTTGCGGATGGCGGCGAGCGCATCCGGCAGCGCCGCCTCGTCGGCCGAGATCGCCAGCGTCCGCTCGCCGAGCCGGAAGCGCAGGCTGCGGATGCCCGCCACCGGCTCGAGCGCGCGGCGGATCTCGGATTCCTCGACGGCGCAGTCCATGGTCGGAATGCGGAAGCGCCGCGCGCCGTTCGGCAGATCGGTGATGCCCGCGGCAGGGGCGGCGGGCGCTGCGCCGCAGCCGCCACCGCAGCACGAGGGCGCCGCGGCCTCGCCGCCGTGCGCATGGGCCTTCAAGGTGTTCGGGTTCGTCATGGATTCGATTGGAAACCCTGAAGCAGGTGTAGAGTCAAACGCCTTCTTCCGCTCTTTTTGGGTGAGCACATCATGAAAATCGGAGAGCTGGCCCGGGCCGCGGCCACGCCGGTCGAAACCATCCGGTACTACGAGCGCGAGCAGTTGCTGCCCGCACCCGCGCGCACCGACGGCAACTACCGCATCTACGACGACAGCCATGCGCAGCGCCTCGGCTTCATCCGGCGCTGCCGCTCGCTCGACATGACGCTCGACGAGATCCGCGTGCTGCTGCGCTTCCGCGACGCGCCCGGCGAGGACTGCGGCGAGGTCAACCGGCTGCTCGACGACCACATCGGCCACGTGGCCGCGCGCATCGCCGAGCTGCGCACGCTCGAGAAGCAGTTGAAGGCGCTGCGCGAACAATGCCGCGGTGGCGAGTCGGCGCAGCACTGCGGCATCCTGCACGAACTCGACACCGCCGCGCTCGCGGCCGAATCCTTGGGCGGGCATGCGGGCCACGTGCACGGCTCGCTGCACGGTGGCGCCAAGCGCCCGGGCTGAGAAAAAGCGCGCGGCCTACTTGCCGACGAGCTGCGCGAGCTTCTCGGCCTCGAAGCTCTCGTCGCGCGCCGCGTCGCAGGGCACGCAGTCCTTGCTGCCGGGGTGCACCGAGAGCTTCTCGATCGCCTGCCAGAGCAGCGCGATCTGGTGCTCCTGGCTCGCGGCGTTGTCGATCAGGCCGCGCATCGCCTGGCTCAGCGGATCGTCCTCCTGCGTGATGCCGTAGGCGGAGAACTTCTGCGGCGCGGCCACGTCGGCGCTCTCGCCCGCCTTCGACGGGATGATGCGCGCCGGAATGCCCACCGCGGTCGCGCCCGCCGGCACCGGCTTGATGACCACCGCATTGCTGCCGATCTTGGCCCCGTCGCCGACGACGAAGCCGCCCAGCACCTTCGCGCCCGCGCTCACCACCACGTTGCGGCCCAGCGTCGGATGCCGCTTGGTGCCCTTGTAGAGCGAGGTGCCGCCGAGCGTGACGCCCTGGTAGATGGTGCAGCCGTCGCCGATCTCTGCCGTCTCGCCGACCACCACGCCCATTGCGTGGTCGAAGAACACCCGCTCGCCGATCTTCGCGGCCGGATGGATCTCGATGCCGGTCATCCAGCGTGCGACGTGCGCGATGAAGCGGGCCGGCCACTTGAAGCCGTGGGTCCAGCAGGCGTGCGCCCAGCGATGCAGCACCACGGCATGGAAGCCGGGATAGAGCGTGATCACTTCCCAGGCGCTGCGCGCGGCGGGATCGCGTTCGAGAATGCACCGGATGTCGGCGCGCAACCGAGAGAACATCGCTGCCTTTGTTGTCGTTATATCGAAAGGGCCGGGCAGTCTAAGGCCGGGAATCTTCGCTTACGGACGATGGGGTTTTAGATACTTTCGCAGCATCCGCCATCGCCTTGGCGATGCCGCGCAGGATGTGGATCTCCTCCGGCGTGGGCTGCGCGCGGTTGAAGAGCTGCGCCAGGCGCGGCATGAGCTTCTTGGGCGCCTGCGGATCGAGAAAGCCGATCTCCACCAGCGAGCGCTCCCAATGTTCGAGCATGCCGGCCAGCGCCTTCGCATCGGCGGCCTGCACCGGCGCCGTGGCATCGCGCACGGCGTAGCCGCCGAGCGCCAGCCGCCATTCGTAGGCCAGCACCTGCACCGCCGCGCCGAGGTTGAGCGAGCCGAACTCCGGGTCGGTCGGAATGCTCAGCGCCACGTGGCAGCGGTAGACGTCCTCGTTGCGCATGCCGAAACGCTCCGAGCCGAACAGGAAGGCGACGTGCTGGTCCCCCTGCCTCGCGAGCGGTTCGAGGTGCTCGCGCGGGCTGCGCGTGGGCGGGCCGAAGTCGCGCGGGATCATGGCGGTGGCGCACAGGTGGGTCACGCCGTCGAGCGCCTCGTCGAGCGTCTCCACGATGCGCGCGTTGGCCAGCACGTCGAGCGCGCCGCTCGCGCGCTGGATGGTCTCTTCCCGCCGCAGCACGTTGGGCCAGCGCGGCGCGACCAGCACGAGGTCGTCGAAACCCATGGTCTTCATGGCGCGCGCGGCGGCGCCCACATTGCCGGCGTGGCTGGTCTGGATCAGGATGAAACGGGTGCGCATGGCGGTCGAAAGGCACGGAACGGCCCAAGCCGGTAAAATCCCCGATTCTCGCCGCCCGCATCGCCGGGCCGCTCGCCGGGGCGCCAGCCGCTCCTTTTGCCGTTCTTCCCCACAATCCAATGTCGTCCCCCAACCTGCATCCCATGCTCAATGTGGCCGTCAAGGCCGCACGCGCCGCCGGCGCGATCATCAACCGCGCCGCCCTCGACGTCGAGGCCGTGCGCATCTCGCAGAAGCAGGTCAACGACTTCGTCACCGAAGTCGACCACGCGAGCGAGCAGGCGATCATCGAAACGCTGCTCGGCGCGTATCCGGGGCACGGCATCCTGGCCGAGGAATCGGGCACCCAGCACGGTGCCAAGGATTCGGACTACGTCTGGATCATCGATCCGCTCGACGGCACCACCAACTTCATCCACGGCTTCCCGGTCTACTGCGTCTCGATCGCGCTGTCGGTGCGCGGCAAGATCGAGCAGGCGGTGATCTACGATCCCACGCGCAACGACCTGTTCACCGCCACCAAGGGCCGCGGCGCCTACATGAACGAGCGCCGCATCCGCGTCTCGAAGCGCACCCGGCTCAGCGAATGCCTGGTCTCGACCGGCTTTCCGTTCCGCACCGGCGACAACTTCAAGCAGTACCTCGCGATCATGGCCGACATGATGCCGCGCATGGCGGGCCTGCGCCGCCCCGGCGCCGCGGCGCTCGACCTGGCCTACGTGGCGGCGGGCTTCACCGACGCCTTCTTCGAGACCGGCCTCAACCCCTGGGACGTGGCCGCGGGCTCGCTGCTGGTCACCGAGGCCGGCGGCCTGATCGGCAACTTCACGGGCGAGCCCGAGTTCCTCGACCAGCGCGAATGCCTGGCCGGTGCGCCGCGCGTCTACGGCCAACTGGTGCCGCTGCTCGCCAAGTACTCGAAGTTCGCGGGCCTCGACGACAAGCTGCGCGCCAGCGACCGCGTGCGCGCCGTGTCGGCCTCGACCAAGCCCGAAGGCGAAGCCTCGGCCGACCTCTACGCGCGCAGCACCGTGCCCGACCTGCCGGCCGCCCCGCTCGAGGGCGATGCGGCCGCAGCGGCGCCCGCCGCGGCCCCGGCACCGCGCAAGCTCACCCGCGTGCGCCGCGACGCGCCGGCCGCGGGCGGCGCCTCCGAAGGCGAGGCCGACGGGCGGTGATGGGGGGCCAGGCCGACGCGGCGCACGGCGCCTGGGGCCGCGAGGCCCTGCGCGTGGTGCTGAGCCACTACGTTGCGAGCGGCCTCACGGTCGCGGTCGGCCTGCTGCTGATCTCGGCCGGCGTGCACCTCTGGCTCGGCGCCGTCGCGGCCTCGACCGCGGCGGTCGGCGTGATCGTCACCGCGCCGCCCGACCTGCCGGGCCCGCGCCGCGGCAAGTTCTTCCAGATGCTGCCGGCGCCGCTGATCGGCCTGCCGCTCTTCTTCCTGGTGCAGGTGCTGCACACGGCGCCGATCCGCCTCGGCCTGGTGCTGGTGCCGGCCACCTTCGTCGCGTTCCTGGCCATGGCCTGGGGCAAGCGGGGCATCCCGATCGCGATCGCGGTGATGTTCTCGATGATCTTCTCGATGGCCACGCCCGCGCCCAGCGGCATGGCCGAGGCGCTCGAGCGCACCTGGCATTTCGGCCTCGGTGCCGCGCTCTACGTGCTCTGGGCCACGCTGGCCAGCCACGCGCTCAACGGCCGCCTGCGCACGCAGTCGATCTCGGACGTGCTGTATTCCCTTGCCGCGCTCATGCGCACCGAGGCGAGCCAGTTCACGCCGCGCGACGACACCAGCGACGTGCGCGAAACGCCCGCGCCGCTGCTCGGCCGGCTGCTGCGCGAGCAGGCGGCGCTGGCGGACCAGCTGCAGGCGACGCGCGACATCGTGCTCGAATCGCCGCGCACGCCGCGCCGGCAGCGGCTGGCGGCGATGCTGGTGATCGTGCTCGAGATGCGCGACCAGCTGCTCGCGAGCGAGCTCGACCTCGATGCGCTCAAGAGCCATCCCGACCATGCCGAGGCGCTGATCGAAATGCGCCGCGTGCTCGAGGAGCTCGCCGACGACACCGCGGCCCTCGGCGATGCGCTGCTGCTGCGCCGCCAGCCCGAGGCGCTGGCGGACCGCAGGCCGCGGCTCGCCGCGATCCACCTCGCGGGCGAGGACCATGCGCCCGGCCACGGCCTGCCCGGCCCGAATGCCGCCATGCTCGCGCGCGGCCTCGCGAGCCGCATCGGCCACATCAACGACGAGGTGCTGCGCCTGTCGGCGATGGCGCGCGGCGATGCGCAGCCCGACCTCGCGGTGGTGCGCGCCAACTGGCAGCTCTTCGTGAGCCCCACCGACTGGTCGATCCGGCCCTTCCTCACGCTGTGGCGCTGGGACGCGCCGCCGCTGCGGCATGCGATCCGCGCCGCGCTCGCCATCGCGGCGGGCTACCTGATCGCGGTCTCCCTGCCCTGGGGCTCGCACGACTACTGGATCCTGCTGACCATCGTGGTGGTGCTGCGCGGCAGCCTTTCGCAGACGCTGGAGCGGCGCAACCACCGGGTCGCCGGCACGCTGCTGGGCAGCGTGCTCGCGGTGGGGCTGCTGGCGGCGCACCCGTCGCCGCTCGCGCTGCTGGCCATCGTCACGGTGTCGCAGGCCATCGCCCACAGCTTCGCCGTGCGGCGCTACCTGATCACCGCGGTGGCGGCCACGGTGCTGGGGCTGGTGCAGGCGCACATGCTCAACACCGGCACCGCGCCGATCTTCGCGCTGTTCGAGCGCATCGCCGACACGCTGATCGGCGCCGCGCTCGCGTGGGGCTTCTGCTACGTGCTGCCTTCGTGGGAGCGCGGCCAGATCCCGGCGCTGGTGGCGCGCGTGCTGACCGCGCAGGCGCGCCATGCGCGGCTCGCGCTCGGCCTCGGCCAGCTGAAGGCGATCGACAGCAGCCCCGAGCTCGAATGGCGGCTCGCGCGCCGCGAGGCCTACGACAGCCTCTCGGCGCTGGTGCAGGCCACGCAGCGTTCGCTCTCCGAGCCGCGCGCGGTGCAGCCGCCGCTCGAGCCGCTCGAGCACCTGCAGGCGCACAGCTACCAGCTGCTCGCGCAGCTCAGCGCGGTCAAGTCGATGCTCGTGCTGCGGCGCGACCGGCTCACGCCGAGCGAGGTCGAGGGACCGATCGGCCGCACCGCGCAAAGAATCGAGGCCGCGATCGGAACGCTGCCGACCACCGGCCCCTCGCAGCCCGAGAGTCCGGGTTCGACCACCGTCGGCGGTCCGATCCCGCTGCCCGATCCCTTCGACAACGACATCAGCCCCTGGCTGCTGCGCCGGCTCGACCTGGCCACGGCCCTCTCCACGCAGCTGCGCGACGACGCGGCGCGCATTCTTCAACATCTGCACGAGACCACCGCCGCGAAGACCATCCCCGCCTGATGAAACAAGAGATCCTCGCCCATCCCTGGTTCGGCACCTGGATTGCCGTTCTCATCGCCGTTCCGCTTGCGCTGCTGGTCCACCGCGTCGGCGGCCTGGTTCTGAAGCGGATCACCCGCCCGGCGCCCGCGCTGCATTCGACGGTGCTCGCCTGCCATGCGCCCGCGCGCCTGGTGCTGCCGCTGATCGCGCTGCTGATGGTGTTCCAGGCCGCGCCCGAGGACCTGCGCTTCATCGGCAGCGTGCGGCATCTGAACGGCCTGCTGCTGATCGCCGCCACCACCTGGCTCGCCACGCGCGCCATCAGCGGCTTCGCCGACGGCGTGCTCGCGAAGCATCCCTACGACGTGTCCGACAACCTGCAGGCGCGGCGCGTGCTGACGCAGACGCGCGTGCTCTCTCGCACCGCCATCAGCATCGTGCTGGTGGCCGGCGGCGCGATGATGCTCATGACCTTTCCGGGCGCGCGCCAGGTCGGCGCGAGCCTGCTGGCCTCGGCCGGGGTGATCGGCATCGTGGCGGGCCTGGCGGCCAAGCCCGTGTTCAGCAACCTGATCGCCGGCCTGCAGATCGCGCTCGCGCAGCCGATCCGCATCGACGACGTGCTGGTGGTCGAGGGCGAATGGGGCCGCGTCGAGGAGATCACCGGCACTTTCGTGGTGCTGAAGATCTGGGACGACCGGCGGCTGATCCTGCCGCTGAGCTACTTCATCGAGAAGCCGTTCCAGAACTGGACGCGGCATTCGGCGCAGCTGCTCGGCTCGGTCTTCCTCTACCTCGACTACGGCATGCCGCTCGGCCCGCTGCGCGAGGAGGCCGAGCGCATCGTCAAGGCCGCGCCCGAATGGGACGGCCGCTTCTTCAACCTGCGCGTGACCGACGCCACCGAGCGCACCATGCAGGTCCGCGTGCTCTGCACCGCCGCGACGTCGGGCCTGGCCTTCGACCTGCGCTGCACGGTGCGCGAGGGCCTGATCGACTTCGTGCAGCGCGAGTACCCGCAGTTCCTGCCGAAGATGCGCTTCGAGGGCGAGGCCGCGCAGGCCGCGCGCGCAGGCGGCCTGCCGGGTCAGGAAGCCGCGCCGGCGCGCTGATCCCCCGCGCGGTGGCGCCGCCGCAGCGGCGGCCGCCGGAGGTTGGTGAACGCACGCAGCAGCCACTCCGCCGGGCCGTAGGCGAAGCGGCTCATCCACCACCGGCTCAGCACCAGGTTGCCCGCGAAGATGACGAAGGCGATGCCCAGGCTCGCGAGCGGACCGACGGTGCCGATCCACCGCAGCCCGTAGGCCAGGAAGAGCCAGGCGCAGACCAGCGACTGCAGCAGGTAGTTCGACAGCGCCATGCGGCCCGCGGGCGCGAGCAGCCGCGCCAGCCAGGCGCCGCGCGCCGACTGGAACAGGAGCAGCATGCCGGCCGCATACGCCGCCGAGAGGAACGGCGCCGTCAGCAGCGTGACCGCGAGGCCCTGGATCTCGCGCACCGCGTCGTTCGCCCGCAGCGTGGGATAGGCGTAGGCCAGCGCGCCCGGCACGCCCACCAGCAGGCCCCATGCCAGCACCCGCCGCAGCAGGCCGCGGTGCGCCGCGGGGTTCGCGAGCATTCCGCGCCGCCCGGCGATGAAGCCGGCGAAGAACATCGCGAGCGCCTGCGGCGCCTGCACCAGGCCGGTGATCCACCAGATCTGCGAGAGGTCGTGCAGATGCTGCGCGATCACCGTGGCGGCCGTCCCGCGGTAGGCCGCGAGCGCCGCGGCGGCGTCGTCGTAGGCGCTGGCCGCCACGCCCGCCATGCCCGCTTGCGCGAAAAAGTAGCCGACGCCGGCCCACAGCAGCGAAAACACCAGCACCAGCGCGATCGCCGCGCAGGCGAGGAACACGTCGCCGCGCCGGCGCAGCATGAGCAGCACGGCGCCCAGCACCGCGTAGGTGGTGAGGATGTCGCCGAAGTAGAGCAGCACCCCGTGCAACACGCCCAGCACCCACAGCCCCACGAGCCGGCGCGCCATGCGCGGCGCGAAGGCGCTGCCCTCGCGTTCGGCCGCACGCATCTGCAGCGTGAAGCTGTAGCCGAACAGGAACGAGAACAGCAGGTAGAACTTGGTTTCGAACAGGAAGGCGCGGACGAAGGCGCCCAGGCGGGCGGCGAGCGAGACGTCCATCGGATCCGGAATGCCCAGGCCGTAGTAGGTCGACGCGAAGCTCGCGATGTTGACCACCAGGATGCCCAGCAGCGCGAAGCCGCGCAGCGCGTCGACCATCTGCTGGCGTTGCGGCGCGGTATCGGCCGCATCGGGCGCGGGGCCGGCGGGAGATGCCATGGGTTGCGTGGGGCGGGTCATGCGGAGCGCCCGAGTCTCGCATCCGCCGCCACGATGCCGCGGATCGCCTCGATCAGCAGCCGCGCGCCGTCGCCGGGTTCGGCGCTGCGCCGCACGGTGAAGCCCACCGGCCCGTCGGTGCGCGTGGTGTCGATGGCCACGCGCCGCAGCGCGCCGCGCGCGATGAAGCCTTCCACCGCGCCCTGCGGCGCGAACCACACCGCGTCGGAGCGCTGCAGCAGCCCGACCACGAAGCTGGTGTCGGTGGCCTCCACGAGGCGACGGGGCAGCGCCATGCCCTGCGCGATCAGGAAGGCATCGGCCATGTGCCGGATCAGCGTGCCCGAGACCGGCAGCACCAGCGGATGCGCGGCCAGCGCGTCGAGCGTGGGCCGGCGGCGCGCCGCGAGCGGATGGCCGGGCCGCACCACGAGCAGCAGCGGCTCGCTGTAGAGCTGCTCGAAGGCCAGGTCGGCCATCGCCGACGCCTGCGCGAGCCGGCCGAGCACGAGGTCGATCTCGCCCTGGCGCAGCTGCGTCATCAGTTGCGCGTTGGTGCCGCTGACCACGCGCACGCGCAGCGACGGATGCGCCGCGTTGAGCCGCGCCACCGCCTCCGGCAGCAGGTTGGCCGCCATGTTCGGCAAGGCGCCGACCGCCACCCGCAGCTGGTCGGCCTCGGGTTGGTCCATGGCAAGGCCCAGGCCCTCGCGCAGTCCGCGCATCGCCGAGACCGCGTGGCGCACCAGCACCTCGGCCGCCGGCGTGAGCTCCACGCCGCGGCGACGGCGCACCAGCAGTTGCCGGCCGACGATCTCCTCCAGCTCCGCGACCGTCTTGGACACCGCCGGCTGCGTCAGCGACAGCGCCTCCGCCGCACGCACGAGGTTGCGCTCCTGCGCCACCATCACGAGGCACTGCAGGTGGCGCAGCTTGAGCCGCGCAAAGTTCATGGCTGACATCCGTCTTCCCCTGTGAGATGGCCGTTCAAATATAACCATCCGGAATAGCTGCCGGAAGAGCTTTCAGTTGTGCGCGTCCGGCGTCCCTCCTAGAGTGCCGCGACAGGAGACAAGCACGACATGAACGCCGCCATCCCGAAGAAGACCCCGCGACAGCAGCAGAAAACCGGCGCCCCGGGCATGCCGCGCCGGCTGGCGCTCGCCGCCGCGGCCTGCACGGCGTTCTGCCTCGGCCTGGGCCCCGCGAGCGCGCTGGCCGAGGCGGCCTATCCCGCGAAACCGGTGAAGTTCGTCACCAACTTTCCCGCGGGCGGGCCGCTCGACATCCTCGGGCGCGCGCTCGGCGACGTGCTGCAGAAGGAACTGAAGCAGCCCTTCGTGGTCGACAACCGCCCCGGCGCGGGCGGCAACATCGGCGCCGACCTCGTGGCCAAGAGCCCCGCCGACGGCTACACGGTGCTGCTGGGCATCGACAGCACCTTCACCATCAATCCGCACCTCTACGCCGCGATGCCGTTCGCGCCCGGCGATCTGAAGCCGCTGATGATCTTCAGCTCCTCGGGCCTGAGCTTCGGCGTGTCGCAGGGCGTCAAGGCGAAGACGCTGCCCGAGTTCGTCGCGCAGGCGAAGGCCGAGCCCGCGACCTTCAGCTCGGCCGGCAACGGCAGCCCGGGCCACATCGCGGCCGAGATCTTCGCGGGCGCGACCGGCGCGAAGATCACGCACGTGCCCTACAAGGGCAACGCGCCCGCGGTGCTGGCGCTGATGGGCGGCGAAGTGCAGGCCGGCATCCTCGCCACGCCGGGCCTGCTGCCTCAGCTGCAGGCCGGCAAGCTGCGGGCGCTGGCGGTCACGGGCCGGCAGCGCTCGCCGCTCCTGCCCGAAGTGCCGACCGTCGGCGAGCTGGGCCTGAAGGACATGGAGTTCGAGGTGCTCTACCTCGCGATGGTGCCCGCCGCCACGCCCGAGCCGGTGCTGCAGACGCTGCGCCAGTCGCTCGCGAAGGCACTCGCGCTGCCCGAACTGCGGTCGCGCCTGGCCACGCTCGACATGGTGCCGCTCGCCGAAACCGGCGCCGCCGCCGCCGACCGGCTGGCGGCGAACCGGGCGCGCTACGGCCGCATCGTCAAGGCGACCGGGATGAAGGTGGATTGACCGCAGCCGCGCCGCGGCGGCCGCGGTCGGCCTTGGGCAGCACCGCTTCCTCGACCATGCGCTCGGCCTTCGCCTGCAGCCGGTGCAGCGCGGCATCGAAGCGCTGCGCTTCGTCCGCATCGAGCGCGCCCAGCAGCTCGGCATTGATCGCGGTGACCAGCGGAAAGAGTGCCTCGTACAGCGCCTGCCCGGCATCGGTGAGGCCCAGCCGCACCTGCCGCCGGTCGCCCGCGCGCGCGGTGCGCGAGACCAGCTGCTTCGCGACCAGCGAACCCACCGCCTTGGAGGTGCGCGCCCGGTCGAGCTGCGCATGCTCGGCGAGCGCCGACGAGCTCAGTTCGCCGCGGCTCGCGAGCGTGGCCACGAGCCGCCATTCGCGCCGCGTGATACCGAAGCGCCCCTCGCAGAGCCGGATCACCATGCTGCCCGCCACCGACAGCAGCCGCGACAGCCGGTACAGCAGCAGGTCGTCCAGCGGACGGCGGGGCGTGGCGCTCATCTGGGGTTAGCCCGGGGAATGGTTGATTAGATCAATCGACTGTAGCGTCTCTACAGTCGTCAAAGACACCCCAAAGAACACGGAGACACGCCCCATGACCCGCCCTGCCCTCGACCGCCGCCAGGCCATCGCCACGCTTGCCGCCCTGGGCGGCGGCCTCGCGCTCGCCCCGCTCGCACGCGCCCAGGCCTTCACGCCCGGCCAGCCGGTCAAGGTGCTGATCGGCGTGCCGGCCGGCGGCACGCAGGACGTGCTGACCCGCGCGATCGCGCAGCAGGTGCGCGAGTCGCTCGGGCCGCTGATCATCGACAACCGCGCGGGCGCCGCGGGCCGCATCGCGGCCGAGGCCGTGAAGACCGCAGCACCCGACGGCCACACGCTGCTGCTCGGCACCGCGAGCATGATGACCATGTTCCCGAGCGCCTACCGCAGCCTCTCGTACGACCCGATCAGGGACTTCGTGCCGATCATGAACGCGGCACGCTTCGAGCTTGCGCTGGCGGTGCACAAGGGCGTGCCCGCGAACAACCTCGCCGAGTTCGTCGCCTGGGCCAAGGCGCAGGGCGACAAGGTGAGCTTCGGCTCCTATGGCGCGGGCACGCCCTCGCACTTCCTCGGCGAAATACTCAACCGCGCAGCCGGCCTGAAGATGGTGCACGTGCCCTACCGCGGCTCCACGCCCGCGCGGCAGGACCTGATGGGCGGCACCGTGCCCGTGTACTTCGACACCGTGGGCGGCGCCCAGCAGATGCTGCCCACCGGCCGCGTGAAGGTGCTCGCCACCAGCGGCGACAAGCGCTCGCCGCTGATGCCGAACCTGCCCTGCTTCGTCGAGGCCGGCTACAAGGACGTGGTCGCGACCGCCTGGTTCGCGTACTACGCGCCGCTGAAGACGCCGCAGGCCACCGTCGACAGGCTGCGCGCCGAACTCATCCGCGCCGTCAACGTGCGCGAGGTGCGCCAGCTGCTGCTGCAGAACGGCATGTACCCCGTGGCCGACGGCCACGAGGCCCTGCTGAAGACCATGCGCGAGGACACGGCGCGCTGGGCAGGCATCATGAAGGCCGTGAATTTCCAGGCCAACGATTGACCGATTTCATCGAAGAGGAGGAACCCACCATGCTGAAGAACCACACCCCCATCACCCGCCGCTTCGCCGCGCTGCTTGCCGCGGCCGGCGTGCTGGCCGCCGTCGCGCCGCTCGCGCAGGCGCAGGCCCCCGACAGCCCGCTGCGCATCGTGGTCGGCTACGCGCCCGGCGGCGCCACCGACCGCGTGGCACGGATCGTCGGCGAGAAGCTCGGCGCCAAGCTCGGCACCCCCGTGATCGTCGACAACAAGCCCGGTGCGGGCGGCCGCCTGGCCGCGCAGCAGGTCAAGGCCACGCCCGCCAGCCAGAACGTGCTGATGCTCGCCAACCCCGCCGTGATGGTGGTGGCGCCGCTGGTGTTCAAGGACAACGGCTACGACCCCGAGCGCGACTTCGTGCCGGTGTCGCACGTCAATGCCTACGACTTCGCGCTCTCGGTCTCGCCCGCGCTGCCGGTGCGCGAGCTCAACCACCTGCTCGCCTGGATGCGCGCCAATCCGCAGCAGGCCAACGTCGGCGTGCCGGCCACCGGAAGCCTGCCGCACTTCTTCGGCCTGATGGTCGGCGAGAAGGCCAAGGTACAGACGCAGGTGATCGGCTACCGCGGCTCGGCGCCGCTCTTGAACGACCTGCTCGGCGGGCAGGTTCCGATCGCGATCGACACCGAGGACGTGGTGCTGCCGCAGCACCAGGCCGGCAAGCTGCGCATCCTCGCGCTCTCGGGCGAGAAGCGCTCGCCGTTCGCACCCAACATCCCGACCTTCAAGGAAGCCGGCCTCGACCTGGCCGCCTCGGGCTGGAACACCTTCTTCGCGCCGGCCACGATGCCCAAGGACAAGGCCCAGCGCCTGGCCGTGGCGATCCGCGAAGTGATGCAGGACCCCGACACCCAGCGCAAGTTCAAGGACGCCGGCATGACGCCGGTGGTCAGCACGCAGGCGCAGACCGTCGCGATGCTCAAGGCCTACAAGGCGCAGTGGGCGCCCGTGGTCCAAAAATCCGGCTACCAGCCCTGAAACAGGTCCACCTCCGTCCCTCGCTCACTTCGCGTAGCTCGACTCCCCCCTCCAGGGCGCAACACCAGCGGCCCGGCCAAGCCGGTTCCGCGGTGTTCCCCGAAGGGATCCGCGGAGCACCCCAGTCAACCGACCGTTCATGAACAGACCCAACATCATCTTCATCGTCGCCGACGACCTCGGCTATGCGGACCTCGGCTGCTACGGCGGCCGCGACGCCGCGTTCGGCCCCGTCTCGCCCGTGCTCGACGGCCTGGCGGCCAACGGCCTGAAGCTCACGCAGGGCTACTCGAACTCGCCCGTGTGCTCGCCCACGCGCTTCGCGATGATCACCGCGCGCTACCAGTACCGCCTGCGCGGCGCGGCCGAGGAGCCGATCAACAGCAGGAGCCGCGGCAGCACCACGCTCGGCCTGCCGACCGAGCATCCCACGCTGCCCTCGCTGCTGAAGAAGAGCGGCTACAGGACGGCCCTGATCGGCAAGTGGCACCTGGGCTATCCGCCGAGCTTCGGACCGCTGCGTTCGGGCTACGAGGAATTCTTCGGGCCGATGTCGGGCGGCGTCGACTACTTCACGCACTGCGACTCCACCGGCCGCCACGACCTCTGGTTCGGCGAGGAGGACCGGCAGGAAGAGGGCTACCTCACCGACATCCTCTCGAAGCGCGCGGTCGACTACGTGGAGCGCATGGCCGGCCAGGACGCCCCCTTCTTCCTGAGCCTGCACTACACCGCGCCGCACTGGCCCTGGGAGACGCGCGACGACGCCGGCAAGGCGCCGCTCGTGAAGGACAACCTGTTCGACTTGGCCGGCGGCAACATCCACGTGTACCGCCGCATGATCCATCACATGGACGAGGGCATCGGCTGGATCATGGCCGCGCTCGAGAAGCACGGCATCGCCGACAACACGCTGGTGGTGTTCACCAGCGATAACGGCGGCGAGCGCTTCTCCGACAACTGGCCGCTGGTCGGCGGCAAGATGGACCTGACCGAAGGCGGCATCCGCGTGCCCTGGATCGCGCACTGGCCCGCCGTGATCGCCAAGGGCGGCGAGAGCCGGCAGCTGTGCATGACGATGGACTGGTCGGCCACCATGCTCGATGCGGCCGGCGCCGAGCCCGACCCGGCGTATCCGCTCGACGGCGTGTCGCTGATGCCGGTGCTGCGCGACGCGAAGCACGCCTTCCGCCGCCCGCTGCACTGGCGCATGAACCACCGCGGCCAGGAGGCGCTGCGCGACGGCGACTGGAAGTACCTCAAGGTCGACGGCAACGAGTACCTGTTCAACATCCCGGCCGACGAGCGCGAGCGCGCGAACCTCGCGAAGAAGGAGCCCGAAAGGCTCGCCGCGATGCGCGAGGACTGGCGCGCCTGGAACGCGACGATGCCGCCCATTCCGGCAGACGCGACGGTGAGCCTCGGCTACTCGGTCAAGGACATGCCGCAGCGCTGACGACCCGGCCGCGCGCGCGGCGCCGCGCCCGCCGGCATCGCGCTTTCCGTATGGCACGATCCGGCCTGCCATGCTCGAGCCCTCCCGCCGCGTCCCCTACCGCACCTGGCCCGGTGCGCTCGCGGTGCTTCTCGCCATCGCCGCCTACGTGGGCGGCCTCACCTTGTGGGACCGCCGCACGCCGGGCGCACGGCCCCTGCCCGCGGGCGAGACGGTGGAAGTGGGCCACGCGCGCTTCGTTCCCGCCGAAGGATGGGAGATGGACGTGTCGCGCTCGAAGGCCGGCCGGTCGCTGATGCTCTTCAAGGGCGGCCACAAGTTCCTGGTCACCACCCAGCCCTGGGCCGGCGGGCCCGACGGGCCGATGCTGCGGCAGCAGCGGCTCATGGAGCGCGGCCAGGGGCTGCAGGTCGACGGCGACGTGTCCGACTTCATCACCGCCTGGGGCCTGCAGGGCAAGACCTTCGCCTACTACAGCCCCAAGCTCGCCGGCCGGTTCTGGCAGGTGGTCGACGTCCGGCGCCGGTCGCTGGTGCAGATCGATGTCTACGGCGCGAGCGACGGCCTCAACGAGGCGCTGGCCGAGGCCCGCGCGATGCTCGACTCCATGGACCTGGAAGCCCCGCAGTGAACCTGCCCTCCTTCGATGCCGCGGTACAGCCGGCCTGGCCGGTCGGCACCGACTCCTTCTTCCAGCCGCGCCGCGCGGCCTTCTGGCTGCTGGCGGCACTGATCGTCAACGGCCTGTTCTACGTGCTGCAGCTGTTCGCGGTCGGCGTGCGCGTGGTGCCGGTCACGGCGCTGCTCGGGCTCCTGGTGTGGACCAGCTACACCCTGGCCTTCCTGCTCGCCTTCCGTGCGCTCGACCTGCTGGAGCAGCATCCGCCCGAAGCCTTCGTGCTCGCCTTCGCATGGGGCGGCATGGGCGCGGTGTACTTCGCCGCGCCGGCCAACATCGCGATCCAGAGCCTGTGCGCCAAGCTGGTGTCGCCCGAGTTCGTGGCCGTCTGGGGCCCTGCCGTCGCAGGGCCGATCACCGAGGAGTTCCTCAAGCTCGCGGGCGTGGTGCTGCTGGTGCTGGTCGCGCGCAACCAGTTCCAGACCTACCTCTCGGTGCTGATCGTCGGCGCGCTCGTCGGGCTGGGCTTCCAGGTGATCGAGAACCTGAGCTACACCGTCAACGCCTCCATCCACTTTCCGCTCGAGAACCAGGTCTACCCGGTGCTGCTCAACCTGCTCACGCGCGGGCTGCTGAGCGGACTGTGGAGCCATGCGGCCTACACCATGATCGCCTCCTTCGGCGTCGCCTGGTTCCTGCTGCATCCCGAGCGGCCGATGGCGCAGCGGCTGGGCTTCGCCTTCCTCTGCTTCGCGCTCGCTTGGGCCATGCACTTCGCCTGGAACTCGCCCTGGCTCGAGGACCTGTTCGACGGCGGCTACGGCGAGATGGCGGTGCTGCTCGTCGTCAAGGGCGTGCCCGCGATGATCGCGGCCGGCCTCTTCTGGCGCGTGGCCGCGCGCGAGAACGGCACCTACCTGCATGCGCTCGCCGCCTGGTTCGTGCCCGAGCGCGAGCTGATCCGCGACGACGAATGGGTGCGGCTCGGCGCTCCGCTCGCGCGCTACCGGGTGCGCCGCGAGATGGGCAAGGCCTTCGGCCGCCGCGCAAGGCAGTTGAAGACCCAGTTGCAGCGCGAGCAGCTGCGGCTGATCCGCAAGGCCGGCACCTACGGCCGCGGGCCGCAGACGCTGCCGCACGAACGCAAGGTGCGGCGGCTGCGCGCCGCGCTCGATTCGCTGATCACCCGAAGTCCCTGAAACGGCCGGCCGCAGCCGGAAAACCCTGTCGCTTTGACTTTTATTTCGATATATCTAGAATAGATCTAGATACGATTTCGAAAGGACCCCGTCATGCGACATTTCCACTTCGGCCATCCTCCGCATCACCCCCATTGCCACGCCCCGCGCGGCGAGCATGAAGACGGCTTCTCCTCGGGCGGCCGCGGCGGGCGCGGCGGCGGCCGCGTGTTCGGCCACGGCGGCCTGCGCTTCGTGCTGCTGCGGCTCATCGCCGAGAAGCCCTCGCACGGCTACGAGCTCATCAAGGCCATCGAAGACCGGCTCGGCGGCAGCTATGCGCCGAGCCCCGGCGTGGTCTACCCCACGCTGACCCTGCTCGAGGAGCTTGGCCACCTGCGCGTGGCAAATGCCGACGACGGCGGCCGCAAGCGCTACAGCATCACCGACAGCGGCCGCGAGTTCCTGGACGCCAACCGCGACACCGCCGACGCGATGATGGCCCGCATGAACGGCGGCGTCGACGGCGCCGGCCCGCGCGGCGGCCGCCCGCCGCAGGTCACGCGCGCGATCGAGAACCTCAAGCTCGCGATGCGCATGCGGCTCGCGGGCGCGCCCCTCACCGAACAACAGGCCCACGATTTCGCCGCGGTGCTCGACAACGCCGCCCAGCAGCTGGAACGCATCTGAACCTTTTTCTTCTTCTCCTTCATCCATGACCGACCTCTCTCCCCCCGACCGCACGCCGCGCCGCGTGCGCCATGAACTGCGCTTCCGGCGCCTCACGGTGCAGGCCGTGCAGCGCGTCACGCCGCACCTGATCCGCATCACGCTCGCCGGCGACGATCTCGCCGACTTCACGAGTCCCGGCTTCGACGACCATGCGAAGCTCTTCTTCCCCGACCCCGCCACCGGTCGGCTGACGCTGCCCACCGTCGGCCCCGAAGGCCCCGTGTGGCCCGAGGGCGCCCGCCCCACCATGCGCGACTACACCCCGCGCCGCTACAACCCCGCCGCGCGCACCCTCGAGATCGACTTCGCGCTGCACGATGCCGGCCCCGCCACGCAGTGGGCCGAGCGCGCGCAGCCCGGCGACATCCTCGGCGTGGGCGGCCCGCGCGGCTCCTTCATCGTGCCGACGGATTTCGACTGGCACCTGCTGATCGGCGACGACACCGCCCTGCCCGCCATCGCGCGCCGCCTCGCCGAACTGCCGGCCGGCGCGCGCGCCGTGGTGCTGGCCGAAGTGGACGCAGCGGCCGACGAGCAGCCGTTCGCGACCGAGGCCGAACTCACGCTGCAATGGGTGCACCGCCAGGGCGCCGAGCCGGGCACCGGCACCGCGCTGCTCGATGCGCTCCAGGCCATGCCGCTGCCGGCCGGTGACTTCCACGCCTGGGTCGCCTGCGAATCCGCCATCGCGAAGGCGCTGCGCGCGCACCTCGTGGGCCAGCGCGGCGCCAACCCGAAATGGGTCCGCGCCTCGGGCTACTGGCGGCGCGGGGCGGCGGCGACGCACGACACGCACGACGAGTAGGCCGGGTCGGCCGCACTCGCACGGCCCCGCGACCAACAAAGTAACGATCGGTCCGAGCGAGGCCGGCCGACGCGATCCTCGGCACTGGCGCGATGGAGACAATCCAGCTTCAGGGAGGCACGGCGCAAAAACGCCGGCCCATGTATAAAATCTTATACAGGCAACCAGGCGATGGGCGACAAAGAAATCCGCTGGGTCGGGTCTTCCCATGCGGATCTGCTGGCTTTTCCTGTGGAGACGCGGCGCACGGCCGGTTTCGAACTGGGCAAGGTCCAGGCCGGACTCGACCCGACGGATTGGAAGCCCTTCGGCGAGGTGGGGCCAGGCACACGGGAAATCCGGCTCCGAGATGCGAGCGGCATCTATCGAGTGATGTACGTGGCCAACTTCGAGGAAGCGATCTATGTCCTGCATTGCTTCCAGAAGAAGACCCAGGCCACCAGCGCGCAGGACAAGGCCATTGCACGGGCGCGCTATCGCGCAGTGCGCGAAGCAAGGAAGAAGTAGACATGAAGATCGACACCGCCGTCCGCCACGTCACCCGTCCCGGGGCCAATCTTTTTCTCGAGCTGGGCTTTCCGCCCGCCGAAGCGAAACAACTGCAAGCCGCTTCGCAGAAGCAGATCAACGACACGCGACAGCTGAAGCAGCAGCTCATGGAAGCGCTTTCGAGCTGGATCGCCGAGCATCAGCTGAAGCAGGCGGAAGCTGCCGAAATCCTCATGGTCTCGCGCCCCCGCGTTTCCGACGTGGTCAACAAGAAGACGGCCAAGTTCACGATCGACACGCTGGTTGAAATGCTCAGCCGCATCGGCAAGCCGGTCCGGCTGGTGATCGGCTGAGCCGTCACCAGTCCCCGATAATCGCCCGAGTGAAAATCGCCACAGACCCCGCACTCGCCAGCGCCGACTTCTCCGCCCACACGCCCATGATGGCGCAGTACCTGCGCCTCAAGGCCGACCATCCGGACACCCTGCTGTTCTACCGGATGGGCGATTTCTACGAGCTGTTCTGGGCCGATGCCGAGAAGGCCGCGCGGCTGCTCGACATCACGCTCACGCAGCGCGGGCAGTCGGCCGGGCAGCCGGTGGTGATGTGCGGCGTGCCCTTCCATGCGGTCGACACCTACCTCTCCCGCCTGATCAAGCTCGGCGAATCGGTGGCCATCTGCGAACAGGTGGGCGAAGTCGGCGCCAGCAAGGGGCCGGTGGAGCGCAAGGTGGTGCGGGTGGTCACGCCCGGCACGCTGACCGATTCGGAGCTGCTCAACGACAAGAGCGACTCGCTGCTGCTGGCGGTGCATGCGGGCGCGCGCAACTTCTGCGGCCTGGCCTGGCTCAGCGTGACCGGGGCCGAGCTGCGCCTGGCGGAATGCCCGGCCGATGCGCTCGAAGCCTGGATCGCGCGCATCGCGCCGAGCGAACTGCTCTACAGCGCCGAAGTCACGCCCGCGTTCGAGCAGCGCCTGAAGGCCGCGCGCGCCGCCACGCCGTTCACGCTGTCGGTGCGGCCGGCCTGGCAGTTCGACGGGGGCCTGGGCGAACGCAAGCTCAGCGAGCAGATGGGCAGCCAGAGCCTCGCCGCCTGGAATGCCGAATCGCTCGCCAATGCGCATGCCGCGGCCGCGGCGCTGCTGGGCTATGCCGAACACACGCAGGGGCGCGCGCTGTCGCATGTGCAGCGCCTGTCCGTGGAGCGCGACGGCGACCTGATCGAGCTGCCGCCGACGACGCGGCGCAACCTCGAGCTGGTGCAGACGCTGCGGGGCGAGGATGCGCCCACGCTGTTCTCGCTGCTCGACACCTGCATGACCGGCATGGGCAGCCGGCTGCTCAAGCGCTGGCTGCTGTCGCCGCGGCGCGACCGCAGCGAGGCGCAGGCGCGGCTCGAAGCGATCGGCGCGCTGCAGTCGACGGTGCTCGGCGGCACGGCGGCGCCCTGGCGCACGCTGCGCGAACAGCTCAAGAACACCAGCGACGTGGAGCGCATCGCGGCGCGCATCGCGCTGCGCCAGGTGCGCCCGCGCGAACTGCTGGCGCTGCGCCTCGCGCTCGCCAAGGCCGAGCAGCTCGCGCCGCTGCTGCCGCCCGCGGCCGCGCTGCTCGAGCGCATCGCGGAACGGCTCGCGCCGCCGCCGGGCTGCGCCGAACTGCTGGCGAGCGCGATCAAGGCCGAACCGTCGGCGCTGGTGCGCGACGGCGGGGTGATCGCGACGGGCCACGATGCGGAGCTCGACGAGCTGCGCGCCATCAGCGAGAACTGCGACGACTTCCTGCTGCAGCTCGAGGTCAGCGAGCGCGAGCGCACCGGCATCAGCAACCTGCGCGTGCAGTTCAACCGCGTGCACGGCTTCTACATCGAGGTGACGCAGAGCGCGCTGTCGAAGGTGCCCGACAACTACCGCCGCCGCCAGACGCTGAAGAACGCCGAGCGCTTCATCACGCCCGAGCTCAAGGCTTTCGAGGACAAGGCCCTGAGCGCGCAGGACCGCGCGCTGGCGCGCGAGAAGTGGCTCTACGAGCAGCTGCTCGACGCGCTGCAGCCCTCGGTGCCCGCGCTCACCCAGCTCGCGGGCGCGCTCGCGACGCTCGACGCGCTGTGCGCGCTGGCCGAGCGCTCGCACACGCTGCACTGGCGCGCGCCGAGCTTCGTCGCGCACCCCTGCATCGAGATCCAGCAGGGCCGCCATCCAGTGGTGGAGGCGCGGCTGGCCGAAAAGTCCTCGGGCGGCTTCATCGCCAACGACACGCAGCTCGGGCCGCAACAGCGCATGCAGGTCATCACCGGCCCCAACATGGGCGGCAAGTCGACGTACATGCGGCAGGTGGCGATCATCGTGCTGCTGGCGTCCATCGGCTCGCACGTGCCGGCGGCGGCCTGCCGGCTCGGTCCGATCGACGCGATCCACACGCGCATCGGCGCGGCGGACGACCTGGCCAACGCACAGTCGACCTTCATGCTCGAGATGACCGAGGCGGCGCAGATCCTGCACAGCGCGACCGCGCAGTCGCTGGTGCTGATGGACGAGATCGGCCGCGGCACCAGCACCTTCGACGGGCTGGCGCTGGCCGCGGGCATCGCGGCGCAACTGCACGACCGCGCCAAGGCCTTCACGCTGTTCGCCACGCACTACTTCGAGCTGACCGAATTTCCAGCCACGCACCACTGCGCGGTCAACATGCACGTGAGCGCGACCGAGGCCGGCCGCGACATCGTGTTCCTGCACGAGATGCAGCCCGGCCCCGCGAGCAAGAGCTACGGCATCCAGGTCGCGCGGCTCGCGGGCATGCCGGCCGCGGTGGTCAACCATGCGCGCCAGGCGCTCGAAGCGCTGGAATCGCAGCATGCGCAGACGCGCGCCCAGGTCGACCTGTTCGCGCCGCCGCCCGCGGCCGAGGCGCCGATGGCCAGCGCCGTAGAATCCGCGCTGGCCGCGCTCGATCCCGATGCGATGACGCCGCGGGAGGCGCTCGATGCGCTCTATGCACTGCAAAAACTGAACGCGCGCGAACGCGGTGCCGCATGAGGCGGCATCCCTCGAGCGGGGTGAAAAAATGACTTACTGCGTAGGCATCAAACTCAACGCCGGACTGGTGTTCCTGTCCGACTCCCGCACCAATGCGGGCGTGGACCACATCAGCATCTTCCGCAAGATGATCGTCTACGAGCAGCCCGGCGACCGCGTCATGGTGCTGCTGTCCTCGGGCAACCTCAGCATCTCGCAGTCGGTGCGTGAGATCCTGCAGATCGAGGAGCTGCGCGAGACCCGCGAGGACGGCTCGCAGGGCGATCCGATCACCATCTGGAACGCCAAGAGCATGTTCGACGCCGCGCGCGTGCTCGGCTCGGCGGTGCGCCACGTCTACGACCGCGACGCCGAGGCGCTCAAGCATGCGGGCCTGGACTTCAACGTGTCGTTCATCTTCGGCGGCCAGGTCAAGGGCGAAGGCATGCGGCTCTTCCTGGTCTACGCGGCCGGCAACTTCATCGAGGCCACCACCGAGACGCCCTACTTCCAGATCGGCGAGTCGAAGTACGGCAAGCCCGTGCTCGACCGCGTGCTCACGCCCGAAACGCCGCTCGACGAGGCCGCCAAGTGCGCGCTGGTGTCGATGGACTCGACCATGAAGTCGAACCTGTCGGTAGGCCTGCCGCTGGACCTGGTGGTGTACGAAGCCAACAGGCTCGAGACCGACCGCGTGATCTGCATCGACCACGACAACCCCTACTACCGGATGATGCACAGCAGCTGGGGCCAGAAGCTGCGCGAAGTGTTCGACAGCATCGAGGACCCGGTGTGGGACGACTCGGCCACGGCGCATCCGCTGCGGATGCCCGCGACGCGGCACAGCCCGCTGCGCAAGATCTCCACCCCGGACGAAAAGCTGATCTGAACTGATGGCCCTGCCCCCGGTCGTCTTCTCCCACGGCAACAGCTTTCCCGCGAGCACCTACCGCGTGGTGCTCGACAGCCTGCGCAGCCGCGGCTTCGAGGTCCATGCGATCGAGAAGTTCGGGCATGACCCGAAGTACCCCGTCACCGACAACTGGCCGCACCTGGTGCGGCAGCTCGCCGATTTCGCGCAGCCGCATGCCGACCGCACCGGCGGGCCGGTGTTCCTGGTCGGCCATTCGCTCGGCGGCTTCCTGAGCCTGATGTGCGCGGCGCAGCATCCGGCGCTCGCGCGCGGCGTGGTGCTGATCGACTCGCCGATCCTCGGCGGCTGGCGTGCCAACACGCTCAACGTGGTGAAGCGCACGCCGCTCATGAAGAGCATCTCGCCGGGCGCCATCAGCCGCAAGCGCAAGAACACCTGGGCCCATCGCGAGGCGGTGTTCGAGCATTTCCGCAGCAAGAAGGCCTTCGCCCGCTGGGACGAACAGGTGCTGCACGATTACATCGACCACGGCACCTTCTGACGGCGGCGACAACGACCGCCAGCTGAGCTTCGACCGCGACGTCGAGACGGCGATCTACAACACCCTGCCGCACAACCTCGCCGCGATGCTGCGCAAGCATCCGCTGCAGTGCAAGGCGGCCTTCATCGGCGGGCGCCAGTCGGTCGAGATGAAGCAGGTCGGCATGGCGATGACCGAACAGGTGACCAAGGGGCGGATCACGATGCTCGACGGCAGCCACCTGTTCCCGATGGAAAAGCCGCTCGCCACGGCCGCGGCGATCGAAGCCTCGCTACGCAACCTGCTCTGAGGCCGGGCGGCAGGCGACCGCGTCGCCCACGCGCAGCATCCCGCCGCGCAGCACCCGCGCCGTCACGCCGCCGTGGCCGCGCATCGCGTTGTAGCCGCCGTCGCCGAGCACCTCTTCCATGCGCGAGCACGGCTCGCACGGGCCGCTGATCTCGACCAGCACCTCGTCGCCGATCGCGAGCACCAGCGGCTGGTCGCGGAACAGCGTGCGTGCCGCGAGCAGGTTCAGCCCCGAGACCACGAGATTGCGCCGCAATGCGGCGGCATCGACGCGCGCCATGCCCGCCAGTGCGGCGACCACGTCCAGATGCTCCTGCTGGATCAGCGTGAGCTGCCGCTTGCCGCCCGGCCGCGCACCGGCACTCGCGCGGTCGCCCTCGAGGCCGCGGCCCGCGAGCGCCAGGGCCTGCGGCACCGAACGCACGGGTTCGCGCCGCGCGGGCCGCAGGAGGATGGCCGACAGCCGGCCGTCGCGCGGGAATCGTCGGGTCAGCGCATGGAGATCGGGCATGCGGGCGATTGTCGATGCGGCGCCAGCGTTCGAACTTTTCCCTTATCGCAACGCGGTTGGTTGGATACAAATGGCGGCATTCTGTCAAAATGCCGCAAAAATCGATAACAACGGCCTACACAACGCGCGACCGATTGGAGCGCCGTCCCATGCCAGAGCACTTGCTCGAAGAAATTGCGGTTGAAGCCGTCTCCCTGAGCCCCCCGCTGGTCGTCGAGGACGATCCGGCCATGCGCGAGCGGCTCGGCTACGTGCTCTCCACGCTCGGTTGCGACGAGCCCCAGATCGCCTGGGCCGACAGCGCCGTCTCCGCGCGCGAACGGCTCGATGCACAGCCCTACGGCATCGCGCTGGTCGATGCCGGCCTGCCCGAGGCCGTCGAACTGATCGGCTGGATGCAGGCACGCCATCCGCAGGTTCCCGTGGTGGTCATCGCCGACCGGCGCACCGAAGAAGCCGTGTTCGCCGCGCTGCGTGCCGGCGCGATCGGCTATCTGCAGAAGGAAAACGACGATCTCGAGCTCAGCATCACGCTGCGCAGCATCGAACAGGGCGGCGCGCCGATCGATCCGACGATCGCGCGCCGCATCCTCGGCTGGCTCGCGACGCAGCCCGCGCCGGCCGCCGCGGCCGAACCCGCCGAAGCGCCGCTGGCGCTGAGCTGGCAGGAACGCAAGATCCTCGAGCTGGTGTCGCAGAAGCTCAGCAAGCACGACATGGCCGAGATGCTCGCGATTCCGAAGCTCACGGTGGAATGCCACACGCGCAACATCTACCGCAAGCTGGCGGTCGCGCCGCAGGTACTGGTGCGCTGAACGCGCGCCCTCAGAGTTCGAGCACCAGCCGCCCGTCGCAGGCGCGCGAGCAGCAGGCCATCATCTTCGTGTTCGCCTCGCGCTCGGTGCGCGTGAGCACCACGTCGCGGTGGTCCACCCGGCCCGCCAGCACGCGCACCTCGCACGAGCCGCAAAGCCCCTCCTCGCAGTCGCTCTGCACGTCGACGTTCGCCGCGCGCAGCGCCGACAGCAGCGTCTGGTCGGGCGCCACCGCGATCACGAGGCCGGAATCCTTGAGCTCGACCTCGAAGGCGCGCTCCTTCGAGGGATCGAGCGTGGCCAGCGTCGATTCGAAATGCTCCACGCGCAGCGAACCCTCGGGCCAGCCGGCGCAGCAGTCTTCCAGGGCCTCGAGCATGCGCAGCGGACCGCAGGCATAGACCTGCGCGCCCGCCACCGGCTGCGCCAGCAGCGCGCGCAGGTCGCAGCGCCGGCCCTCGTCGCCCGCATGCACGTGCAGGCGCTCGCCATGCAGCGCCGCGAGTTCGTCGAGGAAGGCCATGCGCGCGCGGCTGCGGCCGCTGTAGTGCAGTTCGTAGTCCATGCCCAGCGCCTTGGCGCGACGCGCCATCGCGCTCACGGGCGTGATGCCGATGCCGCCCGCGATGAAGATCGCCTTCTTCGCCGACTCGTCGAGCCGGAAGTGGTTGCGCGGGCCGCGGATGCGCAAACGGTCGCCGGCCTTCACCTGCGTGTGCACCCAATTGGAGCCGCCGCGGCCTTCGGCCTCGTGCAGCACCGCGATCTCGAACACGCCGGCCTCGTCCGGGTCGCCGCAGAGCGAATACTGGCGCGACCGCTCGGGCGAGCCGCATTCCACGTCGATGTGCGACCCGGGCGTCCAGCGCGGCAGCGGCTTGCCGTCGGGCGACGCCAGCCGCAGCTTGACGATGCCGTCGGCGACCTGCGTCACGCGCTCCACCACCACCGGCCGCGTGACCGCATGCCGCGACGGTTCGCCGATGCGCACCGGCACCTGCAGCTCGCGCAGCGCCGGGTCGCGGCGCTCGGGGTTCGCGGCCGGGTCCCATTCGACCCACAGGTGCTCGGGCCCGCGGAACGAGGTGTTCGGCAGGTAGGTGAAGCGCTGCGGCGCGAGCCGCATGTGCGGCAGCCGCCGCGTGAACTCCGACAGGAAGACCTGCATCTCCATGCGCGCAAGGTTCTTGCCCATGCACTGGTGCGAGCCGTAGCCGAAGGTCAGGTGGTCGCTCGCGTTGTCGCGGCGGATGTCGAACAGGTCGGCGTCGGCGAAGTGCGCCTGGTCATGGTTGGCCGACGAGGTGACGATCAGCAGCTTCGAGCCCGCCGGCAGGTCTACGCCGCCGAGCTGCGTGTCGCGGGTGACGAGGCGCCGCCACGCGGCCACCGAGCCGTTGTGGCGCAGGCATTCCTCCACCGCGTTGGGGATGAGGCCCGGGTCTTCGCAGAGCTCCTGCCACGCCTGCGGATGCTGCAGCAGCAGCTTCATGGCGTTGGCGGTGGCGTTGGCCGTGGTCTCGTGGGCCGCGACGATGCCGGCCATCATCATCGAGTGCAGGTACGAGTCGGTCACGATCTCGGGATGCAGCTTCTGCTTGCGGATGCCGTACTGCATCCAGCCGGGCGCATCGGGGTTCTGGCGCATCTTCTCGAGCACCTTGCCGGCGTACTGCCAGAAGTTGCCGACCGCATGCGCCACCGCCACCTGCTCCTCGGGCTTCGGCCGGCCCCAGGTGTTGACGGTGTGCGCGATCGAATACTTGCGCAGCGTGTCCATGTCCTCCTCGGGCACGCCGAGAAAATGCAGCGCCACGGTGAGCGGAATCTCCCACAGCATCTGGTCGACCAGGTCGGCCCGGCCGTCGTCGATGAAGCGGTCGACGTATTCGCGCGCGAGCTTGCGCACCAGCGGCTCGTGGTGCCTGAGCGCCTCGGGCGTGAACGGGTCCATCAGCACGCGGCGGCGCGGCATGTGCGCGGGCTCGTCCTCGTTGACCAGCGTGCGGTTGAGCGCGAAGCCGTACGAGGCGAGCACCGCATTGGCCTCCTCGCCCGTGGGCGTGATCTTCTCGAGCGCGTTCGAGGGGCTGAAGGTGATGTTGTCGCGGAACACCGCCTTGATGTCGTCGTAGCGCGTGACCACCCAGTAGCCCAGCTTCGGGCTGTAGAAGATCGGCTCCTTTTCGCGCGCCCAGCGCACGTACTCGGGCGGATCCTGCTGGTAGCCGTCCTCGAAGGGATCAAACGCGGCCGCGCGCTGGCTCACCGGGCAGCCGGTGGGCGTGCGCTCGGACGACAGCGGGCCGTGCGCGACGGGGCAGCCGGTGGTGCGGGCGGGCGTGGCGGTATCGGACATGGCGTGCTCCGGGAACGGCGTCTTCAATCCAGCGTGATCTTCAGGTCGCGGATCAGCTTGTGCCAGCGCACGGTCTCGCTCTTGAGCAGCGCGGCGTACTGCGCGGACGTGTTGGCCACGGGCTCGACGCCGAAGTCGATCATTCGCGTGCGCACCGAGGGCTCGTTGATCGCTGCCACCAGCTGGCGGTTGAGCGTGTTCACCACCTCGGCCGGCGTGGCCGAGGGCACTACCACGCCGACCAGCGCGGCGGCCTCGACGTTCTTGTAGCCGAGCTCGGCGAAGGTGGGCACGTCGGGCAATTGCGGCAGGCGCGTCGGGTTGGCCACGGCCAGCGCGCGCACCTTGCCGCCCTTGATGAAGCCCGCGCCCGCGGCCAGGTCGACCATCATCGCGGGCAACTGGCCGCCCGCCACGTCGGCGAGCGCAGGTGCGGCGCCGCGGTACGGCACGTGCACCATGAACAGGCCGGCTTCCACCTTGAGCAGTTCCATCGCCAAGTGATGCGGGCTACCGGCGCCCGCCGACGCGTAGCTCAGGTCGCCGGGCTTGGCCTTGGCCTTGGCGATGAAATCCTTGGCCGAGGCGATGCCGGAATTGGCACCGACCACGAGGATCATCGGGAACTTGCCCATCAGCGTGACGGGCGTCAGGTCCTTGGTCGGGTTGTAGCTCAGCGACTTGTAGAGCGCCGGATTGAACACCAGCGTGCCGTTGTCGGCCGACAGTACCGTGTAGCCGTCGGCCGGCGCGCGGGCCGTCTCGGCTGCAGCCAGCGCGGTGTTGCCGCCAGGCTTGTTGTCGACCAGCACCGGCTGGCCCACCTGCGTCGAGAGCGTCTGCGCCACCGTGCGCGCGAGAAAGTCGGAGCCACCGCCCGCCGCATAGGGAACGAGCCAGCGGATCGGCTTGACGGGATAGGTCTGCGCGCCGGCGCCTGCGGCGGCGGCAACGAGTGAAAGCGCTGCGATGCAGCGAAGGAAATGCTTCTTCATGGGGTCTGCCTCGGTTATGGTTCCGTATTGCGTAAGTATCATACGCATTGCGTAATCACTGCCTCGGGTCTAACCCTGGCTGGCGAGCGCCGTGCACTTAACATCCCGCCCACATGACCAAAGCCCCGGAAGCCTCCCCGGCCCCTCCCGCCGCGACCCGCGAGCGGCGCCAGCGCGTCCAGTCGGCCGAGACCGGCATGGCGGTGCTCAAGGGCCTCGCCCACCTGGGCGGCCGCAGCAGCCTCACCGCGCTCGCGGCGCACGTGGGAGAAAGCCCGGCCAAGGTGCACCGCTACCTCGCGAGCCTGATGGAGGAAGGCCTGGTGCTGCAGGACGCCGCCTCGCAGCACTACTACCTGGGCACCGAGGCGATCCAGATCGGCCTCGCGGCGATGCGCCAGGCCGACCCGATCCGCGCGGCCGAGCCCTGCCTGATCCGGCTGCGCGAATCGCTGGAGGTGACCTGCTTCGTCGCGGTCATGGGCAACAAGGGACCGACCATCGTGCGCTTCGAGGAGCCCGGCCTGCCGGTCACGGTCAACGTGCGCGCCGGCTCGGTGATGTCGATGCTGTGGTCGGCCACCGGCCGCGCCTTCCTCGGCCTGCTCGACGAATCCCGCGTGCTCGCGCTGGCCGAGCAGGAACTCGCCGAGGCCACGCCGGAGATGCGCGCCACGCTCGATGCCGCCGACCCGATCGGCCGGCTGCGGCGCGAGGTGCAGCAGGCGCGCTGCGCGAGCGTGCGCGACACCTACCTGCGCGGCATCAGCGCCGTGGCGGCGCCGGTGTACGACTATGCGGGTCGCGTCTGCGCGGTGCTGACCGCCCTCGGGGCCACGGGGGGCTTCGATCCGGCGATCGATGGCGAGATCGCACGCGCGGTGCGGCGCGAAGCCGATGCGGCGAGCGCCCTGCTCGGCCACACCCCGACGGCCTGAGAAAGCGCGCGGACTTTCCGCCTACTCGGCCCAGACCACCGCGCCCGTCCACGCGGTCGCCAGCACCACGATGCCGAACGCGATGCGATACCACGCGAACGGAACGAAGCTGTGCGTACTGATGTAGCGCAGCAGCCAGCGCACGCAGAGCCAGGCGCTCGCGAACGAGAACACCAGGCCCACGGCGAAGAGCGGAATGTCGGCCACCGACAGCAGCGCGCGTTCCTTGTAGAGGCTGTAGGCGCCGGCGCCGATCAGCGTCGGGATCGCGAGGAAGAACGAGAAGTCGGTCGCCGCCTGGCGCGAGAGGCCGAGCAGCATGCCGCCGATGATGGTCGAGCCGCTGCGGCTGGTGCCGGGGATCATCGCGAAGCACTGCACCAGGCCGACCTTGAGCGCATCCCACATCGTCATGTCGTCCACGTGCTCGATGCGCACCGAGCCCGGCGGGCGCTTCTCGGCCCAGAGGATGATGAAGCCGCCGATGATGAAGGTGCTCGCCACGACCACCGGCGTGAACAGGTGTTCCTTGATCATCTTGCCGAAGACCAGCCCCAGCACCACCGCGGGCAGAAAGCCCAGCACCACGTTGATCGCGAGCCGCCGCGCCTTCGGCTGCCGCGGCAGCGCCACCACGGTGGAATGGATCTTCTGCCAGTACACCAGGATCACCGCGAAGATCGCACCGGTCTGGATGGCAATGTCGAAGACCTTGGCCTTCGCGTCGTCGAAGCCGAGCAGAGAGCCCGCAAGAATCAGATGTCCTGTCGACGAGATCGGCAGAAACTCGGTCAGCCCCTCGACGATGCCCATGACGGCGGCCTTCACCAGCAAAACGATGTCCACGCTTACTCCTTTTCAAGAGCGGCAATTATGGCGAGGCATCGCGTCAGGGCCCGTTCAGGCGGCCCTGCGTGGTAACAGGCTTTAAGCCGCGGCTTGACGCGTGCGGAAGCGCAGCGCCCGCACCGCGCTGTCGACGGTGGTCAGCACCGGCAGTCCGCTGGCCTGCTCGCAGGCGCCGCGTGCGCGCGCCATGCTGAACTGCGCGAGCGCGACGCGCGTGCAGCCGCGTTCGCGCAGCACGGCCGCCTGCGCGGCGATCAGCGCGTCGTGGCGTTCGGTGTCGCCCGCGTTCAGCGCGTCGAGCGCGCCCTCGGCCAGCACCGCTTCGAGCGCGGTGCCCGGCGGAAACTCGGGCGGCATCGACACCAGCGTGGCCGCGAAGGTCGCGATGAGCCCGAGCCGGCCCTGCGGCCCCTGCATGGCCTCCTCGATCATCGCCTCGTTGGGCTTGAGCACCGGGATGCCCGCATGCCGCTGCGCCACCGCCTCGATGCAGGGCCCGAAGGCCGAGCAGGTGAAGAGGATGCCTTGCGCGCCGGTGTCGACCGCGTACTGCGCGAGCCGCTGGAAGCGCTCGTGCATCGCGGCATCGAGCCCGCGGCCACCGCGCGCGAGGTCGGCCGAAAGGCTGTCGTCGAGCAGGTTCATGCGCTCGGCCTCGGGCCAGTCGCGCGCGAAGGCGGCGTTGACGGGCGCGACCGAATGCGAAAGTGCGTGGATCAGGGCGATGCGGGTCATGCGAAGACGGAGGATCTCAAATGCCCTTCGACGAGGGATTGGCAAAGGCCTCCTTCGTCTCGGCATTGAGCGGATAGTTGATGTTGATGCCCTTGGGCGGAATCGGCGACATGAACCACTTGCTGTAGAGCTTCTCCATCTCGCCGGACTTCATCATGCCCGAGACGACGCGATCCACCAGCGCCTTGAAGGGCGCATCGTCCTTGCGGAACATCAGCGACTGGTTCTCGGTGCGCAGGCTCTCGCCCACGATCGTGAAGTCCTTGGGATTGCGCGCATTGGCGATCTGCCCGGCAAGCAGGATGTCGTCGAGCACGAAGGCCTGCGCACGGCCGCTCTCCACCAGCAGGAACGAGTCGCTGTGGTCCTTGCCCGCGAGGTTCGTCACCTCGAGGTTGCGGCCCTTGTCCGCCTCGCGCAGCAGGCGGAACGAGGTGGTGCCGGTGGTCGTGACCACCGTCTTGCCCTGCAGGTCGGCGATGCTGCGGATGCCCGAATCGGCCTTGACCAGCATGCGCACGTTGTAGCGGAAGATGTCGGGCGAGAAAGCCACCTGCTTCTGCCGCTCGACGAGGTTGGTGGTGGAACCGCATTCGATGTCCACCGTGCCGTTCTGCACCAGCGGCATGCGGTTGGCCGAGGTCACGGCCTGGTACTTGATCTCGATCGCCGGCAGCTTGAGTTCGCTCTTCAAGGCTTCGACGATGCGGTTGCAGATGTCGATGCTGTAGCCCACCGGCTTGAGGTTGGCATCGAGGTAGGAGAAACCGAACGAGGACTCGCGGTAGCCGAAGGTGATGGCGCCACTCGCCTTGATCTTCGCGAGCGTGTCGCTGCCATTGTCCTGGGCGTGTGCCGCGGTGTGCGGCAGCAGGCCGACGAAGAGCGCCGCGAGGGCGGCGGCGGCAAAGGGGATCGGCAGGCGAAGCTGGGGCATGGGGCACTCCTCGGAACGGCTTGGGGAAGAAAAAGAAAGAGAAGGTGTTCAGCGCACGGCACCGCGCGTGACCGCATCGATCGCGTCCGCGAGCCGCGCCGCGATCTCCTGCAGGTCCGCGCGGGTGGCGATGAAGGGCGGCGCGAGCAGCACGTGGTCGCCCTGGCGGCCGTCGACCGTGCCGCCGAACGGATAGCACAGCAGCCCGCGCGCCATCGCCGCCTTCTTGATCGCGGCGTTCACCCGCAGCGCCGGATCGAACGGCACCTTGCCGGCACGCTCGGCCACGAGCTCGATGCCCCAGAAGAAGCCGCGGCCGCGGACGTCGCCCACGTGCGGATGCGCGCCGAGCGCCTCGGCCAGCATCGCGCCGAATGCGATGCCGTCCTCGCGCACCTTGGCGACCAGCCCGTCGCGCCGGATCACCTGCTGCACCGCGAGCGCCGCGGCGCAGGCCACCGGATGGCCGAGGTAGGTGTGGCCGTGCTGGAAAAAGCCGCTGCCCTGCGACATCGCCTCGACGATGCGCTGCTGCGCGAACACCGCGCCGATCGGCTGGTAGCCGCCGCCCAGGCCCTTGGCGACGGTCATCAAGTCGGGCACCACGCCCTCCTGCTCGCAGGCGTGCAGCGTGCCGGTGCGGCCCATGCCGCACATCACCTCGTCGAGGATCAGCAGCACGCCGTAGCGGTCGCAGACCGCACGCACCGCCTGGAAGTAGCCCGGCACCGGCGTGAGCACGCCGGCCGTGGCGCCGCCGACGGTCTCGGCAACGAAGGCGATCACCCGGTCCGCGCCGTGCGCGAGGATGGCGGCCTCCAGCTCGGCCGCGAGCCGCAACCCGTACTGCTCGGCGCTCTCGCCGGCCTGCTGCTCGCGGTACGGGTAGCAGGGCGACACATGCGTGGCCGGCACCAGGATCGGCGCGAAGGGCTCGCGGCGCCAGGCGTTGCCGCCCACCGCCAGCGCGCCGAGCGTGTTGCCGTGGTAGCTCTGGCGGCGCGCGATGAAATGCGTGCGCTGCGGCTGGCCGATCTCGACGAAGTACTGGCGCGCCATCTTGAGCGCCGCCTCCACCGCCTCGGAACCGCCGCTCACCAGGTAGACGTGGTCCATGCCCTGCGGCGCGGACGCCACCAGCTCGTCGGCGAGCTGCTCGGCCGCTTCGCTCGTGAAGAAGCTGGTGTGCGCATAGGCGAGCCGGTCGATCTGCGCATGCATCGCGGCCAGCACCTCGGGATGCGCATGGCCGAGCGACGAGACCGCCGCGCCGCCCGAGGCGTCGAGGTAGTCGCGGCCCTCCGCGTCGCGGATGAACATGCCCCGCGCGCCGGCGGCAACCGGCGGCGTCTGGCGAAGGTGGCGATGGAACACGTGCGTCATGGGGATGGATGATTGGAACTAACGTTGCATCGAATTATTGTTTGGAACATTTGTTCCGTCAACCGTCTTCTGCCGCGGCGCGCTGTTCCGGGTCCGGTACATTCGTTCCAACCACAGCCAGCCGAGGAAAGAGCCGCCATGGGCGCCAGAGACCAGATCCGCCAGCGCTTCAATGAACTGAGCCCTGCGATGCAGCAGGTGGCGCGCTATGTGCTCGACCATCCGAACGAGGTGGTCACGGGCTCGATGCGCGGCGTGGGCGCGCGCGCGCAGAGCACGCCCGCCACGCTGGTGCGCTTCGCGCAGCACCTGGGCTATGCCGGCTGGCCGCAGCTCAAGGAAGCCTTCGCGGGCGACATGGGCCTGGGCGCCGACACCTACGGCGGGCGCGCCAAGCAGCTGATCGGCCGCGCGCAGGACGGCGGCCTCACGGGCGAGATGTTCGAGGTGCAGCGCCGCAACCTCGAGGCCACGCAGCAGCAGAGCGGCCAGGCGCTGCAGAAGGCCTGCGCGCTGATCGAGAAGGCGCCGGCGGTGCATGCGGCGGGCTTCCGGGCCTGCTTTCCGATCGCGTTCTCCTTCGTCTACGTGTACCGGCTCTTCCGCAACGGCGTGCATCTGGTCGACGGCCAGGGCGGCTCGCTCGAGATGCAGCAGCGCGCCTTCGCGAAGGGCGATGCGCTGGTGGTCGCGAGCTTCGCGCCCTACTCGCGCGAGGCGCTGCAGGTCGCCGAGGCGGCCAGGGCGGCGGGGCTGCGCATCGTGGCTCTGACCGACAGCACCGCCTCGCCGCTGTCGCTGCTGGCGGACGAGACGCTGCTTTTCACCATCCACAGTCCCTCGTTCTTCCCCTCGGTCGCGGCCGGCGTGGCGCTCGCAGAGGCGCTGGTCGAACTGCTCGCGAGCCGCGCCGGCAAGGCCGGCATCCGGCGCATCGACCAGGCGGAGGCGCAGCTGTTCGAATCGGGCGCCTACCTGTCGCCGCCCGGCCCGCGCGGCTGATTCATGCTGCGCCGCGGCATCGCGGAACCATGGCCCGTGCGCCCCGGTCCAACGCCTGTTGCGGCGCCGTGTCGCAACAGGAGGTAATGACCATGAAGCAAGTGAAGCATTGGCAAGACCCCGTCAGCATCGCCCTCGGTGTCTGGCTCGTCGTCTCGCCGTGGGTCCTGGGCTTCCAGGACGTGATGCCTGCGATGTGGGCTGCCGTGGGAACCGGGGTCGTCCTGGGTGCCGTGGCGCTGGGGGCGACCCTGACGCCGCGCGCCTGGGAAGAGTGGACCGAAGGCGCGCTCGCGATCTGGCTGGCCGTGTCGCCCTGGGTGCTCGGCTACGCCGCGGTCGAGAACGCGATGGTCAACGCCGTGCTCGTGGCCGCGGCGATCCTCGTGCTCGCGCTGTGGGTGCTGGTGACCGACAAGGATTACCTTGGCGGCACCATGGACCGCCACGCGCACTAGGACGCCCCCGAAGCGGCTCACTTCGTGTAGCCGCCTCCCCCCACTGGGGGGCGCACCCGGCGGCCTGGCGGAGCCAGTTCCGCGGGTGCCCTGGGCTGGGACTGTCGCGCCATCTCACTCCGCTTGACGGAGGGTGGCGGGTTGCGTCGCCTGCGGCGTCCCGCCCTCGCCGGTCCACCCGGCCTGCCAGCCGCCGCCGAGCGCCTGGATGAGCGCCACGGCGGCGGTCTGGCGGCTGACCTGCACCTGCACCAGCGCGCGCCGGGCGCTGAGCGCGGCCGCCTGCGCGGTCACGACCTCGGTGTAGCCGACCTGGGCGGCGCGGTAGCGGTTGAGCATCTGCTGCTCGGTCTTGTCGGCCGCGGCCGAGGCTTCGCGCCGCAGGCCTTCCTGCTGCGCGAGCGCGGCGCCGGCCGTGAGCTGGTCTTCCACGGCCTGGAAGGCCGTGAGGACCGTCTGCCGGTAGCGCGCCACGCTGGCCTCGTGCGCCGCCTTGGCCGAATCGACCGAAGCGCCGATCGCGCCCGCATCGAACACCACCTGCGCCACCGACAGGCCGAGCGCCCAGAGCGTGTTGGACGCGTCGAACAGGTCCTTGACGCGGCTCGCGCTGCCGCCCACCGAGGCGCTGAGACCGAAGCTGGGGAAGTACGCCGAACGCGCGATGCCGATCTGCGCGTTGGCCGCGGCCACCGACCGCTCGGCCGCCGCGATGTCGGGCCGGCGCTGCAGCAGCGTCGACGGCACGCCGGCGGGAACGCCCGGCACGGTGGGGGTCCACTGCGCGGGCGGCAGGCTGAAGTCGGCCGGCGCCGCGCCCACGAGCGTGGCGATCGCATGCTCGAGCGTCGCGCGCGTGCGCTGCAGGCCCACGCGCTCGGCCTGCGCGCTCACGAGCTGGGTCTGCGCCTGCAGCACGTCGGTCTGCGCCGCGACGCCGGCCGCATAGCGGTTGCGCGTGATCTCGAGGGCGCGCTGGTAGCCCTCGATGGTCTGGTCGAGCAGCACGATCTCGGCATCGGTCTCGCGCAGCGAGAAGTAGTTGGTGGCCAGGTCGCCGATGGCCGAGAGCCGTGCCGAGGCCAGGTCGGCTTCGCTGGCCTGCGCATTGGCCTGCGCGCTGCTCACCGCCTCGCGCAGGCGGCCCCAGACGTCGGGCGCCCAGTCGACGCCGAGCGTCGCCGCGAAGGCGCTCGACGCGTTGCTGCTGCCGCCGGCGTTGCCGCTGCGCCGGCCGCTGCCGTCGAGCGTGACGCGCGGGAACAGCGCCGCGCGCTCGCCGCGCACCAGCGCCTGGGCCTGCGCGTAGTTCGCCACCGCGGCGGCGATGTTCTGGTTCGAGACCTGCACGCGCGCGGCGAGTTCGTCGAGCGTGGGGTCGCCGAAGAGCTTCCACCATTCGCCGCGGTCGAGCGCATCGGCCGGTGCGGCGGGCAGCCAGCCTTCGGCGGTCTGCTGCGCCTTCCAGCCGGACGGTAGGGCCGTGCCCGGCTTCTGGTAGGCGGGGCCGACGGCGCAGCCGGCGAGCAGGGCCGCCAGGGCCAGCGCCGAAAGCGAAAGGATGCGGGGTCGGTGGTTCATCACGGAGGCGTTCATTCTTTTCAGGTCGACGAACCCGCGGCGCGGCTCAGGTGCCGCTCGTCGGGCGCGCGCCGGCGCAGCTTGTCGAGCAGCACGTACACCACCGGCGTGGTCAGCAGCGTGAGCAGCTGGCTCGCGACCAGGCCGCCGATGATCGCCACGCCCAGCGGCTGGCGCAGCTCCGCGCCCTGGCCGAAGCCGATCGCGAGCGGCAGCGCGCCGAGCGCGGCCGCGAGCGTGGTCATGAGGATCGGCCGGAATCGCAGCAGGCAGGCCTCGCGCACCGCCTCGACGGCCGAGATGCCGCGCGCGCGCTCGGCCTCGAGCGCGAAGTCGATGATCAGGATCGCGTTCTTCTTGACGATGCCGATCAAGAGGAAGAGCCCGATCAGCGCGATGATCGAGAACTCCATGTTGAACAGCAGCAGCGCGAGCACCGCGCCCACGCCGGCCGAGGGCAGCGTGGTCAGCACCGTGACCGGGTGCACCAGGCTCTCGTAGAGCACGCCCAGCACGATGTAGATCACCACGATCGCCGCCAGGATCAGCGCCAGCTGCTGCCCCTGCGACTGCTGCGCCGCGAGCGCCGTGCCCTGGAAGCTGCCGCGCACGTTGGTCGGCATGGCGATGTCGGCCTCGGCCTGGGCGACGATGCGGCGCGCGTCCTGCAGGGTCACGCCCTCGCCCAGGTTGAACGAGACGGTGCTCGCGAGCTCGGTGTCCTGGTGGTCGATCGAGCTCGGCACCGCGCGCTCGCTGATCTTCGCGATCGCCGCGAGCGGCACCATCAGCGTGGTGTTCGACGCCAGCGCCTGCCCGGTCGAGGCGGTGCGCAGCCCCGGGTTGGCCGAGGTGGTGGTGGAGGTGCCGGTGCTCGCGTCGGTGGTGTTGGCGAGCGAGCTCACGGTGGCGGCGCCGCTGGCGCTGGTGGCGGTGGTGAGCGTCGAGGGCACGTAGAGGTCCTTCAGCACCACCGGCGCGCGCTGGTAGCGCGGCGCCCATTCCATGATCACCGAGTACTGGTTGAGCTCGTCGTAGATGGTCGCGACCGAGCGCTGGCCGTAGGCGTTGTAGAGCGCGCTGTCGACCGCGCTCGAACTCACGCCCAGCCGCGCGGCGCTCTCGCGGTCGACCTCGACGTAGGTCTCCACGCCGTTGTCGGACTGGTCGCTGTCCACGTCGGTCAGCGCGGTCTCCTGGCGCAGCCGGTCGGCGAGCCGGGCGGTCCAGGTGCGCAGGTCGGCCAGGTTGTCGCCCTTGAGCGTGTACTGGTAGGTCGAGTTGCTCGAGCGCCCGCCCATGCGAAGGTCCTGCACCGGGCTCAGGAACACGCGCAGGCCCGTGAGCTGGTTGAGCTGCGGCCGCAGCCGGTTGATGACCGCGGCCGTCTTCTCGGTGCGCTGCGAGGCCGGCTTCAGGTTCACGAACATGAAGCCGCCGCCCGAGCGGCTGCCGCCCGAGAAGCCCACCACCGTGTCGACCGCCGGATCCTTGTGGATGATGTCGACCGCCTGGCGCAGCTTCTCGGCGAGCGCGACCGAGGAGATGCTCTGGTCGGCGCGCAGGCCGGCGTTGAGCTGGCCGTTGTCCTGCTCGGGGAAGTAGCCCTTGGGGATGGCGGCGAACAGGTAGACGTTGAGGCCGACCACGGCGAGCAGCACCACGACCACCACCGCCTTGCTCGCGAGCGCCCAGTCGAGGCTGTGGGCATAGGTGCGCAGGCTCCACTGGTAGGCGCGCTCCGCGATCCGCGCCAGCCGCCCGGGCGGCTTGCCGCCGGGCACCTCGGGCCGCAGCAGCATCGCGCAGAGCATCGGCGTGGTGGTCAGCGAGATCACGAGCGAGATCAGCACCGCCACCGACAGCGTGACCGCGAACTCGCGGAACAGCCGCCCGATCTGCCCGTCCATGAACAGCAGCGGAATGAACACAGCGACGAGCGACAGGCTGATCGAGAGCACCGTGAAGCCGACCTCGCGCGCGCCGCGCAGCGCGGCCTCCATGCGGCCCATGCCGGCCTCGATGTGGCGGCTGGTGTTCTCGAGCACCACGATCGCGTCGTCCACCACGAAGCCCGTGGCCACGGTCAGCGCCATCAGGCTCAGGTTGTTGAGGCTGTAGCCCAGCAGGTGCATCACGCCGAAGGTGCCGAGCAGCGACACCACGGTGGCCACGGCCGGGATGATCGTCGCGCGCGCACGGCGCAGGAACAGCCCGACCACCAGCACCACGAGCGCGACCGAGATCATCAGCGTGGCCTCGATCTCGCGCAGCGAGGCGCGGATCGAGTTGGTGCGGTCCGAGGCGACCTGCACCTCGATGTCCTGCGGCAGCTGCGCGCGCAGCTCGGGCAGCAGTTCGCGCACGCCGTCCACCGTCTCGATGATGTTGGCGCCCGGCTCCTGCGTGACCAGCACGATCACCGCCGGCTGGCCGTTGAACAGGCCCAGCGTGCGCGTGTTCTCCACGCTGTCGATCACGCGCGCCACGTCGCCGAGCCGCACCGCCGCGCCGTTGCGCCAGGCGATCACCATGTCGCGGTATTCCACCGCATGGCGGCCGGGGGCCGGCGTATAGATCTGCAGCCGGCGGTCCTCGCTCTCGATCGCGCCCTTGGGCCGGTTGGCGTTGTTGGCCTGGATCGCGGCGCGCACGTCCTCGGTGCTGATGCCATAGCGGTTCAGCGAGAAGGGTTCGAGCTCCACGCGCACCGCCGGCAGCGAGCCGCCGCCGATCTCGACCTCGCCCACGCCCTCGACCTGCGAGAGCTTCTGGCTCACGATGTTCGACACCGCTTCGTAGATCTGGCCCGGCGTGCGCGTCTTGGAGGTGAGCGCGAGGATTGCGATCGGCGCGGCCGTCGGGTTGCGTTTGCGGTAGCTCGGGTTGCTGCGCAGCGTGGCTGGCAGGTCGGCGCGCGCGGCGTTGATCGCGGCCTGCACCTCGCGCGCGGCGCTGTCGATGTTGCGCGAGAGGTCGAACTGCAGGCTGATGCGGGTCGAGCCGTTGGAACTGGTCGAGGTCAGCTCGTTGACGCCCGCGATCACGCCGAGCCTTCGCTCCAGCGGCGTGGCGACGCTCGATGCCATGGTGCTCGGGCTCGCACCGGAAAGGCTGGCCGTGACCGAGATGGTCGGAAAGTCCACCTGCGGCAGCGGCGACACCGGCAGCACGAAGAAGGCCGCGATGCCGGCCAGCGCGATGCCGATGGTCAGCAGCACCGTCGCGATCGGACGCTCGACGAACGGCCTCGACAGGTTCATGCCGCTTCGGCCTCCTGCCTGCGCCCGAAGCGGCGGCCCAGCCGGTGGAAGGCCAGGTAGACCACGGGCGTGGTGAAGAGCGTGAGCACCTGGCTCACGACCAGGCCGCCGAAGATCGCGAGGCCCAGCGGCCGGCGCAGCTCCGCGCCCTCGCCCCAGCCGAACATCAGCGGCAGCGCCGCGAACAGCGCCGCCAGCGTGGTCATCAGGATCGGGCGGAAGCGCAGCAGCGCGGCCTGGTGGATCGCCTCCTGCGGCGACTTGCCCTCGCGCCGCTCGGCATCGATCGCGAAGTCGATCATCATGATCGCGTTCTTCTTGACGATGCCGATCAGCAGGATGATGCCGATGATCCCGATCACGCCCAGGTCGTTGCCCGTGAGCATCAGCGCGAGCAGCGCGCCCACGCCGGCCGAGGGCAGCGTGGAGAGGATCGTCAGCGGATGGATGTAGCTCTCGTACAGCACGCCGAGCACGATGTACACGCACACCACCGCCGCCAGGATCAGCCAGAGCTGGTTGGTGAGCGACTTCTCATAGGCGCCGGCGGCGCCGAGGAAGGTCATGGTCATGCTCGCGGGCATGCCGATCTCCTTCGCGGCCGCGCGGATGGCCGCGACCGACTTGCCGAGCGCCACGCCTTCGGCCGTGTCGAAGCCGACCGTGGCCGATGGGTACTGCGCCACGTGGGTGACGGCGAGCGGCGCGGGCTGCTCGCGCACCGTGGCGATCGACGACAGCGTGGTCGCGGCGCCGCTGCCGGTGCGCAGCTGCAGGTTGCCGAGCAGCTGCGGCGACGACAGCGCCTCGCGCTGTGCTTCGAGGATCACCCGGTACTGGTTGGTCTCGGTGAAGATGGTCGAGACGATGCGCTGGCCGAAGGCGCTGTAGAGCGTGTCGTCCACCGAACTCGCGGTGACCGAGAGGCGCGAGGCGGTGTTGCGGTCGATGTCGACGTAGGCCGCCAGCCCCTTCGCGCCCGCGGTGGTGGTGGCGTTGCGCACCAGCGGCTCGCTGCGCAGCCGTGCGACCAGCTTCTGCGCCCAGGTGTCGACGGTGTTGGTGTCCACGCCTTCGAGCGAGACGCGGAACTCGGTCGGGCCGGTCTCGGCGTCGATGGTCAGGTCCTGCGTGGGCTGCAGGTAGAGCGTCACGCCGGCCACCGCGCGCACGCGCTCTCGCAGCCGCGCCATGGTCTGCTGCTGGTCGCCGCGGTCGGGGCGCATGTTGATGAGCATGCTGCCCGTGTTGAGGGCCGTGTTGTTGGCCGCGTCCACGCCGACCACCGAGCTCACGCTCGCGACCTCGGGGTCGGCCAGGATCGCGTTGGCGGCCTGCTGCTGCAGCTCGGCCATGCGCGTGTACGAGACGTCCTGCGCCGCCTCGATGCGCGCCTGCAGCTGGCCGGTGTCCTGCGTCGGGAACAGGCCCTTGGGAATCACAACGTAGAGCAGCACCGTGAGCGCGAGCGTGGCGACCGCCACCACCAGCGTGAGCGGCTGGTGGCGCAGCACCCACTGCAGCCACACGTCGTAGCGTGCGATCACCCTGTCGAAGAAGCGCTGCACGCCGGCACCGAAGCGGCCGCCCTCCTCGGCCTGAGGCTTGAGCCAGCGCGCCGACATCATCGGCACCAGCGTGAGCGAGACCACGGCAGAGATCAGGATCGTGATCGCGAGCGTGACCGCGAATTCGCGGAACAGGCGCCCCACCACGTCGCCCATGAACAGGAGCGGGATCAGCACCGCGATCAGCGACACCGTGAGCGAGATGATGGTGAAGCCGATCTGTGTCGCCCCCTTGAGCGCGGCCTTGAACGGCGGATCGCCCTCCTCGAGGTAGCGCGCGATGTTCTCGATCATCACGATCGCGTCGTCCACCACGAAGCCGGTGGCGATGGTCAGCGCCATCAGGCTCAGGTTGTTGAGGCTGTAGCCGAGCAGGTACATCAGCCCGCAGGTGCCGATCAGCGAGATCGGCACCGCGAGGCTGGCGATCACGGTGGCGCGCACGCTGTGCAGGAAGAAGAAGATCACCAGCACCACCATCACCACCGCGAGCGCGAGTTCGAGCTGCACGTGCGAGACCGAGGCGCGGATGCCGGTGGTGCGGTCGCTCAGCACCTCGAGCTTGAGCGAGCCCGGCAGCGAGGCCGCGAGTTCCGGCAGCTGGCGCTTGATGGCATCGACCGTGCCGATCACGTTGGCGCCGGGCTGGCGCTGCACGTTCAGGATGATGGCCGGGTAGAGGGTCGGCGTCGCGTCGCCCGCGCGCAGCGCGGCCCAGGCGCCGAGCTGCGTGTTCTCTGCGCCGTCGACTACGCGCGCCACGTCGGTCATGCGGATCGGCGCGCCGTTCTTCCACGCGACGATCAGGTTCTTGTAGTCGTCCGCCGTCACGAGCTGGTCGTTGGCGTTGATGGTGTAGGCGCGCCGCGGCCCGTCGAAGCTGCCCTTGGCGCTGTTGGCATTGGCCGCGCTGATCGCGCTGCGCAGCGTGTCGAGGCCGATGCCCACCGATGCGAGCGCGTTGGTGTCGGCCTGGATGCGCACCGCCGGCCGCTGCCCGCCCGAGAGCGACACCAGCCCCACCCCGCCAACCTGGCTGATCTTCTGCGCGAGCCGCGTGTTCACGAGGTTCTGCACCTCTGTGAGCGGCATGGTCTCGGAGCTCACGGCCAGCGTGAGGATGGGCGCATCGGCCGGGTTGACCTTGGCATAGACCGGCGGCGCCGGCAGGTCGGCCGGCAGCAGCGAGCCGCCGGCGTTGATCGCGGCCTGCACCTGCTGCTCGGCCACGTCGAGCGTCTGATCGAGCGCGAACTGCAGCGTGACGATGGACACGCCCGCCGAGCTCACCGAGCTCATGCGGTTGAGCCCCGCCATCTGGCCGAACTGGCGTTCCAGCGGCGCCGTGACGGTGCGGCTCATGACCTCGGGGCTCGCGCCCGGGTAGAGCGTCTGGACCTGGATCGTCGGGTAGTCGACCTGCGGCAGCGCGGCCAGCGGCAGCAGGCGCAGGCCGACGAAGCCCGCGAGCACGATCGCCACCATCAGCAGCGCCGTGGCCACCGGCCTCTCGATGAACGGACGGGAAGGACTCATCGCGTCACTGCGGCGGACGCTGGCGCCGCCGCTCTCCACCGCCCTCCCCGCGCGCGCCGCGCGGACCGGAGGCGGCGCCGCGCGGGCCCGCCGCGGGGCGGTCGCCCTGCAGCTGCACCACCGCGCCGTCCTTGATGCGGTCGCCGCCTTCGGTCACCACGTTCTCGCCGGCGCGCAGGCCCGAGGTGATCGCCACCACCTCCGCATTGGCCTCGCCGCGCTTGACCGCGCGCATCGAGACCGTGCGGTCCTCGTTGATCACGTAGACGTAGTCGCCGTTCGGGCCGGTGCGCACCGCGGTCACCGGCACCACCACCGCGCGCAGCTTGCGCAGCAGCAGTTGCACGTTGACGAACTGGCTCGGGAACAGCGTGGTCTGCGCATTGCCGAAGCGCGCCTTGGCCTTGACGGTGCCGGTGGTGGTGTCGACCACGTTGTCGAGCGTGGAGAAGGTGCCGGTGTCGAGCGTCGCGGCGCGGGTGCGGTCGAAGGCGGTCACCGGCAGCGGCTCGCCGCGGGCCAGTTGCGCCTGGATGTCCGGCACGCGGTCCTGCGGCACCGAGAACTGCACGTCGATCGGGTTCATCTGCGTGATGACCGCGATGCCGGTGGTCGCGTTGGCCGTGATGGTGTTGCCGGGGTCCACCGCGCGCAGGCCGATGCGGCCCGCCACGGGCGCGGTGATGCGGGTGTAGTCGAGGTTGAGCCGGGCCGCGGCCTCGGCGGCCTGGTCGGTGGTGACGGTGCCTTCGAGCTGGCGCACCAGCGCGGCCTGGGTGTCGACCTCCTGCCGCGCGATCGAGTCCTGCCCGAGCAGCGTGCGGTAGCGCGCGAGCGTGACGCGCGCGGCCTCGAGCTGGGCCTCGTCGCGCTGGCGCGTGCCGCGCGCCTGCATCAGCGCCTGCTCGTAGGGGCGCGGGTCGATGCGGGCGAGCAGCTGGTTCTTCGCGACCGTCTGGCCTTCGGTGAACAGCACCTCGGTCAGCACCCCGCCGACCTGCGCCTTGAGCGTGATGGTCGCGAGCGGCGTGACGGTGCCGAGCGCATCGATGGTCACGGGCAGCTCGGTTTCGCGCGCGGCCGCATGGCCGACCGTGACCGTCGCGCCGCCGAAGCCCGGGCCGCCCGCGGCGCGGTCCTTGCGGTGGATGAGATACCAGGCGCCTGCGGCCAGCGCCGCGAGCAAGAGCAGCGCGAGCAGGCTTCCGAGCCAGAGTCTGCGGCGCGAGGGCTGCCGCGGCGGGGGGGATGAAACGGGGTGTGCCGGTGGGACAGCAGGCGAATCGCCGGAAGAAGACTCGGGGGTCGGTGATTCCATGGGGTGTGCAGTGCGCAAGAACAGCCGCTAGTGGAGCGCCGGATCGTAGCGCGCCTGTCTTACGAAGCGTAAAGCGGCGGTAAAGCTGGCCGAAAGAGCGGCATTTCGCGCCCGCGCAGCGCATCCCGCGCCGCCGTGGCGCATTCCGTCGCAGCGCGGTGGTGCCGCGGCGGGGGCGGCGGCACAGTCCGCCCATCGAACCCCTCACTGGAGAACCACCATGCTGCTGCAGATCATCGTTCACACGCCCAAGTGGGTTTTTGCCGTCTTCGCGCTGCTGCTGTGGCTGGGTGCCAAACAGCTCCGGGCCGGCCGCGCCGGACTCGGCCGGATCACCGCGACGTCGCTGGGCATGACGGGGCTGTCGCTCGCCGGCGTGATCTCGGCCTTCGGCGAATCGGCCGGCGCGCTGCTCGGCTGGGGCGTGGCAGCGCTCGCGCTGGCGCTGCTGGTGCTGCAGGCGCCGGTGCCCGCGGGCATCCGCTACGCGCCGGCCACCCGCAGCTTCGAGCTGCCCGGCAGCGCCGTGCCGCTGGCGCTGATGATGGGCGTGTTCTTCACCAAATATGCCGTGGGCGTGGCGCTCGCCATGCACCCCGAACTGCAGCGGCAGGCCGCCTTCGCGGTCGGCATTCCGATGCTGTACGGCGCCTTCAGCGGCATCTTCGCGGCGCGGGCCCTGCGCCTGTGGAAGCTCGCCGCCCGCAGCGCCGCCCTCACGGCCGAAGCGCGCTCGGCCTAAGATCGCCGACCGCTTCATCGACTTCCCCTCAACCTTCGTTCCTGGAGAACCGTCATGAACCCCGCACAACGCCTCGACACCGCTTCCGCCACCGAACTCGAGAGAACCGCTCGCCGCCGTGCCGGCGCCAAGATGGGCTGGTACATCCATGCCTTCGTCTACGTGCTGGTCAACCTCGGACTGGTCGGACTCTCGGCCTCGCGCGGCCACAACTGGGCGGTGTACCCGCTCATGGGCTGGGGCCTGGGCCTGCTGATCCACGGCGCGGTGGTCTGGTCGGTCGCGACCGGCGGCGGCCTGTACGACCGGCTGGTGGCGCGCGAGCGCCGCGCGCTGCAGAAGGAGAAGGCTTGACCCAGACCGGGGCGCCCGCCGCGGAGCCGCGCTTCGGCGCGCGCGACCTGCACGACCTGCTGCGGCACGGCCTGATCACCGCGGCGTGCTGCTGCGTCATCGCCGCGGTGATGGTCGGGACGATGAATTCGCCCGACGGCACCTGGAGCCGGCAGCTCGTCTATTCGCTCTCGATCGGGCTCATCAGTTGGCTCCTGATCGACGTGGGCCGGCTGCTGCTGAGCGGCAACGACGGCTCCCGCTGGCCGAGCGGCGCGCGCGGCGTGGTGCTGGTGGCGGTGAGCGTGACCATCGGCTTCTTTGCCGGCCAGGCGATCGGCGACGCCTTCAGCGGCCGGCCGATCCTGGCGTTCTACAAGCTCGGCAAGGCGCGCACGGTCGCCACCATCACCGTCACGCTGGCGGCCACGGCCGGCATGACCTACCTTTTCTACAGCCTGGGCAAGAGCCGGCACATGCAGAACCAGCTCGACCTCGCGCGGCGCAATGCCACCGAGGCGCGGCTCAAGCTGCTCGAGACCCAGCTCGAACCGCACATGCTGTTCAACACGCTGGCCAACCTGCGCGTGCTGATCACCACCGACCCGCCGCGCGCCGTTGCGATGCTCGACCGGCTCAACAGCTACCTGCGCATGACGCTGGCCGGGTCGCGCGCGCTCGCGCATCCGCTCGCAGCCGAGTTCGACCGCCTTGCCGACTACCTCGAACTGATGTCGGTGCGCATGGGCGAGCGCCTGCGCTACACGCTCGAGCTGCCGGACGACCTGCGCGATGCGCCCGTGCCGCCGCTGCTTTTGCAGCCGCTGGTGGAGAACAGCATCCGCCACGGCCTCGAACCCCAGGTCGAAGGCGGCGAGATCGCGGTGCGGGCGCGCCGCATCGACGGAGAGCTCGTGATCGAGGTCAGCGACACCGGCGTCGGCTTCGACCCGGCGGTGCCGGCCGCCCCCCGGCAGGAAGGCGGCGGCTTCGGCCTCGACCAGGTCCGCGAGCGGCTGGCCGCCATGTACGGCGAGGCGGGCCGCATCGAACTGGCCGCCGCTCCCGCGGGCGGCACCCGTGCCGTCCTGCACCTGCCCCTGCAGCCATCCGCATGAACCTGCCCACCCCCACCACTCCCACCGCCCTGATCGCCGAGGACGAGCCCCTGCTCGCCCAGGCGCTGCGTGCCGAACTGGCCGCGGCCTGGCCCGAACTCCAGGTGCTCGCGGTCGCCGGCGACGGCAGGAGCGCCGTGCGCGAGGCGCTGCGCCTCCTGCCGCAGGTGCTGTTCTTCGACATCCGCATGCCCGGGCTCGACGGCCTGGGCGCCGCCGCCGAACTGGCCGACAGCTGGCCCGCCGACCGGGCGCCGCTGCCGCAGCTCGTCTTCGTGACCGCCTACGACGAATACGCCGCCCGCGCCTTCGATGCCCAGGCCATCGACTACGTGCTCAAGCCCGTGCAGGCCGCTCGCCTGCACAGGACCGTGCAGCGGCTGCAGCAGGCGCTGCATGCGCAACGCCCCGCCGCGCCCACGCCGGCCGGCGAGGAGATGCTCGAGCAGACCCTGGCGCAGTGGCGCCGCCTGCTCTCGGCCGCGGCCGGCCAGGACGGCACCGCGCCGCCGCAGCCCGTCGCCGCGCCGCTGCGGATGATTGCCGCGAGCGACACCGGCGGCGCCACCGTGCGCATGGTGCCGATCGACGAGGTGCTGTATTTCGAAGCCGCGGACAAGTACGTGCGGGTGCTCACCGCCACGCAGGAATACCTGATCCGCACCCCGCTGAAGCAGCTGCTGCCCCAGCTCGACGCGCAGACCTTCTGGCAGGTGCACCGCGCGGTGGTGGTGCGCAGTTCGGCCATCGAGGCCGTGCACCGCGACGAGGCCGGCAAGCTGCACCTGGACCTGCGCGGCCGGGCCGAGAAGATCCCGGTGAGCCGGCTCTACGCCCATCTGTTTCGCGCCATGTGAAACGGCGGCGCGGCTTCGGAGCGCCGCCGCGCACGAAAAAAAGCCGGTCCCGCAAAGGACCGGCTCTTGTCGGCAGGCTGGTGCCGGCGGGCTGCCCCGCCGCGCGCTCAACGCCAGTGGCGATGGCCGCGGTAGTAGCCGCGCGGGCCGTAGTAGTAGGCCGGCGGCGCGTAGTACACCGGGGCCGGACGGTAGTAGACCGGCGGCGGCGGGCGGTAGTACACCGGGGGCGGCGGCGCGTAGTACACCGGCGCGGGCGCCGCGTAGACCGGGGCCGGATAGTAGGCGGGGCTGCCCACGCCGACGGCCACGCCCGGCACGCCCACGCCGATCGACCAGCTCACGTCGCCACGGGCACTGGCCGACGTGGCACCGAACAGCGCGCCGGCTGCCACGACACCCGCGGCAGCCCATTTGAAGAAGGTTGAACGTGTGAGGCTCATGATGTGGAACTCCTGGTTGGGGCGTTGCCGCCCATGTGCGTATTGAACGCGCCAAATGCAAACCGGTTGCCCGCCGCAATGTGAAGAACGTTGCCAAAGGTAACTGCGCTGACAGCCTCCTAGAATGCCGCAATGACCTCCCCGAACGACAAAGACAGCGCGAAAACCGCCGCTGCCCCGAGCAATTTCCTGCGCCACGTGATCGAGAACGACCTGGCGCAGGGCGCCTATTCCGGCCGCAAATGGGGTGGCTCGCCCGGCGACGCCGCCCACCACGCCCAGGGCATGCACGACCCCGCCAAGGTGCGCCTGCGCTTCCCGCCCGAGCCCAACGGCTACCTGCACATCGGCCATGCCAAGAGCATCTGGCTCAATTTCGAGCTTGCCCGGGAATACGGCGGCGTGTGCCACCTGCGCTTCGACGACACCAACCCCGAGAAGGAAGAGCAGGAATACGTCGATTCGATCCGCGACGCGGTCCGCTGGCTCGGCTACGAAACCTACCTGGCCGACCGCCCGAGCGCGCCCGGCACGATGCAGCCGCACGAATACTTCGCGAGCGACTACTTCGACTTCATGTACCGCGCGGCCGAATACCTGATCGGCGCCGGCCTCGCCTACGTGGACGAACAGAGCGCCGACGAGGTGCGCGCCAACCGCGGCGACTTCAACACGCCCGGCACCGACAGCCCGTTCCGCAACCGCACGCCCGAAGAGAACCTCGCGCGCTTCCGCGAGATGCGCGATGGCAAGCTTCCCGACGGCGCCGCCACGCTGCGCGCGAAGATCGACATGGCGAGCCCCAACATCAACATGCGCGACCCGGCGCTCTACCGCATCCGCCGGGCCACGCACCACAACACCGGCGACAAGTGGTGCATCTACCCGATGTACACCTACGCCCATCCGATCGAGGACGCGCTCGAGCAGATCACCCATTCGATCTGCACGCTCGAATTCGAGGACCAGCGCCCGTTCTACGACTGGCTGCTCGACCGCCTCGCCGAAGGCGGCCTGATCGCGAGCCCGCATCCGCGCCAGTACGAGTTCGCGCGCCTCAACGTGACGCACGTGCTCACGAGCAAGCGCAAGCTGCGCCAGCTGGTCGAGGAAAAGCACGTCGACGGCTGGGACGACCCGCGCATGCCCACGCTCGCCGGTCTGCGCCGGCGCGGCTACACGCCCGAGGCGCTGCGGCTGTTCTGCGAACGCAGCGGCACCACCAAGTCGGGCGGCTGGATCGACTACGCGAGCCTGGAGGCCGCCCTGCGCGACACCCTCGACCCGGTCGCGCCGCGCGCGATGGCCGTGCTCGACCCGGTCAGGCTCGTCATCACCAATTGGGGCGAACTGATGGGTGGCGATGAGGTGCTCGACGACTGCTCGGCCCCCGTGCATCCGCACCACCCCGAGATGGGCAAGCGCAGCTTCAAGCTCGGCCGCGAGGTCTGGATCGAGCGCACCGACTACGAGGACGTGCAGCCCAAGGGCTTCTTCCGCCTGTTCCCGGGCAACAAGGTGCGGCTCAAGTACGGCCACGTCATCGAATGCACCGGCGCCACGCGCGATGCCGACGGCCGCCTGGTCGAGGTGCAGGCCACGCTCGTGCCCGACACCAAGAGCGGCACGCCCGGCGCCGACGCGATCAAGGTCAAGGGCAACATCACCTGGGTGGCCGCGGCCGACGCGGTGCAGGCCGAGGTGCGGCTGTACGAGCGGCTGTTCGCCGAAGCCCATCCGGGCAGCGGCGAGCTGCTCGAGGAACTGAACCGCGACAGCCTCCAGGTCTGCCATGCCTACGTCGAACCCTCGCTCGCCGACGCGAAGCCCGAGGCGGCGTTCCAGTTCGAGCGCCACGGCTACTTCGTGCGCGACGCCAAGGCCGCTGCCGAAGGCCAGCGCGTGGTGTTCAACCGGGCGGCCGGCATGCGGGACAGCTGGAGCAAATGAGCAGGCTGCCCATGGACCGCCGCCGTCTCCTGCTGGGCGGCGCCGCGCTGCTCGCCCTGCCCGCCGGTGCCGCGAGCACGCGCAAGTCCCGTTCCGCCGCGGCCCCGCCCCCGGTCTGGCCCCGCGCCTCGCCGGTGCCCGGCGGCGTGGCCCGCCTGTCGCTCGGCCCCGCGGCCGCGCGCCCGCTCGCAAGCGTCGGCGGCAGCGATCCCGCCCAGCCGGTGCTGGTGCTCGGCGATGCCATCGAATGGACTGCCATCGTCGGCATTCCGCTGTCGGCCGAGCCGGGTGAAGCGAGCATCTCGGTGCAGGCCCGGCCCGACGCCGCGCCGCGCCGGATCGCCTACACCGTCGCGCCCAAGCAGTACCGCGAGCAGCACCTGAGCGTCGCGCCGCGCACCGTCGACCTCTCGGCCGAGGACCAGGCCCGCTACGAGCGCGAGCGCGACCACCTCGCCACCGTGACCGCCACCCGCACCGAGCTGCGCCCCGATGCGTCGCTGCAGATGCGGGTGCCCGTGCCCGGCCGCCGATCGAGTTCCTTCGGCCTGCGCCGCGTGTTCAACGGCCAGGCGCGCAATCCCCACAGCGGCATGGACATCGCCGCCGCCACCGGCACGCCCGTGCTCGCGCCGCTCCCCGGCCGCGTGATCGACACCGGCGACTACTTCTTCAACGGCGGCACCGTCTGGCTCGACCATGGCGGCGGCCTGCTCACCATGTACTGCCACCTGAGCCGCATCGACGTGAAGGCCGGCGACCAGCTCAAGACCGGCGAACAGCTCGCCGCCGTGGGCGCCACCGGCCGCGTGACCGGGCCGCACCTGCACTGGTCGGTGATGCTCAACCGGGCGATGGTGGATCCGGCGCTGTTCGTGGCGGGTTGAAGGTCGACGCGCACGCGGCGCCGCTCAGATCGGCTTCGTCAGATACACCGCCTCCCGCCCCACGATCACGCGCTGCGCGGGCATGAACACGGTGCAGCCGTCGACCGGCGCGCGGATTTCCTCGGCTCCGTTGGTCGCGATCAGCTCGCCCTTCGCGAAGGTCTCGAAGCCGATCAGAGGACGCACGAAGGCGAAGTCCTCGCGCTGGATCACATGCGTCTGCAGCAGCTCGAAGCGGCGCTGCGGTTCGGGTGCGGGTGCGGCCGGCTCCACGGGGTCGACGAGGCCGAAATGGGCGAGGAAGTCGTATGCCACCGCAGTCGCCAGCTCCGATGCCGAGCGCCGGAAGTGCTGGCCGCATTCGACCACCAGCGCCACGCCATCGCCCTCGGGGCCGCCGTGGCGGCCGTACTGGATCAGCGGCGTGCCCGAGCCGAGGCCCTCGGGCATCACCAGATGCACCGGCGGCCGGCCGACGGCCATGGCCACCGCGGCGTTGCGCTCGAAGGCCGGGTAGACCCAGAACGGCACGACGTCCTGGCTGGTCGAGTGGATGTCGAGGATGTGGTCGGCCGCTTCGACCACGGGGCGCAGGATGCGCGCGCGGCGCAGCTCGGGGCTGTCCTCGCTGCCGTCGAGCCAATCGGGCGACCAGATGCGGTTGAGGTTGTGCACGATCTGGCGGCTGTCGTAGGGCGCCTCCTGGCTGAACGATTCGTAGGCCTCGATGTTCGCGAAGCTCACGGTCAGCGTGCCGATCTTCGGGCGCACGCCCTGGTCGAGCAGGTGGGTGGCGGCCGTCATGCCGCAGATCTCGTTGCCGTGCGTGAGGGCGTTGATCAGCACGTGCGGGCCGGGCTTGCCGGATTCGAAGCGGTGCACGTAGTCGATGCCGATGTTGCCCTGGCGGTAGGCCGAGAGATCGCGCGGCAGGACTTCGAAGGCGGGGGGCGTGAGGGTCATGGTGGCGTGAGGCGGGCGAAGCGGAGGTGGGGCGAGTTTGCTACAGCCCGCATGTTCGTGCCGGGCGCCGCTTTCAGCCGGGTTCCGCACCGACGCGCGCGCCCTCACGCCGCCGGTTCGCCGCGCCGCGCCATGTATGCCGCAAGCGCTTCGACCCCCAGCTGGTAGAAGCCCTGCCGCCGATGCACCTCGAAGCCCAGCCGCCGGTTGATCGCGAGGATCGGCGCGTTGACCTCCGCGTTGTAGGTGATGACGGTGCGCAGCCCGGGATGCCGTGCGCGCACGTTCTCGAGCATCGCGGCCTTCACCGCCTTGGCCAGCGAGCGGCCGCGCCAGGCCCGCGCCACGCCGGTCAGGCGCTGGTACAGGCGCTCCGGCGTGCGGGCGTCCCAGTAGGCCTCGCACATCGCGGCCAGCATGCCGTCGGCGTCGACCAGCAGCACGAGGTGGTGCTCGCCGCCGCTGCGGTCCAGTTCGCGGTACCAGTCGGCATAGCCATCGAGCTCGTAGCGCGCGGGCGGCAGTTCGAGTTCGCCGAGCGGCATGTCGTTGAACATGTCCGAGAACGGTGTCATCAGTTGCGCGAGGCGCTCCATCGGCGTGCGGCCGGCATGGATCTCGAACTGCAGCGCGCCGCCTGCATTGCCCTCGGCCTTCCAGCGCGCGAGTTGCCCGGCATCGAGGCGGTCGATCTGCATCCGGCTTTCCACCGCGCGGTGCTTGAGGACCGCGCCCGCGGCGGCCAGGAAGGCGTGCCCGTCGGGATGAAAGGTGTTCATCGTGGCGACCGTCTTGCCATGCGTACGCATGAAGGCCAGGAGCGGCTGCAGCAGCCGGCTGCCGATGCCGCGGCGCCGGTGCGCCTCCAGCACGCCGAGCCATGCGTCCGCATGCGGCGCAAAAGGCTCGCTGTTCGGCGCATCGGGCCGCCGCCGCCAGATCATCAGGTTGCCGACCTGCTCGGCGCCTTCGAGGGCCACGAAGCGCTCGGCCTCGAAGAAGGGCATGCGGCGGCGCGCCGCGTGCTCGAAATCGGCGTCGGTGGACTGCGGCTCGCCGGGGTGCAGCTCCTCGTCGCGAAGGCGCCGGTAGCGATGAAAGCGCGCCCACTCGGCCGGGCCGGCCGTGTCGACGTCGAAACGTTGGATGTCGGTCATGGTCTCTCTCCCTGAGGTCCCGGTGCGGCGTACGTCGCCGCATTCGCGGGGCGGCGATTGTGCAGAAGCCAAGCTTTGGCAAAGCCAAAGCCGAGAAGAAAGAAGAAAGGCCGACCGGCCTTTGGCGGCGCCGAAGGTCGGGCGCGCCAGAATGGGCTTCCCGCGCCTTCGGACAAGGAGCCTGCGCATGCCCTTCTCGCCATCACATCACCTGGCCCTGGCCGCCCTGGGCCTGAGCCTCATCGCCGGACCCGCCGCCGCGCAGCCCACGCCGGCCCCGGCCGCTGGCGAGACCCAGCCCGTCTACACCCGCGCCCGATTCAAGTCGGCGCACGAGGAAGCCGGCAAGCCCTACGTCCGGCTCACGCTGGTGCCGCGCGCGAAGCTGCCGTTCAGCACGCAGACCTTCCGGCTCGCCGACCGCGCGCTGCTGGACGGCATCGCCGACGACTCGCCGGTGGAGTTCGTCTCGCGCCGCATCGACGGCGAGAACACGGTGGTGGCGATCCGCGCGGTGCCCGCATGCAGGCGCTTCCAGAAGTGCTGAGGCCGCCGCCCTGCCCGGTCACCAGTTGACTTCGCGCTCCGGCGTGGCCGAGATGTGGTGGATCGACAGGTCGGCGCCGTCGAACTCCTCTTCCTGCGACAGCCTGAGCCCCATGGTGGCCTTGAGCGCGCCGTACACCGCGAAGCCGCCCGCGAGCGCCCACACCACGCCCATCAAGGTGCCGATGAGTTGCGCGCCGAGGTTCACGCCGCCGATGCCGCCAAGCGCCTGGGTGCCGAAGAGGCCGGCCGCGATGCCGCCCCAGGTGCCGCACAGGCCGTGCAGCGGCCAGACGCCGAGCACGTCGTCGACCTTCCATTTGTTCTGCGTGAGCGTGAACATGAAGACGAAGATCGCGCCGGCCACGCCGCCCACCACCAGCGCGCCGATCGGGTGCATCAGGTCGGAGCCCGCGCACACGGCCACCAGGCCCGCCAGCGGTCCGTTGTAGACGAAGCCCGGGTCGTTGCGGCCCATCGCCAGCGCCACCAGCGTGCCGCCGACCATCGCCATCAGCGAATTGACGGCCACCAGGCCCGAGATCTTGTCGATGGTCTGCGCGCTCATCACGTTGAAGCCGAACCAGCCCACGCAGAGCACCCAGGCGCCGAGCGCGAGGAAGGGAATGTTCGACGGCGGATGCGCAGACAGCGAGCCGTCGCCGCGGTAGCGGTTGCGGCGCGCGCCGAGCAGCAGCACCGCGGGCAGCGCGAGCCAGCCGCCCACCGCATGCACCACCACCGAGCCCGCGAAATCGTGGAACTCGTGGCCGGTGACCGAGGCGATCCATTCCTGGATGCCGAAGTGCTTGTTCCAGGCGATGCCCTCGAAGAAGGGATACACCAGCCCGACGATGACGGCGGTGGCGATGAGCTGCGGCCAGAACTTGGCGCGCTCGGCGATGCCGCCGGAGATGATGGCCGGAATGGCGGCCGCGAAGGTCAGCAGGAAGAAGAACTTCACGAGCTCGAAGCCGCTCCTGGCGGCCAGCTCGCCCGCGCCCACGAAGAAATGCGTGCCGTAGGCCACGCCGTAGCCGACGACGAAGTACACGATGGTCGAGACCGAGAAGTCGACCAGGATCTTCACCAGCGCATTGACCTGGTTCTTCTTGCGCACGGTGCCCAGTTCCAGAAAGGCAAAGCCGGCATGCATGGCCAGGACCATGATGGCGCCGAGGAGGATGAACAGCGCATCTGCGCCCTGTTTGAGTGCGTCCATGGGAGCTTCTTGCAGTTTTTGGGATTGAATTGGTGCATCGCACCCGAATCGATCGGGCCGGCGCCGCAGGCAAGCAAAAACGGTGCCTGAAAGCGCGTAGATGGTGCATGCCGAGCCATTCCGGGGCCTGAAGCGGGCACCTCGCACCGGAACGGGACGCACCGCCGCGCACCCGGATGGCGCTGCCGGCAGGGCGGGGCGCCGCCTCAGCCCGCCGCGGCGCGCAGCGCGTCGCGGTAGCGGCGGCTGCAGGGCACGGTGGTGCCGTCGTGCATGTGCAGCCGGGCGTCGCCGCCGTCGAGCGGCTCGATCTCGCGGATGCGCCCGAGGTTCACCGCATGGCTGCGGTGCACCCGCACGAAGCGGGCGGGATCGAGCTGGGTCAGAAAGTCGGTCAGCGTGGCGCGCAGCAGGTAGTCGTGGCCGTTGACGTGCAGGCCGACGTAGTTGCCCTCGGCCTGCAGCCAGTCGATGTCGCCTGCGGCGATGAGGAACTCGCGCCGCAGCTTGCGCACCAGGAAGCGCTCCGGCCGCGCCGGCGGCGCGGGCGGGCTCCGTTCGGCGGCCGCAGCGGCGGGCGCCGCCTCGGGCGGATCGAGCAGCCGCGCCTCGCCCTGCAGCCGCAGCATGAAGACGCCGTAGACCCAGATGCCGAACACCATCGACAGGTAGGCGCGCACGTCCTTGAGGTATTCGTAGCCCCAGCGGCCGGTCCAGCCCGCGAAGTCGTAGCGCTCGCCGGCGGCCGCGTAGACCAGGGCCCGCAGCGCGAACATCGCGGCCACGTGCACCAGGCTGAACATCACGCTGCCGGCCAGATGCCAGGCCAGGTAGTGCAGCAGCCGGGTCCGCGCGAGCGGCGCGAGCCGGCGCTGGAGCGCCACCACGGCCGGCACCAGCGCCAGCAGCACGAGGTGGCTCGACACCTCCCAGGTCACGATCTCCCAGGCGGCGCGCGGCACCGCGCGATCGCGCGCGTCGACCAGCGCCACGCTGGTGTTGAACAGCGCCTGCAGCGCCATGAAGACGATCCAGAAGCCGACTTCCACGCGGCGGCGGACCGGTTCGTAGCGTTCGTACAGGTTCTTCGGGGAATCTCCCATGGGCGGGATTCTCGCGATCCGCGTGCCGCGCGGGGAAATTTCGTCCCGCGGGGCCGCCGCTCGTCACAAAAAGCGCGCGGCTGGTCCCGCGGACGCGCCGCGGGCGGCGGGGCACCGCAACCATGGGCGCTCGCGTTCCCAAGGAACTTCCATGCACCCCCCGTCCGCCCTCGCCGCCCCATCGGCTCGCCGCCACGACATCGACGCGCTGCGCGCGCTCGCCTTCCTGCTCGTCATCCTCTACCACGTCGCCATGTACTACGTGGCCGGCTGGCCCTGGCACCTCAAGAGCCCGCATGCGGCCGAATGGCTGCAATGGCCGATGCGGATGCTCAACCTCTGGCGCATGGACCTGGTGTTCCTGATCTCGGGCGTGTCGCTGGCCCTGCTCAGCCGCGGCCGGAGCCCCTGGCAGCTGCTGCGCGGCCGCGGCATGCGGCTGCTGCTGCCGCTGGTCTTCGGCATGGCGGTCGTGGTGCCCTACCAGGCCTATGCGGAAGGGGTGGCCAATGGGCTGGTGGCGCCCGGCTTCGGCACCTTCCTGCTGCGCTACCTGCCGATGCGCGAGCCCTGGCCGCGGCAGGCCTTCACCGGCGCGGCATTCGGCATCACCTGGAACCACCTCTGGTACCTGCCCTACCTGTTCGCCTACACCGCGGTCGTGGCGCTCACGCTGCCGCTGTGGCGCTCGCGCGCCGGCCAGGCGATCCGCCGCGGCTTCGACGGCCTGCGCGGATGGCGCCTGCTGGTGCTGCCCGCGCTGCCGCTGATCGCCTGGACGATGCTGCTGGCGCCGCACTTTCCGCCCACGCACGACCTGGTGCGCGACTTCCACCTGCACAGCATCTACTTCACCGTGTTCCTCTACGGCTGGTGGATGGGCACGGACGCCGGCATCTGGCACGAGCTGGCGCGCCTGCGGCGGGTGTCGCTGCTGCTCGCGGCGGCGGCGTTCGGTGCCTTCGTCGCGCTGCGGCTCGGCCCGCGAGGGCCGCTTTCCGGCGCGGCGATCGACGTGCTGCGCATGCTCTACCTGTGGCTCGCGGTCGCCACCCTGCTGGGCCACGGCCATCGCCACCTGAACCGGCCATGGCCATGGCTGCGCTGGGCCAACGCGTCGGTCTATCCCTGGTACGTGCTGCACCAGACGCTGATCGTCGCGGGCATCGTGCTGCTCGCGCCGCTGGCGCTGGGGCCGGTGCTCGAGCCCGCACTGCTCGTGCTGCTGACCATCGCCGGCTGCGCGCTGCTGACCGACGGGCTGACCCGCCGCGTCGGCTGGCTGCGGCCCTGCTTCGGGCTCAGGCGCGCGGCGGCGTCGCGGGCGGCGCCTCTTCCACCGGAACCAGGATGGCGCTCCCCGTCGCCAGGAGCTTGAGGCTGTCGCCCTCGCCCTGGCCATGGAGCTCGGCCGTGGCGAAGACCTGCTTGCGCCCGGCCTTCACCACCCGGCCGCGCGCCACGAAGACACGGCCGATCGCGGGCGAGAGGCAGTTGACCGAGAAGTGCGAGGCCAGCACCCGCCCCGCCACCGTCGCGGCCGCAAAGCCGCAGGCGGTGTCGAGCATGGCGCCGATCAGCCCCGCGTGCAGGAAGCCGGCGTACTGGCCCATGTCCTCCTCGCGCCAGGCCATGCGCAGCTCGGCCTCGCCGTCGGCGGCGCGCGTGACCTCGAAGCCGGCCCAGCGGTTGAACGCGGCGGTCCGGTTGATGGCCTGGATGGTGTCGAGCATGGCGGTCCTTCTTTCTCTTCGGCGGGAATGAACGAATGGGGCGTCGGGTCCCGCGGCCACTCTACGAACGGCAGGCCGCGCGCGCCGTCGCGACTGCGACGCGCGCGGCCGCGGGAGTTGCCTGCGCGACAGTTTTTTTGAAGGAGCGTCAACCCCGTTCGCCGAAGCCGGCCGTAGGAGTGGAGGAACGAACCACCAACGAGGCTTTTCGATGACCGCCATCTCCCGTCCCTCCCCCCTTCTTCCGCTGCGCGCCGGCTGGCGCACCACCGCCCTCGTGGCGGCCGCGGCCGTGTTCGGCACGCTCGCCCATGCGCAGACCCTCGCGGGCGCCGCGGCGGCCACGCCTTCGCGCATCACGCAGGTCAAGGTCTATCCCGGCAGCGCCACGGTCGAACGCGTGGCACGCGTCGCGGCCGGCAGCCGCTCGGTCACCTTCGCCTGCCTGCCCGCCGGGCTGGACGTGCAGAGCCTGCAGGTCGAGGCCGGTGCCGCGGTGCGCGTCGGCGAGACCTCGGTGCTCACCGAGCCGCGCGAGCGCTCGGCGCGCTGCGCGACCAGCGCGCTCGACGGCCGCATCCGCGAACTCGAGGACCAGAAGGCGGCGCTGCAGGCCGAGAACGATGCCCTGGGCCTGGTGACCGGCTACCTCCGCGGCCTGGCCGGCGGCAGCGGCGAAGCGGCCCAGGGCGCGCGGCCGCCGGCCGATGCGCGCGGCCTGGCGGCCATGACCGACGCGATGCGCCGCACCGGCCAGGACGCGCTGCAGAAGCAGCACCAGCTCCAGCGCCGGCAGGCCGACATCGACCGCCAGCTCGATCCGCTGCTGGCCGAGCGCAAGCGCACGCAGGGCCAGGGGGCGCAGGTGATGGCGGTGACGGTGACGCTCGCCGCCAGCGCCGACGCCGACGTGAAGCTCAGCTACCAGGTCAACGGCCCCGGCTGGACGCCGAGCTACCGCGCGCTGCTCGACACCGCCACGCGCAAGGTGCGCATCGAGCGTCAGGCGCTGGTGGCGCAGGCCACGGGCGAGGACTGGCAGGGCGTGAAGCTGGTGCTCTCGACCGGCCAGCCGCGCCGCGAGACCGCGGGCCGCACGCCGGGCGCATGGCGCATCGGCATCGAGCCGCCGCCGCGGCCCCAGGCCAGGAGCACCGATGCGATGGCGCCGATGATGGCCGCGCCGGCGCCCGCCGCCGTGGCCGAGCGGCGCGCGATCGCCGAGGCGCCGCCGCTCTTCGACGTGAACGTGTTCGACAACAGCTTCGCCACCGAATTCGCGCCGGGGCAGCTGATCGACGTGCCCTCCAACGGCCAGCGCGTCACGCTGGCGCTCGGCCACCATGAAGACACCGCCAGGCTCGCCGCGCGCACCAGCCCGCGCATCGACCCGAGCGCCTTCCTGGTCGCCGAGCTGCCGCAGCCCGCGGGCGTGTGGCCGGCCGGGCCGCTGCAGCTCTACCGCGACGGCAGCTACGTGGGCAACGGCCGCTGGAGCGCGCCCGACGACGCCCGGCTCACGCTCTCCTTCGGCCGCGACGAACTGGTGCGCGTGCAAGCCGAGCCCGAGAACGACAGCCAGGGCACGGGCGGCTTCGCGGGCACCCGCGCCGAGCGCAAGGTGCAGCGTGCCTACGTGGTCGAGAACCGCCACCGCACGCCGATCGAGGTGCAGGTGCTCGAGGCGGCGCCGGTCTCGGTCGACGAGCAGGTGCGCGTGGCGGCGCAGTTCTCGCCGCAGCCCGGCGACCTGGCCTGGAACAAGCAGCCGGGCCTGGCGATGTGGCGGCTGACGCTCGACGCGGGCCGCAGCGCGCGCGTGGCGGCCGACTACACGATCAGCTATCCCAAGGACGCGCGGCTGCAGACGCGCTGAGCACGCCGCGCCGCAGCGTCAGAAGTCGAACCTGGCCGCCACCTCGAAGGTCCGCCGCGGCGCGAGCAGCACCTGGCTCGTGCTGCGTCCGACCCAGGTGGCGTAGAGCTTGTCGGTCAGGTTGCGCACGCGAAAGCTCAGCAATGCGTTCTTCAACCGGTAGCTCATCGCCGCATCGAGGGTGGTGTGGCCGTTGATGCGGATCTCGTTGGCGTTGTCGGTGAACATATGGCCGGTGCGGTTCAGCGAGACGAAGTATTCGAACTTCGAGCCGTCCGGCCGGTAGGTCGCGAACAGGTTCGCCACGCGCTCCGGCACGTTCGGCGGCGTCATGCCCACGCGCGAGACGTTGCCCGCCTCCACCAGCGTGTCGAAGCGCGCGTCGAGCACCGCCAGATTGCCCGCCAGCGTCCATTCGCGCGCGGGCTTCCAGACCGCCGACAGCTCCAGGCCGCGCGAGGACTGGCGCCCGTTGTTCACCGTGTTGGAGGGGTTGGTCGGATCGCGCGAGAGCACGTTGTCGAGTTCGATCCTGTAGGCCGCCGCGGTCCACGACAGGTTGGCCTCGGGCAGGCTCTGCTTGAAGCCCACCTCGGCCTGCCTGCCGCGCGACATCGGAAATGCCGCGCTCGAGGCCGACAGCAGGAACAGCGAACTCACCGGCAGCGTGGCGTTGGTGTACTGCGCATAGACGCTCGATGAGGGCGTGAGGTCGTACACCGCGCCCAGGCGCCCCGAGGTGGCGCGGTAGCTGGCGCCGTAGCGCGTCGAGCTTCCCAGGTTCAGGTCGACGACGCCGCGGTCGACCTCGGTGCGGTCGTGGCGCAGGCCGGCGACGAGCGTGAGGTTTCGCGTGGGCTTGAGCGCGTCTTCCACGAAGACCGAACTCACCCGCGCCTTGGTGAAGGTGTCGGTGCGGTTGCCGCCGCCGGTGCTGAGCGCCGGGTCGTCGTTGAACAGGCCCACGTAGGGGTCGAACACCGAAACGCGCAGCGCATTCGCAGTGAAAGCGCTGCGGTCGGAGAAGCGGCGCTGGCTGCCGAAGCGCGTCTCGCTGTACTCGCCGCCGATCACGAAGCGGTTGTCCATCCCGCCGAGCGTGCCCTTGTGCGTGGCATCGAAGCGCTCGAGCCAGAAGTCCTGGTCGTGGGTGATCAGCGTCTGGTCGCGCGCGATGTGGGCCGGTGCCACGAAGGTGGCGCTCTCCGAGTTGCGGAACACGCGGTTCGACCTGTTGGCCGACAGCTCGTTGCGCCACGACCAGCCGCCGCCGAGCTGCCCGGTCAGGCGCGCGCGCAGCCAGTAGGTCTCGGAGGCGTTCTCGTCGTCGAGCACGTTGTAGTTGGTGCGCGTCATGCGCGCGTCGATCACGCGGCCGTCGGGCGTGCTGACCACGCCGGTCGGCTGCGTGGCGAAGCTGCGCGGCACGAGCGGCGTGCCCCAGTAGGCGCGGTTGTCGTCGCGCAGGTAGTCGAACGAGAGGTCGAGCTTCACCGAGCCGCCGAGGTCGAGCAGCAGCCCGCTGGTGAGATGGTCGATCCGCTCGCCGTTGCGGTCGATGCTGCCGACCTTGCCGTCGTTGCGGCTGTAGTCGATGCGGTAGGCGCTGCTGTCGCCCAGCCCTCCGCCGAAGCCGAAGGCCGTGCGCGTGGAGCCGTGGCTGCCGTACGAGAGCAGCGCCTCCTTGTTCGGATTGCTGCGGTCGGGCCGCTTGGTCACGAAGTTGACGACGCCGCCGATTGCGCCTTCGCCGTCGAGCACCGAGGCCGGGCCCTTCAGCACTTCGATGCGCTCGTAGTTCCAGGTGTCCTGCACCCGGTTGACCACGCCCGCGCCGGAACTGCGCACGCCGTCGTAGAGGTACTGCAGGCTGGTGAAGCCGCGGGTGGAGAGCGTGGTGGGCGCCGACGGCGGACCGCCGCCCGACAGGCCCGCCATGCCGCGCAGCGCTTCGCTGAAGGTGCGTGCGCCGCGCTGCTGCATCGCCTCCTGCGAAAGAATCTCCACCGAGGCCGGCGTCTCGCGCACCGACAGGCCGAGCCGCGAGGCGGCCCCGCTGGGCGCCTCGAGGTTCAGGCTGCCGGGGTCGCGGCTGCCTTCGACGGTGATGGTGCCGAGCTCGCCGCTGCTGCCCTGCGCATGGACCGCCTGCAAGGCGGCGACCGCGGCGAGCGCGATGGCGGTGCGATGGCATCTGGTCATTGTTGGAATCTCCCTGGTTGCGATTGAAGTGAAAACGGACGCGGCCTCACGCGACCGAGAAACGGCGCAGGCGCCATGCGGCGAGCGCGAGCAGCAGCAGGCCCGGCACCAGCAGCTGCAGCACCGCGATGGCAGCCTGGCCGCGCAGCAGGCCGGCGGGCTCCTCGCGCCAGGCGAAGGCCGGGATGCGGTCGAAGTCCGTCGGCGTGAGCGCGTCGCGCGCATCGATGCGTGGGAAGAAGAAGGCTTTCCAGGCCTCGTGGAAGGCCACGGTCTGCGCGTCGAAGCGCGCGTGGCGCCGTGCGCCGTTGCCCGCCAGCGCGGTCATTGCCCTCGTAGGCCACCGCGGCTGGCGACACCGCGCCGAAGCGGCCCAGCAGCGCCTGCTGCCGTGCCTGCTGCGCCTCGAAGCGCTCCAGCAGCGGACGGATGGCCTCGTCCACCTCGCGCTCGATCCGGTAGTTGGCGAGCGCACGGCCGGCGATCTCGATCTTGCCGTCGCGCGGCACCAGCACCGCGCCGCGGCCGACGTGCTGGTACTCGGTGCCCAGCAGGTCCTGGTGGCGCTTCATCGCCTCGGCCGTGAGAACGCGCTGTCGCGTGGCGAGTTCGGTGCGCGAGGGCGCCGGGCTGAACTGCGTGACCGCCAGGTTGAGCAGCACCGGCGCCACCAGCACCAGCAGCACCCATGCGATCACGAGCACCATCGCATTCGTGGCCGAGGAGGCGCCGAAGGCATTGACCGCCACCACCAGCGCGAACCAGAACAGCGCATAGGCGCCCACGAGCAGCGCCCACCACAGCGTGGCGCTGCCGGCGCCGCCGGCCAGCCCCGCGTGGCGCGCCATCCAGAGCACCGCCACCGGCAGCAGCACGGCCGGCCCCAGCAGCACCGCGGCGCGCACCGTGAGCTTGCCGGCGAGCAGCGTGCGCAGCCGCAGCGGCTGCGAGAGCAGAAGCCGCAGGGTGCCGTTCTCGCGCTCCGCCGACAGCAGGTTGTAGCTGAGCGCGAAGATCAGCAGCGGCAGCAGGTAGACGATGACGAAGGCCAGGTCGAAATGCCCGCTCAGCAGATGCCACGGGTTCTCGATGTCGCTCGGGTTCATGAACGTCACGCGGCTCTGGTTGGTGACCTTGTACTGGCTCGGGAACAGGTCGCTCTGGCCCAGCGCGACCGGACCGAGCGGCGCGCTCGGCAGCAGCACGTGCGGGCCGCCGTAGCCGCTCGCCATGCGCGCCGGATCGGCGGGGTTCTCGAACGGCGTGGGCTGCGCGGTGCCGGCGAGGATGGCCTCGAGCTGCACGCGCTGCGCGGCGCGCGTGTCGCGGTCGGCCTGCGCGACGGCCGCCTGCGCGCGATCGCGCCGCGCGGTCTGCTGCAGGCCGTTGCCGAGCGCATAGGCCACGAGCAGCAGGAACAGCGCGCCGACGACCCACAGGCCGCGCTCGGCCAGCATCAGGCGGATTTCCTGGCGCATCACGGCCAGCAGGCGGCGGCCCTGGGGAGGATGGATCTGCATGCCGATCTCCCTTTCAGAGTGCGCGCTGGCGCTGGGTGGCGAAAGCCGCGAAGGCGGCCGCGAGCAGCAGACCGGCACACAGCACGGCGAAGCTGCGCGCCTGCCGCGCGAGCGCCCAGCCCGCGCCCGGCGGCCGGTAGTCGAACGGCGGCACGGTGGCCCAGAGCTCGGGCGGCGCCTGGTAGGAGAAATGGCGGTCGCCGAGCGGATCGGCATGCGCCACCAGGTCCCTGCTCATCAGGTCCTGGATCTGGCGGCGGTGCCCTTCGGCCGCGGTGGTGAAGCGGCGGTGGTGCGCGAAGTCGGTGCCCGCCATGCCCATCGAGAAGCTGCGCACCGCGAGGATCGGCAGCACGAGTCCGCTCCACTCCTGCATCGCCTGCTGGCGCTCCCAGGTGTCCCAGAGGCGGTTGTAGTGCCGGTCGTACACCGGGTAGGAGGCCTGGTCGTCGAGCCGCAGCGCGATGCCCCATTTGCTCAGCGGCACGTCGCGGCCCCAGCGCTCGGTGGTGCCGAAGTTCTGCTGCCAGACCCGGTCCGACACGGCCTTGAGTTCCGCGCCGAGCTGCTGGTTGAATACCAGCCGAGTCGGGCTCGGGAACCAGTTGCGCGAGAGTTCGGACAGCACGCGCGGCGCCATCACCGCCTGCCCGATCCAGAGCGCGAGCAGCACGGTGATCGCCATGCGCGAGCTCGACGCGAGGGCCGACACCCCCAGCACCACGAAGACGAAGATGCCCAGGTACACCGCATAGCCGAGCGACCACGCGGCCAGCCGCAGCAGCGCATCGGCGCGCTCGCCCGGTGCCGCGCCCGCCGCCACCGCGATGGCCGCGACGACGGCCGCCGGCGCCAGCAGCGCCGCGAGCGATGCCGCCAGCGCCAGCGCCTTGCCCGCGAGCAGCCGCAGCGGTGCCACGCCCAGGCTCAGCGTCTGCCGCAGGATGCCCTGCTCGCGCTCGCCCGCGAAGGCGTTGAAGCCCAGCACGATCACCAGCAGCGGCCCGAGCACCTGCAGCACCCAGCCGACCGAGAGGCTGCCGAAGCGCTGCAGGCCGGTGGCGTCCTGTGCGGCGTTGAACTTCACTTCGCTCTGGCGGTGCGCCTGCAGCCACACGGTGCTGCCGATGAAGGGATCGATGCCGGAGTCGACCATCGACAGCGGCGGCTCGGGCTTGAAGGCATGCATGCCCTGGTGGGCCGCGTCGTGCGGATGGCGGCTGTCCTGGTGCAGCCAGTCGTGGTAGTCCATGGCCTGCGCGGCGACCTGCTCGGCGCGCGCGGCGCGCTGGTGCGACCAGCCCACGGCGAGCGCGGTGAGGAGCAGCACCACCACGAGCCCGCCGGCCCAGTACAGGCGCCCGTCGCGCAGGCGTTCGAGGAATTCGCGCCGCGCGATCCAGTGCGGCAGCAGCAGCATTTCGGTCCTCATCTCAAGCCCTCATGTGCTGCAGGTAGAGCGACTGCAGGTCGGTGCGCGCGATCTGCGCCTCGCCGTCGAGGCTGTCCACCAGGCGCCCGCTCTTCATGATGCCGACGCGCGTGGCGGTCTGCTGCGCGTGGAACAGGTCGTGCGTGGTGGTGAGCACGGCCACGCCGCTGTCGGCCGCGCGGCGCAGCAGGTCCGAGAATTCGGCGGCCGCATGCGGATCGAGCCCGGAGGTGGGTTCGTCGAGCAGCAGCGCCTTGGCCTCCTTCGCGAGCGCCACCGCGATCCACACCTTCTGCCGCATGCCCTTGGAGTACGCCGACACGCGCTTGTCGGCCGCCGCGGTGTCGAGCCCGACCTCGGTCATGAGTTCCAGCAGGCGCGCGCGCGGCAGCTCGCGCCCGAGCGCGAGCCCCGCGAAGAAGCGCAGGTTCTCCAGCCCAGAGAGGGTGCCGTAGAGCGTGACCTGCTCGGGGATGTACGCCACGTCCTGCTTGGTCGCGACCGGATGGCGCGTGACGTCGACGCCGTTGATCTCCACCGTGCCGCCGCTGGGCGCGATGAAGTTGAGGAACAGGTTGATCGTGGTCGTCTTGCCCGCGCCGTTCGCGCCCAGCAGGCAGTAGATGTCGCCGCCGCGCACGTCGAGGTCGAGACGGTCGAGCGCGGTGTGCGTGCCGTAGTGTTTGGTGAGGCCGATGGCTCGGAGCATGGGGGATCGGGTCCAGTGAAAAAGCAGGCGACGTGCGCGGGCCTGCGCCGGCGCGCGCGCCGATGCAGGGCTGTTCGGTCGTGGGAAAGCGGCGGAAGGCCCGCCGGGGGTCAGCGTTCGTTCAACGCCTGTTGTGCTCGTTCTTCGCGCCGGCCTGCCGCGCCTGGACGCAAGGGCCAGGTGGACCGGCGTCGCGGAAGCGGCCGCGCCGCATCACGGGCGGGCAGATCGCGGTCGCCGTCTTTGGCTTCCTGGAGGGAGGTCAGGATGTGCATGGGCTCGGTCGAAAACTCGAAGAGCCCGGATCATACGTTGTTGCTAATCAATTCTCAATAGCAGTTTGAACGGACTGCAGCCTGACCGCGCATCCGGCGCGACGCCCCGCCGCGTCAGCCGTCCTGCCCGGGCTCCGCCTCAGGCTGCGGCTGCGGCTTGCCGCCCTTCTTCCCGCGCGCCGCCTTCTTCGCGGCGCGCTCGGCATCGGCGCGCTGGCCCTCCGCGAGCCAGCGGCCGAACTCCTCCGGCGTTTCGAGCGTGATGCGCCCGAGGTTGCCGGCGCGGAATTCGTGCATCACGATCTCGGCCGCCTTCTGCAGGTTGACGCGCCCCTTGCCGAGCAGCGCGCCGCGCTTGCGGCCGATGGCTTCGAGCAGTTCCTCGTCCTTCATGGCCGCGATCGCCGCCGCATCGTGCGCGAGCTTGAAGCGCTCGGCGACCCCACTCGCGTAGTTCGCCTTCAGGTAGCCGAGCAGTTCGAGCGCCACCTCTTCCTCGTCGAAGGCGTTGCGCCCGACCGCGCCGCTCGCCGCGAGGTTGTAGCCGCTCTTCGGCACGATGATGCGCGGCCACAGCATGCCGGGCGTGTCCCAGAGGTAGAAGTCGTCGGCCAGCGTGATGCGCTGCTCCAGCTTGGTGATGCCGGCCTCGTCGCCGGTCTTGGCCTTGCGGCTGCCGGTGAGCGTGTTGATGAGCGTGGACTTGCCCACGTTCGGAATGCCGCAGATCAGCACGCGCATGGGCTTGGCGAGGCCCCCGCGCTGGGGCGAGAGCGCGTGGCAGGCGCGCACGATGGCCTGCGCGGGCGTGGTCTGGCTGGCGTCGAGCGCGATGGCGCGCGTGTCCGGCAGCGCGTTGTAGTGCGCGAGCCAGAGCGCCGTGCGATCGGGGTCCGCGAGGTCCTGCTTGTTGAGCACCTTGAGCGCCGGGCGCCCGGCCGTGAGCCCGGCCAGCATCGGGTTGGCGCTCGAGCCCGGCAGCCGCGCGTCGAGCAGCTCGATGACCACGTCGATGTCCTTCACGCGTTCGGTGATGGCCTTCTGGGTCGAGTGCATGTGACCGGGGAACCACTGGATCGCCATCGGAGGTGTTCTTTCTCTTTCGCTGGGAGGGCCTGCATTGTGAACGGTGCGCGCGGCCCGGCCGGCGGCGCTACGCTTTCGATAGCTGCGCGGGGCACGGCCTCTAGAATCCGCGCGGGCCGCACGCCGCGCGTCCGCCATAACCACAGAGGGAAATCCATGTTCAAGCGCCTTGCCGCTGCCGCCCTGCTGGCAGCCACCGCCGTGTCCGCGCCCGTCGCCCATGCCCAGCGCCCGTCGCCGCCCCAGGGGCCGATGATCGACGGCTATCTGTGCTGCAACATGCGCAGCTACGGCAGCGCGATCAGCGACATCAACTACGACGAGCAGGGCACGCACGTCGTGGCCGTGGGCACGCCGGCGCGCATCACGGCCTACGACTTCCGCTTCTTCAAGCTCGACCTCGCGGGCAAGCCGCAGCGGATCAACAACGACTACAGCCGCAACATCACGCTGATCGACTTCGCGAAGCGCTACGTGGTGGCCGAAGACCCGAAGCAGAAGATCGCCGCCTTCTCCGGCCCGGTCCGCGACGCCATCCTCGCGGGCAAGGTCATGCCCGGCATGACGCGCGAACAGGTGCTGATGGCGATCGGCTATCCCATCGCCAGCGAAACGCCGAACCTGGAAGCGCCCACCTGGCGCTACTGGCGCGACAGCTGGTCGGAGTACCAGGTGAGCTTCGACGACCAGGGCCTCGTGAAAGCGGTGGTGGGCGACCCGGTGTCGCTCGCGCGGGTGCGCGCGACGGCACCCTGAGCGGCGTGCGCGCGGGCGCGCGCACTGAAGAAGTTTTTTACATCGAGGCGGGCAGTTCCGCCCCTATCATTTGTTCGAGGGCGGCGCATGGGCGCGTCGGTCGAAGCTAGAACTTTTGATGGATGGAGTGAACGCGATGAAACCCGTCTCCGAACTGCTCAAACGCCATGATTCCGCCGCCTGGCGCACCTCGCCGAACGCCACGGTGTTCGATGCGCTCGAAACGCTGGCCCGCTTCGAGGTCGGCGCGCTGATGGTGATGGAGGGCGAGAAGCTGGTGGGCTTTCTCTCCGAGCGCGACTACACCCGCAAGGTGGCGCTGCAGGGCAAGAACTCCAAGGAAGTGAAGGTCGCGGAGATCATGACGCCCGACGTGATGACCGTGACGCCGCAGACGCGCACCCGCGCCTGCATGGCGCTGATGAGCCAGCGCAAGTTCCGCCACCTGCCGGTGGTCGATGGCGACAGGGTCGTGGGCATGATCTCGATCCAGGACCTGATGGACGACATCATTTCCGACCACGAGGAAACCATCGCGCAGCTCACCACCTACATCCAGAGCTGAACGCCGCCTCCCTCGGCAGCATGGGGCACACGCCTACGCGCCGCGGCAGCGAACCGGGTCCACAGTAGGGGCTCGTCCATCTCATCGACAGGGAGACATGCATGCAGATTCAGGTCAACACGGGCAACGGCGTCGACAACAAGGAGGCGCTCGAGCGCTGGGCCGATGCGGAGATCAAGCAGCAGCTCGGCCGCTTCGTCGACGACGTGACGCGCGTCGAGGTGCATCTGAGCGACGAGAACCATGAGAAGGCCGGCCCCGCCGGCAAGTGCTGCGTGATGGAGGCCCGCCTCGCGCACCACCAGCCGCTGGTCGTGACCCAGCACGCCACCGGCCTCGACGAGGCGTTCCGCGGCGCGGCCGACAAGCTCAAGCGGCTGCTCGACCACACGCTGGGCCGGCTGAACAGCCACCGCGACCGCGAGTCGATCCGCAAGGACAGCTCGGGCTTCATCGCCGAATAGCCTTGCCGGGCTGGCGGGCGCCGCGGGCCCTGCGCGCAGGCGGCGGGGCGGGCGCTTCGTCCGTCTGCGGGAGCAGCGGCGGCCGCTGGCCGGTCTGCATCCAGGCGTCGTAGAAATCGATCTTGCGGTCGACCAGCGACAGCGCCCGCTTCCACTCGCCGATGGTCTCCAGCACGCGTGCGCGGTGCGCCGCGAGCATCTGCCGGCGTTCGTGCAGCGTGGTCCTGCCCTGCAGCGCGAGCGCGGTGTAGGCGCGCATCTCGGCGATCGACATGCCGGTGCGGCGCAGCCGGTCCATCAGGTCGAGCCAGCCGACGTGCAGCTCGCCGTAGAGGCGCCGTCCGCCCTGGTCGCGCACCACGCCGGGCACCAGCCCCTGCGCCTCGTACCAGCGGATCGCATGCACCGTGCGGCCGGTGCGCGTGGCGAGCTCGCCGATGTGGAACGGCGCCCCGCGCTCAGCCGGCATGGGCGGGCGCGGGCGGCGCCTCGAGCGCCTGCTGCACCAGGGCGGTGTCGAAGTATTCGGTCAGTTCCTTCACCTTGCCTCCTTCGATTCGGTAGACGTAGCAATAGCGCTTGTTGTAGCGCTTGCCGGCCTTGGTGGGCACGTCGCCGCTGAACAGCACCACCACCCGGTCGTCCTCGGCAATGATGCGCTCGGTGCGGCTCACGTAGGGCGCGGCGAACTGCGCGAACAGCGGCCTGATGAGCTCTTCGCGGATGGCCGCCTTGCCGTCGTAGGTGCGCGACCACGGCGTGGTGCCCTCCAGCGTCCAGCGCGCGTCATCGGCCAGGCTGTCGATGAAGGCCTGCCCGTTCCCCTTGTCCAGCTCCGAATGGATGTGCGCGACCAGCGCCTTGTTCTCTTGCGTCGTGTGCTTCATGGCTGCTTTCCTCGATGTCAATGAATGGATGGGCCGGCATTGCGCCGGCGTTTTCATTGGAAATGCTCGAGTGCACGCGAGGTCAAGCGCCCTGTGCGCGGGCCGCGCCGCGCTCAGCCGCGCGAGGCGCGGGCCTTCATCGCCTGGCCGACCCCGTTGGTGCCCTGCGCGGCACCGCTCTGCGGCACGGTCTCGCCCTCGCGCGAGCTCACTTCGGCCAGGCGCGCGGCGAGCTGCTCGGGCGTGTCGGGGCCGACGCCGAGCCATGCGCCCTGCGTCAGCGTGATGTGGGCCGCCTCGAAGGTGCCGGCCCCGGCGCACAGGATGGTGCGGTTCGGCGCATTCTCCGCGGCCAGCACCAGCATCGCGGGCACGACGGCTTCGGGCCTGAGCGCGTCCAGCACTTCCTGCGGCATCAGGCCCTCGGTCATGCGCGTGGCGGCGGTCGGCGCGAGGCAGTTCACGCGGATGTCGTTCTTCGCACCCTCGATGCTCAAGGTCTGCATCAGCCCGACCAGCGCGAGCTTGGCCGCGCCGTAGTTGCTCTGGCCGAAGTTGCCGTACAGGCCCGAGGACGACGTGGTCATCACGATGCGGCCGTACTTCTGCGCGTTCATCAGGCCCCAGACGGCCTTGGTGCAGTGGACCGCGCCCATCAGGTGCACGTCGACCACGAGCCTGAAGTCGGCCAGGTCCATCTTGGCGAAGCTCTTGTCGCGCAGGATGCCGGCGTTGTTGACGAGGATGTCGACCCGCCCCCAGGCGTCCACGGCCTGCTGCACCATCGCCTCCACCGCGGCGAAGTCGGTCACCGAGGCACCGTTGGCGATGGCCTCGCCGCCCGCGGCGCGGATCTCCTCGACCACCGCCTGCGCGGCGCTCGCCGAGCCGCCCGAGCCGTCGGCCGCGCCGCCGAGGTCGTTGACCACCACCCGGGCGCCGCGCGCCGCGAGGGCCAGTGCATGCTGGCGGCCCAGGCCGCCGCCCGCGCCCGTGACGATGGCCACGCGGCCCTTGAAATCGATGGTGTTGCCGTTGCTCATGGTTGCTCTCGCTGCTTCTCTGGGGGAGGAATCGGGTGTGCGGCCGCCGCGGCCTGCGGCGGCCGCGTGCGTTTTACCCCAGAAAGGCGCGGCGGACCGGCCGCCCCGGCGTGCGCTCAGTCGCGCGCGTGACGCAGGCTTTCGCAGTACACCACCAGCTGGTCGAGCTCGGCCGACTTGTCGAAGAAGGCGTCGGCGCCGAGCTGGGCCGAGCGCCGGCGCATGTCGGAGGTGGCGTAGTTGCTCAGCACCACCACCTTCTGCCGCGCCCGGCGGTTGCGGCAGGCCCGCACCACGCCCAGGCCGTTGCCGCGCTCCAGGAACAGGTCGACGATCGCCAGGTCCCAGTCGTCCCGATGGTGCTGCAGCCACTTCACCGCCTCTTCCTCGGTGCTGGCGCAGGCCACCACGTCGGCGTCGGCCACGTCATGCAGGAACCCGACGAGGTTCTCGCGGATGAGCGCGCTGTCCTCGACGAGATAGGCCTTGAAAGTCATGCCGGCACCTCCGGCGCGGCCCGGCGCCGAAAGGGGGAAAAACTGGTACTTGGCGGATGCATGGAACCGATGGTCGCCGCCGTGGCGACGCCTGCGGTGAGCCATGCCGGCCAATGCCTGTAGGCCATTGGCGACCTCGATTGTCGTCAGGCCGGCGGGGCGCCGGTGAGACGCGGAGGACAGGAAAACTCAGGCCGCGACGGCCATCCGCCCGTGGCCGATGCCGAGCCGCGCGGGCGACACGTACTGCTCGCGGTAGATCTCGAAGGGCATGGTGTCGGCGGCCTCGATGCGCTTCTGCTCCTGGATCGAATCCTCGGTCATGCGCTCGAATTCCGCCTGCTGCGCGGCCGAGAACGGCAGCGCGAGCATGGCGGCGCGCGTCTGCTCCGACTGGGCGCGCACGAAGCCGATGAAGGAATTGCCGTGCCGCGACGCCACCGCCGCGAGCACGCGCGCCGACGGCAGGCTGTCGGGTGCCTGCAGCGCGGCCAGCGCGGCGCGCACGGCCTCGGCATGCAGCGTGCCGCCGTGCGCGGCATCGAGCGCGGCGGCGATCGGCAGGCACTGCTCGACCAGCTCCACGCCCCAGTCGGCGAGCGCCACCTCGCGGCCGCCGCGCAGCAGCTTCAGGCCCGGCTCGCGTCCGCATGCGGCCGTGAGGTGCTGGTTGTGGGCGAGTTCGGCGATCTCCTGCGGCGTGTCGTCGGGGCTGTCGCCGAGCAGGCAGTGCAGCAGGAACACGTCGAGGAAACGCATGGTCTGCGCGCTGATGCCCACGGGCTCGAAGGGATCGAGGTCCATCAGCCGCACCTCGACGTATTCCACGCCGCGTTCGCGCAGCGCATGCAGCGGGCGCTCGCCGGGGTTGATGACGCGCTTCGGGCGGATGGTGCCGTAGAACTCGTTCTCGATCTGCAGCAGGCTGGTGGCGAGCTGGTTGTAGTCGCCGCCGAGGTTGCGGATGCCGATGGCCTCGTAGGCCGGCCAGGGCCGCGTCAGCGCATCCTGCAGCGAGGCGCCGTAGCCCTCGAGGCTGTTGTAGCTCACCGCGAGCGAGGCCTGGGCGTCGCTCTGGTAGCCGAGCCGCCCCATGCGCAGCGAGGTGCCGTGCGGCATGAACATGCTGCCGTCGCCGAGCGGCTGCAGCTGGTGCGGCCGGCCCGCGACGAAGCTCGAGCACAGCGCGGGCGAGGCGCCGAACAGGTAGAGCAGGAGGAAGGCGTGGCGGCGGAAGTTGCGGATGAGCGCGAAGTATTCGTCGCTCGACACCTCGGGCAGCGACCAGTTGTAGTGGATGCCGGAGATGGTCTGCATGCGCCGGCCGTAGCGGTGGCTCAGGCCCATGCGGTAGACGCTCTTCGCGCGCCCCACGTTCGACGAACCGTAGCGCCCGATCGGGATGGTCTCGTCGGTCGGCAGGCCGCAGGGCATGCTCGACACCCAGAGCCGCTCGTCGCCGAGCGAATCGAGCACGCGGTAGGTGAACTGGTGCACGCGCGTCAGTTCCTCGAGCGCCGCATCCACGTCGGCATGCACGCCGGTGATGAGCTCGAGCTGCGATTCGCTGAAGTCGGTCGTGATGTGCGGATGGGTCAGCGCCGATCCCAGGGCGGCCGGATGGGGCGTGAGCGCGAGCTTGCCGTCGGGATCCGCACGCAGGCTCTCCTTCTCGATGCCCCGGCGCATGCCCTTCAACCGCCCCGCCGAGAGCGCACCCAACCGCTCCTGCAATCTGCTGCTCATATTGTTATGACCCGTCAATCTCTGAGGGGCTGGAAGGTAGCACGGCGGCGCGGGCACTGCTCGTGCAGGGAATCCCTGCATCGGCTATGCTGCGCGCCGCTCCGATTTCGATAGCAGCAGCCACGATGCACCTCAGGGCACGAGCACGCGCAGCAGGAAGCGGTTGAGGTCGGCGATCTCCTCCATGCAGACCGAATGCGCCATCGGGTACTCGTGCCATTCGACCGCATGGCCCAGCGCCGCGAGCGCATCGCGCGACTGCAGCGCGCGTGCGATCGGCACCACCGGATCCTGCCGCCCGTGCGCGAGGAACACCGGCGTCTCGTGGTTGGCCGCATGCCGCTCGGCCGCGGTGGTGGCCGCGATCGGCAGGTAGCCCGAGAGGCCGACGATGCCCGCGAGCCGCTCGGTGTGGCGCAGCCCCGTCATCAGCGCCATCGCGCAGCCCTGCGAGAAGCCCGCCACCACGATGCGCCCGGCCGGGATGCCGCGCGCCTTCTCGTTCGCGATCAGCGCCTCGATCGCGGCCTGCGAGCGGCGCAGGCCGGCCTCGTCCTCGCGCACGACGAGGTCGGCCACGGCGATGTCGTACCAGGCCGGCATCTGGTAGCCGCCGTTGATGGTCACGGGAATCACCGGCGCATTGGGGAACACGAAACGCACCGGGCCCACGCTCGACAGGTCGAGTTCGCTCGCGATCGGCACGAAGTCGTTGCCGTCGGCGCCGAGGCCGTGCATCACGATCACCGCGGCGGTGGGGTGGGGGGCGGTTTCGATTTCGATCGGAGGACGGGACATGGTCGGCAGAAGGTATTCGGAAAATCGGCGAAAACCGGACCTTAGCGCATTCGGACCCCTTGGCGCGCGGGGTTGCGGAATGCAACACAATGGCGGTTCTCCGCCAAGCCCATGCGCCCGATGCCGAAGCCCTCCTCAGCCGCCGCTGCCACGCCCTTCGACGGCGACGCCCTGCTGCGCGCGGCCGGCCTGCGCGTGACGCGCGCCGCGCAGACCGTGCTCGCGCTGCTCGAGCACGCGGCCCAGCCGCTCACGCACGACGAGGTGGTCGCCGCCTACACCGCCGCCGCCGGCGAACGGCCCGACCGCGTGACCATCTACCGCGTGCTCGACCGGCTCGTCGAAGCCGGCCTGTGCGACCGCCGCGTGGCCGCCGACCGGGTCAACCGCTTCTCGCGCCACGTGGAAGCCGCCTCCGGCCATGTCTTCGAGTGCGACCAGTGCCACAAGGTGCTCGCGCTGCCGGCCGACCCGGCGCTGCCCAGGGTCATGAGCCGGCTCGGCCGCGAGCTGCGCAAGCACGGCATCGACGCGCGCCGGGCCGCGCTCACGCTGCACGGGACCTGCGGGGACTGCAGGACCTGAGGCGCCGCGGCCGGCGCGTCTTAGACTCGGACGCCCGATGCCCGCCACCGCCCTGCCCGTCCTCTACAGCTTCCGGCGCTGTCCGTATGCGATGCGCGCGCGGCTCGCGCTGCTGGCGAGCGGCCAGCGCTGCGAGCTGCGCGAAGTGGTGCTGAAGAACAAGCCCGCCGAGATGCTCGCCGCCTCGCCCGAGGGCACGGTGCCGGTGCTGGTGCTGGCCGACGGCTCGGTGCTCGCGCAGAGCCTGGAGATCATGCGCTGGGCGCTCGGCCGCAGCGATCCGCTGCGCTGGCTCGCGCCCGAGGCGGGCACGCTCGACGAGATGCTCGCGCTCGTGACGGCCTGCGACGACGGCTTCAAGCCCGAACTCGATCGCTACAAGTACCCCGAGCGCTTCGACGGCGCCGCGCCCGCGGAAGCGCGCGCGCGAGGTGCGCAGTTCCTGCTGCGGCTCGAACAGAGGCTGGCCGCGACGCCGCAGCTCTTCGGCACCGAGGCCGCGCTCGCCGATGCGGCCGTCATGCCTTTCGTGCGGCAGTTCGCGATGGTCGAGCCCGGCTGGTTCGCGCAGCAGCCGTGGCCGCAGCTGCGCGCCTGGCTCGCGGGCTGGACCGCCTCGGCGCTGTTCGAGCGCGCGATGCACAAGCATGCGCCGTGGCGGTCGGGCGAGGCGGGCGTGGTCTTTCCTTCATGAGCCCCGCCCGGCCGCCCGAAGGGGCTCGCACCGCAGCCCGTACGGGCGAAGGTCGTCCTGTGACTGCAAGGCTGCACTTCGACCTCACGACGGTCCAGCTCTTCATCGCGACCGCCGAGCTCGGCGGCGTGACGCGCGGCGCCGAGCGGCTGCACATGGCGCCGGCCGCGGCCTCGCGCCGCATCCTCGAGCTCGAATCGCAGTTCGGCGTGGCGCTGTTCGAGCGCCGGCCGCACGGCATGGTGCTGACCGACGCGGGCCGCGCGATGCTCGCGCATGCGCGCAGCATCACGCACACGGTGCTGCGCATGCAGGACGACGCGGCCTCCTACCTCGGCGGCGAGCAGGGCGTGGTGCGCGTGGCGGCGCCGAAGTCGGCGGTGATCCAGTTCATGCCGCAGGACATCGAGCGCTGCGCCGCCGCCTGCCCTGGCGTGCGCATCGACCTGCAGGAAATGAACAGCCAGGTGGTGCAGCAGGCGCTGCGGCGCGGCACGGTGGACATCGGCATCTACGAGGCCGGCCTCGGCGCGATCGAGCTGCCGACGCTGCCCTACCGCAGCGACGAACTCGTCGCGGTGACCGCGCGCGCGCATCCGCTCGCGCGGCGGCGCCAGGTGGCGATCGAGGACATCCTGGGCTGCGACCTGATCGTGCTCAGCGAAGGCTCCGCGATCTCGCTCATGCTGGAACGGCTTGCCGACGAAGCCGGCCAGCTGCTGCGCATGCGCATGCGCGTGGGCGGCTTCGACAGCATCGCGGCGCTGGTGGCGCAGAACCTCGGCATCGGCGTGATGCCCGCGGCCATCGCGCGCCATGTGGCCGGCGGCAGCCGCTTCGCGCGGCTCGCGATCCGCGGCGACTGGGCACGGCGCCAGTTCGTGCTGTGCCACCGCGCGCCCGAGGCGCTCTCGCGCGCGGCGGCCGGCGTGGCCGCGGTGCTCGCGCGGCCGCCGGGCGCGGATACGCAAAACGCGAATCCTGCTTCGCCCAAATAGCGATGGCGCCCGGTGCGGCCCTTGCGCACCATCCGTCGACCTTCCAAGGAAAAAGACGGAGACACGCCATGCAACGCAGAAGCTTCAACCTCGCGGCCGCCGCTGCCGCCCTCGCCGCACCGGCGCTCGTGCGCGCGGCCGCCGCCGACACGGCGGCACCGCCCGGCGCCGTGAAGATCGTCGTGGGCTTCGCACCCGGCGGCGGCACCGACGTGCTGGCGCGCGTCATCGGCCAGAAGCTCGGCGCGCTCTGGAACGCCACGGTGGTGGTCGAGAACAAGCCCGGCGCCACCGGCGTGATCGCGGCCGACCACGTGAGCAAGCAGCCCGCCGACGGCGCCACGCTGCTGATGGCGCACGTCAACAGCCACGCGATCGCGCCCGCGCTGCTTTCGGGCGTGAAGTACGACCCGCGGCGCGACTTCACGCCGCTCGCGCTGGTCGGCGTCACGCCGAACATGCTGACCTGCGCGCCGGCGCAGAAGGCGCGCACCCTGCCCGAGATCGTCGCGCTCTGCCGCGAGCGGCCGGGCCGCGTGTCCTTCGGCTCCTCGGGCATCGGCTCGGCGCAGCATCTGGCGTTCGAGATGTTCAAGCTGCAGGCCAAGGTCGACGCCGTGCACGTGCCGTACAAGGGATCGAGCGCACTCGTGGTGGACCTGCTCGGCGGGCAGATCGACTACGCCTTCGACACCATGACCGCCGCCACGCCCTTCGTGAAGCAGGGCAAGGTGATCGCGATCGCGCAGACGCGGCTCGAGCGCGCGCGCAGCCATCCCGCGGTGCCCACGCTCGCGGAGTCGGGCTTTCCCGGCCTCGACGCGGCCTCGTGGTACGGCCTGGTCGGCCCGCGCGGGCTGCCCGCGCCGCTGGTGCAGCGCATGAACGAGGACATCAACCGCGTGCTCGCGCTGCCCGACATCGCGCAGCGGCTCGACGAGTTCGGCGCCGAGGACGCGGGCGGCAGCGCCGCGAAGTTCGGCGCCTTCATCGCAGCCGAGCACGCCAAGTGGGCGCGCATCGTCAAGGAGGCCGGCGTGCGCGCCGATGCCTGAAGCCGCGCCGCCTTTTCTTCCACCAAAGACTTCACCGATGAGCGACTCCCCCTCCTCCACTTCCAGGCCCCTGCCGCTCGCCGGCGTGCGCGTGCTCGACGTCAGCCAGGTCATGGCCGGCCCCTATGCCTGCATGCTGCTGGCCGACCTCGGCGCCGACGTGATCAAGATCGAGCCGCCGCAGGGCGGCGACCAGACGCGCGGCGCCATGGGCTTCAAGCTCAAGGGCACGGACAGCATGGGCTTCCTCAACATGAACCGCAACAAGCGCAGCATCGCGCTCGACCTGAAGTCCGAGAGCGGGCGCGAGGTGCTCTACAAGCTGGTGGCCGAGGCCGACATCCTGGTCGAGAACTACCGCCCCGGCGTGATGCAGCGGCTCGGCGCCGGCTACGAGACGCTGGCCGCGATCAACCCGCGGCTGGTGTACGTGAGCATCTCGGGCTTCGGCCAGAGCGGGCCCTGGGCCGGGCGGCCGGGCTTCGACCTGATGGCGCAGGCGATGTCGGGAATCATGCGCGTGACCGGCCATCCCGGCGGTCCGCCGGCCAAGGCGGGCGTGCCGGTGGCCGACATCGGCTGCGCGCTGTTCGCCACCTACGGCATGCTCTCGGCCTACATCGGCGCCAAGGCGACCGGGCGCGGGCAGTACGTCGACGCCTCGCTGTTCGATTCGGCGCTCGCCTTCTCCATCTGGGACATGAGCGAGTACTGGGGCACCGGCCGCGAGCCCGAGCAGCTCGGCACCGCCAACCGCATGAGCGCGCCCTACCAGGCGGTGAAGGCGGCCGACGGCCACTTCGTGATGGGCGCGACCAACCAGAAGCTCTGGCAGACGCTGTGCCGCACGCTCGCGCGGCCCGACCTGCTGGACGACGAGCGCTTCGCCACCGTGTCGCTGCGGCTCGCCAACCGCCATGCGCTGGTCGAGAGCCTGGAGCGCAGCTTCGCCGAGGCGGATTGCGCGCACTGGATCGAGCGGCTGCTCGCGGTGGGCATCCCGGCGGGCCCGATCCTGAGCTATCCCGAGGCCTTCGAGAGCGCGCACGGCCGGCACCGCCGCATGCGCATCGAGATCGATCATCCGGTCGAGGGCAAGGTGCCGAACATCGGCTTCGCGGTGAAGATGGGCGGCACGCCGCAGCAGGTGCGCCGGCCGCCGCCGCTGCTCGGCGAGCACACGGCCGAGGTGCTGGCCGAGCTCGGCATCGATGCGCAGGCGCAGCGCGCGCTGGCCGCTGCGGGGGCCTTCGGTTCATGAGCGAAGGCAGCGTCCGCCTGGCGGTGGCGAACGGCATCGCCACGCTGGTCTTCGACCGCCCCGCCGCGCGCAATGCGATGACCTGGGCCATGTACGAACAGCTCGGCGCGCACTGCGAAGCGCTCGCGGCGCGCGCGGGCGAGGTGCGCGTGGTGGTGATGCGCGGCGCCGGCGGCCAGGCCTTCGTCGCGGGCACCGACATCGCGCAGTTCCGCGACTTCGCGGGCGGCGACGACGGCGTGGCCTACGAACGGCGCATCGACGCCGGCATCGGCCTGATCGAGGCGCTGCCGATGCCCACGCTCGCGGTGGTCGAGGGCTGGGCCGTGGGCGGCGGACTCGCGATCGCGACCGCCTGCGACTTCCGCATCGCGACGCCGGGTGCGCGCTTCGGCGTGCCGATCGCGCGCACGCTGGGCAACACGCTGTCCTCGCTCAACTTCGCGCGGCTGCGCGCGGCCTGGGGCCTGCAGCCGGTGCGGCGCATGCTGCTGCTGTCGCAGATCCTCGGCGCGGACGAAGCGCTTGCCTGCGGCTTTCTCGAACAGGTCTGCGAAGCGGATGCGCTCGATACCGCGGTCGAGGCCCTGTGCGGCCGCCTCGCCGCATTGGCGCCGGTGACGCAGGCAGCGGCCAAGGAGGCGCTGCGCCGCGGCACGGTGCAGGGCGCGCCCGACAGCGACGACCTCGTGCGGCGCTGCTACGGTAGCGCGGATTTCGCCGAGGGCGTGGCGGCGTTCACCGCAGGGCGGGCGCCGGCCTGGCGCGGCCGCTGAGGCCCGCGCCGCCCGCTTCCGCGGCACGCTGGATGCACTCGACGAAGTGCTGCGCGGCCGGCGTGAGCGACTGCCCCTGGCGCTTGAGCACGCAGACGCTGAGGGCGGGCAGCGTCTCGGCGACCTCCACGCGCCGGATGCCGTGGCGCTGGAAGCTCAGCGCCGCGAGCGGCTCGACGAAGAGCCCGATCAGGTCCATCTGCCCCACGAGCGACAGCGCCACCGTGACCGAATGGCCCTGGATCACGCGCGCGGGCGCCGGCAGCCCGAGCGGCAGCAGCGCCGACGCCGAGTCGCGGCCGCTGAAATGGTCGTCGCCGGGCAGGATCCACTCGGCCTTCAGCAGTTCGGCGATCGAGCGGCTCGCGCGCAGCGGATGCCGATGGCGCAGCCCCACCACCAGCTGCACCGGGAAAAGCGCGATCGCCTCGAACTGCGGATCGAGCCGGCCCGGCACCACGTGGGCCACCGCGAAGTCGAGCGCGCCCTCGCGCAGGCGCGCGAGCATCGAGGGCAGCACTGCCTCGCTGAACTGCACGTCGACCGCCGGCAGCCGCGCATGGAAGTCCTTGAACGCCGCGGGCAGCACGGTGAGCGCGAAGGAGGTGCTGACGGCCAGCGACACCCTGCCCGTGAGGCCGTCGCGGATCTGCGCGATCTCGTCGCGTGCGCGGCGCATGTCCGCGAGCAGCAGCCGCGCGCGCGGCGCGAAGGCCTCGCCGTAGGCGGTGAGCCGCACGCCCTTCACGCTGCGCTCCACGAGCGGCGCGCCCACTTCGCGCTCGAGCTCGCGCACGATCTTGGTCACCGCCGGCTGCGAAATCCCGAGCACGCGCGCCGCGGCGCGGATACTCATCTGCTCGACCACGGCCACGAAGGCGTGCAACTGATTGGGCTTCATGAAAACCAAAAGTTATCGCTGTCGACCAATTATTGTCTTTTCATGACCGCGGCGAGTCTCTAGCATCCGCCGCGGCCGACGGCCCGCGAACGCCCTCCCACACAACTCACACATCCAAAGAGACATGCGCAATCCCGACACGCCGCCCCCGGCCGCCAGCCGGCGCCGGACCATCGTCGCCACCACCATCGGCAACGGCCTCGAGTTCTTCGACTTCACGGTCTACGGCTTTCTCGCGCTCGTGATCGGCAAGCTCTTCTTCCCGACCTTCACCTCGTACGGCCAGCTGCTGCTGACGGTCGCGAGCTTCGGCGTCGGCTTCATCATGCGGCCGCTGGGCGGCATCGTGATCGGCGCGTATGCGGACCGCGCGGGCCGCAAGAAGGCGATGACGCTCACCATCTTCCTGATGGCCCTGGGCTGCGCGCTGATCGCCTTCACGCCCACCTACGCAGCCATCGGCGTGGCGGCGCCCATCGTCATCGTGGTGGCGCGGCTGATCCAGGGCTTCTCGGCCGGCGGCGAGGTCGGCGCCTCGACTACGCTGCTGGTCGAGCACGCCACGCCGGCCAACCGCGGCTACATGGCGAGCTGGCAGTTCGCGAGCCAGGGCCTGGGCGTGCTGATGGGCGCGGTGGTGGTGGGTGGCCTCACGCTCGCGCTCACGCCCGAGGCCATGCAGGACTGGGGCTGGCGCCTGCCCTTCGTGATCGGCATGCTGATCGCGCCCGTGGGCATGTACATCCGCCGCCATCTCGAGGAGTCGCTGCACGTCGCGCCGCAAACCGCCGCCCGCGCGCCGCGCGAGAGCAGCCTCAAGGTGGTCTGCACGCAGCACGGTCGCACGGTGCTGGCCGCGATCCTGCTGCTGGTCGGCGGCACCACCGCGGCCTACGTCGTCACCTTCTACATGGCGACCTACGCGGTGCGCGAGCTCGGGCTGGCGCCTTCGGTGGCGCTGCTCGGCGCGGGGCTCACGGGGCTGATCTCGTTCGTGCTCGCGCCCTTCGTCGGCCGGCTCTCGGACGTGGTGGGCCGCAAGCCGCTGATCCTCTGGAGCCGCATCGCGATGGCCATCGTGATCTATCCCTGCTTCCTCTGGCTCAACGCCTCGCCGACGCCCGCGGTGCTGTTCACCGTGCTCGGGCTCCTGAGCGTGGGCCTGGTGGCGCAGACCGTGCCCGGCATCACGATGCTGCCCGAGATGTTCCCGAAGGCGGTGCGCGCGAGCGGCATGTCGCTGGTCTACAGCGTGGGCGTGGCGCTGTTCGGCGGCTTCGCGCCGTTCATCAGCACCTGGCTGCTCAACGCCACCGGCAGCAAGCTCGCGCCGGCCTGGTACCTGGTGGCGATGACCGTGGTCTCGCTGCTGGGCCTGCTCTGGCTGCGCGACCACACGGGCCGCGACATCGATGCCGCGGGCGCGCATGCGCCGGCGCGCTGACCGGTCATCTTTCCCCACACTGGAGTACTCCATGCAGACATCCGCCGGCGGCAGCGTCCGCCACTTCTCCGGGACCTATGCCGAAGCACGCGCGAAGTTCCTCGACGCGGCGGCTGCGCGCGGCGCCGCGATCGAGAGCTTCGTGCATCCCGCGCACCGCGGCGCGCTCGGCGAGGAGCTGGCGACCGACCTCGCGCTGCTCGGCGCGAAGGACGCGAAGAAGCTGCTGCTCGTGAGCTCGGGCACGCACGGCCCCGAGGGCTTCTGCGGCTCCGGCGCGCAGGTCGCGACGCTGCACGACGCCGAGCTGCTGGCCCGCTTCGAGCAGGCCGGCGTGGCGCTGCTGCTCGTGCATGCCGTCAATCCGCACGGCTTCTCGCACCTGCACCGCACCAACGAGGACAACATCGACCTCAACCGCAACCACATCGACTTCGGCGCGCCGCTGCCGGTGAACGCCGACTATGCGGAGGTCGAGCCGCTGGTGCTGCCGGCCACCTGGCCGCCGACGCCGGCCGACGAGGCCGCGATGGCCGCCTACATCGCGCGGCGCGGCATGCGCGCCTTCCGCGAGGCCGTGACCAAGGGCCAGTACAGCTCGCCCAACGGGCTCTTCTACGGCGGCACCGCACCTTCGTGGAGCAACCGCACGATGCGCGGCATCCTGCGCAGCTACGGCGCGTCGGCCACGCACCTCGGATGGATCGACATCCACACCGGCCTCGGCCCCTACGGTCACGGCGAGAAGATCTACCCCGGCCGCAACACGCCCGAGGACCTCGCGCTCGCCCATGCCTGGTGGGGCGCCGACGTGTTCGCGCCGTTCGCGGGCGACTCGGCCTCGGCCGACGTCTCCGGCCCGGTGGTGTCGATCGCCTACGACGAATGCCCCGCCGCCCGCATCGCGCCCATGGGCCTGGAGTTCGGCACCCTGCCCGACCAGGAAGTGCTCACGCGCCTGCGCGCCGACACCTGGCTGCGCCGCCATCCCGAAGCGCCCGATGCGCAGAAGCGCGAGATCCGCCGCCATCTGCGCGACGCGTTCTACTGCGACAACGACGAGTGGAAGGGCATGGTGCTCGGGCAGGCGCGGGTGGTGCTGCTGCAGACCCTGCAGGGGCTGCGCAAGGCGTAATGAAAGCGGACAGCCGTACGCAGAGGACGCGAAGGATTCGCGAAGGTCGCAAAAGGAACAGCCAAGAAGGTTTTCTTGTCTCTTTCGCGTCCTCTGCGGAACCTTCGCGTCCTCTGCGTCCGGAAATCGGCGTTTCGCCTCAACCGAAGTTCGGCGCCCGCTTCTCGCGCAATGAGGCCACGCCCTCGCGCACGTCGCGCGCCCGCGAAGCCCATGAACTCGAGCGCGAGCGAGGCATCGAAGGTCGGGCCGGCCTGGCGCAGCCAGTTGTTGAGCGCGTACTTGGTGTAGCGGATCGCGCTCTGGCTGCCGGCCGCGAGCCGGTCGGCGACCTCGTAGGCGCGCGGCAGCAGGTCGGCCTCATCGACCGCAAGCGACACCAGCCCGATGCGCTCGGCTTCCTCGCCGCTCACGGGCTCGCACAGCAGCAGGTGGTACTTGGCCTTGGCCATGCCGCACAGCAGCGGCCAGACGATGGCCGCATGGTCGCCCGCGGCCACGCCGAGGCGCGTATGGCCGTCGACGATCTTCGCGCCCCGGGCCGCGATCGAGATGTCGGCCAGCAGCCCCGCCACCAGCCCCGCGCCCACGGCAGGACCGTGCATCGCGCTCACGATCGGCTTGTCGCAGTTGATGAGGTTGTAGACCAGGTCGCGCGCCTCTTTCCACACGCGCTGGCGCACCCCGTCGTCGGTGGTCATGTCCTGCACCATCGCGAGGTCGCCGCCGCCCGAGAAGCCCAGCCCCTCGCCGCGCAGCACCGCGCAGCGCACGCTGTCGTCGGCCGCCACGTCGCGCCAGATCTCGGCGAGTTCGCGGTGCCCGTCATGGCCCGCGGTCGGCAGCTTGCCGTTGGCGGCGCGCATCTGGATGTCGAGCACCGCGCCGTTGGCACCGCGGCGCTGGATGGACAGGGTCTGGTAGCGGTCGTAGTGCATGCGTGTCTCCGTCGTGCCGGCGCGCGGGCGGGTGCTTTCCTGGTTTCCGATTCCGCGCCCGTGCGGGCGCGAACGCGATCTATTTTCGCGCGGCCAGTTCGCGGCAGCGCTGCACATTGGCCGCGAAGCGCGCCGCGAGGCCGGGCTCGCAGGCGTCGTCGCCGGGCGTGAGCCTGCACATGCCGACCACCGCGTAGTCCATGACCGCGGAAGTGCACATCGGATAGGCCGCGAGCTCCGGATTGGCCTTGACCTTGAAGCCCCAGCGCTCCGTGAAGTCCACCGTGCGCGCCATCGCACCGTGGAAGAAGCTGCGGTCCCTGGCGGCCACGGCGGCTTCCATGCGCGGCAGTTCCTCGTTCAGGTAGCCGACCGCATCGAGCGGAAAGGTCGAAGGATCCTGCTGGCCGACGGCCGCCGAGGCCGCGAGCACCAGCGGCAGCGCGGCGAGCGCGCGCCGCAGCCGGCAGGAGAAGAGGAAAAAGGAGGACGAAGCCACGGAGCGGTCGGACGGGCGTTGGTGTTGCATGGCCCCGGATTCTGCAACGTCCGGATGCATCTTCGGCAGCCGCCCGGCGCCTACCGGCTCTTTTTCTGCCGCTCGAACTTGCGCCAGTACTGGAACTCGTCCTCGTGCACCTCGAGGTCGACCTCCGACACCCGCGCCTGCAGCCGTTCCTGCACGTCGGCCACGGCCTTGTTGTAGACCAGCGGCCCGACCTCCTCGAGGAAGAAGCCGAGCAGCGCGCCCGCGGCGACGTTGCCGATCGGCTCTTCCATGTTCTCGCGGAAGTAGCGTTCGATGGACTGGATGGCCTCCTGGCGGGCTTCCCGGGATATCTCGATGGTCATGGGTTCTTCCTTGCGGCGATGGGCTGGATTCTGCAATGCGCCGTCCTTGCGACAATGGCGCCCGCCTTCCGGCTTCAACCCACCGACCTCGCGACAACCCACCATGGCCTCTAGACAACTCCGCACCCTCGAACGCGGCATCCTCTGCATCGTGATCGGCGCCGCCGTGCTGCTGGGCCCGCGCTTCCTCCAGGGCTCGGCCTGGTTCGAGATGATCGCGGGCGCCTACCTGGTCGGCTGGTTCGCGGTGGTGCTCGGGGTGGCGCTGGTCGTGGTCGATCTGGTGCAGCGCGCGAAGAACACGCGGCGCTGATGCTAGGCGCCGCTCAGCGGCGCAGCTTCTTGACGAGCTCGACCACGGCAAGCACCACGGCGCCGGCCACGAGTCCGACGACCGCGTTGGCCGCCATCGAGCCGAGCGTGCCGAACACGCCGCCGGCGGCATGGGCCCAGTCCTCCACCGCATGGCCGAGCGCCGGGACGCCGTGCACCAGGATGCCGCCGCCGACGAGGAACATGGCCGCGGTGCCCGCGATCGAAAGGCCCTTCATGAGCCAGGGCGCCGCCGCCAGGATGCCGCGGCCCAGGCCGCGCGCAGCGGCGCTGCCGCTCCTGCTCAGGTGCAGGCCCGCGTCGTCGAGCTTGACGATGCCGGCCACGAGGCCGTAGACGCCCACGGTCATGATGAGCGCGATGCCCACCAGCACGCTGAGCTGCGTGGTGAAGGGCTGGCCCTGCACCGTGCCGAGCGTGATCGCGATGATCTCGGCCGAGAGGATGAAGTCGGTGCGGACCGCGCCCTTGATCTTGTCCTTCTCGACCGCGACCACGTCGACCGCCTCGTCGGCCACCGCATGCTCGTGGCGGGCGACGTCGGCCGCGTGCTCCTCCTTGTGCAGGAACTTGTGGGCCAGCTTCTCGCAGCCTTCGAAGCACAGGAACGCGCCGCCGATCATCAGGAGCGGCGTGACGAGCCAGGGCAGCCAGGTGCCGATGGCGAGCGCCGCGGGCACCAGGATGGCCTTGTTGATGAACGAGCCCTTGCAGACGGCCCACACCACCGGCAGTTCGCGGTCGGCCTTGACGCCCGACACCTGCTGCGCGTTCAGCGCCAGATCGTCGCCGAGCACGCCGGCCGTCTTCTTGGCGGCAACCTTGGTGAGGATGGAGACGTCGTCGAGGACGGTGGCGATATCGTCAAGCAGCAGAAGCAGGCTGGTGGCCATGGCGATCCGGGTGTGGGATGAAGGAAAGCGGCGAGCTTATCCGCAACCGGTGACGGCGCGGCAATAACCGCACGCGGGCGGCGCCGGTTCAGGCGACGTTGCGCTTGAGGCGTATCTCTTCGATGCGGACCGTGCCGATCGCGGTGGTCTTGGCGGTCTTCATCTCGCGCTTGAAGCCGGCGAGCTCGTGGAAGCGCATGGCGCGGTCGTTGCGGATCGGCACCCAGATCGTCACGGTGGTGCAGCCCTCTTCCTCGAGGCCTTCGCGCGCGGCGTCCCAGAGCGCCACGCCGACGCCCTTGCCCCAGTGCTCGGGCAGCACGTAGATGGCCCAGATCTCACCCGTGGTGGACGGCGTCTTGGGATCGCGCGAGCGGTCGAAACCGACGAAGCCGACGACCTGGCCCTCGTGCACCGCCACCTGCACCTGGGGTTCGCTGAACTCGATGGCTTCGCGCCACTTGGCTTCGCGCGAGGCGGGTGCCAGCGCGCGCAGCTCGTCTTCGGGCAGGATGCCTTCGTAGGCGGCCTTGGCGGCCAGGGCATGGACTTCGGCGACGGCCTTGGCATCGCGCATCGTGGCGGGGCGGACTTCGTAATCGGACATGAATGCGGGGGAATCAAATGGAACCGCGTATTGTCGCCGCACCGCTAAACTGCCCGCTCTCAATACCGGCGACATCAACAAGGAGGTCCAGATGGCCAAGGGTCAACAGCGCTCGAACAAGGAAGCCAAGAAACCGAAGAAGGACACCGCGCCGCCCAAGGCGCCGGGTGCCGGCATCGAGCCGGTGCGCACCGTCACCACCGCGGTCATTCCGCGCGGCAAGCTCAAGAACAAGTGAGCGACGCGCCCGCGCCGCCGCCGCAGGCCCGGCCCCAGCCGCGCAATCCGCTGCACGGGGTGACGCTCGAGGCCATCGTCAAGGCGCTGGCCGAGCATTACGGCTGGCAGCGCCTGGGCGAAATGGTGCCGGTGCGCTGCTTCACGACCGACCCGAGCGTGAGCTCCAGCCTCAAGTTCCTGCGCAAGACGCCCTGGGCGCGCGAGAAGGTCGAGAGCCTGTACCTGTTCATGCTGCGCGAACAGCGGCGCGCCGGCCAGCCGCAGGCCCCGCGGTGAAGGTCCGGCTCGAACCCTCGGGCCTGGTCTTCGACACCGAGGCCGGCGCCACGCTCCTGAAATCGGCCGAGGCGGCGGGCATCGAGATGCCGAGCTCGTGCCGCAACGGCACCTGCCGCACCTGCATCTGCCAGCGGCTGTCGGGCGCCACGCGCCATTTCATCGAATGGCCGGGCCTGAGCGCCGAGGAAAAGGCCGAAGGCTGGATCCTGCCCTGCGTGGCCGAGGCGCAGAGCGACCTCGTGCTCCGGGCGCCCGCGGCGTTCCCGCTGTTCTGAAGCGCGCCGCCTGGCTCAGGGGGCCCGCAGCGGCGCCTGCTGGGCCACCACCATGCGGTCGCGCTGCGCGAGCGACGGGAACAGCCTGAACCAGCCGAGCGCCACCAGCATCGTGCCCACGCCGCCCACCACCACCGAGCCGACCGGCCCGAGCAGTGCCGCGGTGGCGCCCGACTCGAACTCGCCGAGCTGGTTGCTCGCGCCGATGAAGATCGAGTTGACCGCGCTCACGCGGCCGCGCATCGCGTCGGGCGTTTCGAGCTGCACCAGCGTCTGGCGGGATCACGACGTTGACCATGTCCGCGCCGCCCGAGACCGCCAGCGCGACCAGCGACACGAAGAAGCTGCGCGAGATGCCGAACACCACCATGCACAGGCCGAACAGTCCCACCGCCATCAGCAGCGTGCGGCCGATGCGGCGCTCGATCGGCCGGCGCGTGAGCGCGATCGACATCACGAGCGCGCCCACGGCCGGCGCGCTGCGCAGCAGGCCGAGGCCCCAGGGCCCGGTGTGCAGGATGTCCTTGGCGTAGATCGGCAGCAGCGCCACCGCGCCGCCCAGCAGCACCGCGAACAGGTCGAGCGAGACCGCGCCGAGCACGGGCTTGCGCTTCCAGATGAAGTCGACGCCCGCGAACACCGTGGCCAGCGTGACCGGCTCGCGCGCCGCGGGCGTGTAGGCGTAGCGCAGCCGCAGCACGAGCGCGCAGGCGACCACGAAGCACAGCACGCTGGCGCCGTACACCACCGCCATGCCCGCGACGAACAGCAGCCCGCCGAGCGCCGGCCCGCCGATGATGGCGCCCTGCATGCCCGCCGAACTGAAGGCCATCGCGCGCGCGAGCAGCGTGGGCGGCACCAGCAGCGGCGTGAGCGCCTGCTGCGCCGGCATCTGAAAGGCGCGCACCGCACCGAGCACCAGCGAGAGCCCCAGCAGCAGGCCGCGCGAATCGCCGTGCCGCACCACCGCGAACAGCAGCACCAGCGCCACGGCGCCCTGCACCGCGAAGCAGGCGGCCACGATGCGGCCGCGGTGGTGGCGGTCGACCACGTGGCCCGCCAGGAGCGCGAGCAGCAGCGCGGGCACGAACTGGTAGAGGCCGACGAGCCCGAGGTCCCAGGCGCTGCCGGTGAGCTCGTACATGTGCCAGCCGATCGCGACGAGCAGCATCTGCGCCGCCGCGGTGCCGAAGAGCCGCGCCACCCAGAGCTGCATGAAGGGCCGCTCGCGCCGGAGGTCGGCAAAGCTCGGCGGCGGCAGGGGAACGGAAGCGGGAATCGACGAAGCGGGGCCGGACATCGCTTCGAGGATAGCCGAGGCCCCATGCGCCGCGCCGGCGTGCGGGCTCTGGCGTCTCTAACGTCTCTACACTCGCGGCTCCATGCCCGCCATCGACCATCCGGACCTCGTCGTCCACGAAGACGCCCACCTGCTGGTGCTGAACAAGCCCGCCGGCCTGCTGTGCGTGCCCGGGCGCGGCGAGGACAAGCAGGACTGCCTGAGCGCCCGCGCGATGCGGCGCTGGCCCGACGCGCTGGTCGTGCACCGCCTCGACATGGCGACGAGCGGGCTGGTGCTGATGGCGCGCAACCCGGCGATGCAGCGGGCGCTCGGCGACGCCTTCGCGGGCCGCCTGGTGCACAAGCGCTACGAGGCGATCGTGGACGGTGCGCTGCCGGTGAAGGCGGAATGGTCCGTCATCGACGAACCGCTGATGGCCGACTGGCCGCGCCGTCCGCTGCAGAAGGTGGACCCGGCGGGCAAGCCGAGCCTCACGCGCTGGCGCGCGGTCTCATCCGCGCAAGGCGCCGATGGCGCCCTGGCCACGCACCTGCTGCTGGAGCCGCTCACGGGGCGCTCGCACCAGCTGCGGGTGCATCTGCTGTCGATCGGGCATCCGATCCTCGGCGATGCGCTCTACGGCAGCGACGCGGTCCGCGCACGCGCGCCGCGGCTGCTGCTGCATGCGAGCGAACTGGGTTTCGTGCATCCGGCGACGGGGCAGCCCGTGCGCTTTGCGAGCGCGCCGGCGTTCGGGTTGTCTACAGCCCGCCCTTGACCACGAGCACCGGCATCGGCGCGTCCTGCAGCACGCGCTGCGTGACGCTGCCGAGCAGCAGCTTCTCGATGCCGCTGCGGCCGTGGGAGCCCATCACGATCAGGTCGGCCGCGATCGCGATCGCGGTGTCGACGATGCCTTCATGCACCACGTGGCCGTCGATCACGCGCTGGTCGCTGTGCAGGCCCTCGGCCGCGAGCGCGGCCACGCCGCGCGCGAGCGCCGCATTGGCGCTGGCCGTGGCCGCGGCCAGGTATTCGTTCTGGCCGAGCGCATAGTCCGCGCCCACGCCGATGAAGGGGTAGTTGTCGATCACGTGGATCAGCGTGATCCGGCTGCCGAAGGCCAATGCCAGGCCGCTGGCCTTGCTGACGGCGAGCATGGAAGTTTCGGAGCCGTCGATCGGAACCAGGATGTGATTGAACATTGGCGGGCCTCACTTTCGTTCGCATACAGACAGGCGCGGCTCGCGCTCGAGCCGGCCTTTGAATTTAACCTCAGTACCGGGGGGAGACTGTAGGACTCGGGCGGGCGGGGTCAATCCCCCTGAAAACCCTCGGCGCGGCAGGTGACCACGAGCGTGTCGCGCCATCCGGTGCCGCCTTCCTCGAGCGGCTGGATCGGCGTGGATTCATGGATCACGCGCGCGTCGTCGAGCAGCAGCAGTGTCCACGGCTCGGTCATGGTGAAGCGCTCGCCGCGCCTTCCGTTGGCTTCGAAGACGCGCGTCTCGCCGCCCTTGATGCCATGGCGCCCGACCAGCGCCACCGCCACCAGGTCCACGCCGTCGCGGTGCGCGCCTTCGGGCGTGGGCCGGCCGATGCCGCCCGCGGTGTCGATGCGGAACTGGTGCGCCTCGACGAACCAGGGCCGCGCCGCGCCGCCGCGCATGTCGCTCGCCGCGCCGGCCAGGCGCTGCAGCAGCCGCTGCCATGCCGGGCGGGCCACGGTGGCCTCGTGCATCGGCGCGAACCAGCGCTGCATGCCGCCGTGCAGGGCGTTGTATTCGACCGGCTGCCAGTGCGCGCGGTGCGGCACCTGCGCCACGGCCTCGCCCTCGACGGTGAAGCAGGCGTGGCGCCGGGTGCGGTAGCGCCCGCCGTCCTTGAGGTATTCGTCGGGCGGCAGATCGTCCCAGTCGGGGTGCAGCGCCTCGAGCGCTGCGAGCGGCATGCCGAGCCAGTCGCTCACGCCCTCTGGGCCGAGCACCGCATAGCCCTGTTCGCGCAGCGCGGCCGGCAGTTCGGCCGGTGCGACGAACGGCGGCACGAATGCGGCCGTGGTCACGACGCGGTGACTTTCACGTCCTTCCAGAACGCCACGCGGTCGCGGATCTCCTCGGCCTCGGGCTTCGGATCGGCGTAGTACCAGGCGGCGTCGGCGTGCATCTCGCCGTTCACGAGCAGCGAGTAGTAGCTCGCGGTGCCCTTCCAGGGGCAGGTGGTCTTGTGGTTGCTGAAGGTGACGTAGTCGCGGTTGAGCGCGCTCGTCGGGAAATAGTGGTTGCCTTCGACGAGCACGGTGTCGTCGCTTTCGGCGATGGTGACGCCGTTCCAGGTTGCTTTCATGTCTTGCTCTCCAGGGGGCGGGCGGCGGCTTCCTGCGCCGTGCCGCGGACGGCTATTGTGCCCCGATGGGCGCCCTGCCCTCCGGGGCCCGCCCCCGGCGCGCCGCTCAGGCCTGCAGCCAGTGCACGCTGAACAGCCCCTCCGGATCGACCCAGACCGCCCCGGGCCGGAACCCGGCCTTCACCGCCAGCGCGCGCAGGCCGTCCACGGTGAACTTGTGCGAGTACTCGGTATGGATGGTCTCGCCCTCCTCGAAGCTGAAGCGCTGGCCGTTCAGCGTCACGGCCTGGGCGCGGCGGCTCACGAGGTGCATCTCGATGCGCCGCTTCGGCGCGTTGTAGAACGCCGCATGCGCAAAGCCGTCCATGTCGAAGTCGGCATCGAGCTCGGCATTCGCGCGGCGCAGCAGATTGAGGTTGAACGCGGCGGTCACGCCGGCCGCATCGTTGTAGGCCGCATGCAGCCGATCCGGCGCCTTCACCAGGTCGACGCCGATCAAGAGCCCGCCGCCGCGCAGCATGCGCGCCGCGAGCTGCAGAAAGGCCAGGGCTTCGTCGGGCTCGAAATTGCCGATCGTCGAACCGGGAAAGAAGCCCACGCGCTTGCCCGCGCCGGGCAGCGGCGCCGGCAGCACCAGCGGCATCGTGTAGTCGGCCGCGATCGGCTGCACCGCGAGCGCCGGGTAGTCGGCCCGGAGCCGCTCGGCGGCGGCCTCGAGGTGCTCGCCGGAGATGTCGATCGGCAGGTAGCGCTTCGGTGCCTCGAGCGCGTCGAGCAGCAGCCGCACCTTGGTCAGCGAACCGGCGCCGAACTCCACGATCTCGGCGGCCGGCCCGACCTGGCCGGCGATCTCCGCGGCGCATTCGGCGAGGATGCGCAGCTCGGTGCGCGTGGGGTAGTACTCGGGCAGCTCGCAGATGCGGTCGAACAGCTGCGAGCCGGCCGCGTCGTAGAAGAACTTGGGCGAGATGCTGCGCGGGCGGCGCGAGAGACCTGCGAGCATCTCGCGGCCGAATTCGGAAAGCGGCGTGCCCGGCGTGGCCGCGGCGGGCGCCACGGGCTGGCGCAACTGCTGCACGGCGGCCGCCGCGGCGGCGGCGAAGGAACGCGAAGGCGGGGTCGTCGTTGGATTGCGCATGTTCAGAGATCCTTTGCGAGCCGCAGCCCCGTGAACTGCCAGCGCGCCGCCGGCGGAAAGAAATTGCGGTAGCTGGGCCGCGTGTGCCCGGCCGGCGTGGCCACGCTGCCGCCGCGCAGCACCAGCTGCCCGACCATGAACTTGCCGTTGTACTCGGCCGCGATGCCGGGCAAGGGCCTGAAGCCCGGGTACGGGTCATACGAGGAACGCGTCCACTGCCAGACATGGCCGGTCATCTGCGAGATGCCGGGCGCGTCGAAGGCCGCCTCCCATTCGAACTCGGTCGGCAGCCGCGCGCCGGCCCATTCCGCGTATGCGGCGGCTTCGTAGAAGCTCAGCTGCGACACCGGCGCATCGGCTTCCATCGGCCGCACGCTATGCAGGCCGAACACATGCCAGCCGGCCTGCTGCTGCGACGGCACGCCGAGCCGCGGATCGTCGGCCGCGAGCCAGTACGCCGGATGCCGCCAGCCCTGCGACTGCACCGCGGCCCAGCCGTCGGAGAGCCAGAGCTCGGGCCGCTGGTAGCCGCCGTCGGCAATGAACTGCGCGTACTCGCCGCAGTTCACGAGCCGGTCGGCGATGGCATAGGGCCGCAGCAGCGCCTCGTGGCGCGGCGTCTCGTTGTCGAACGCAAAGCCCCGGTGCGGCCCTTCGTGGCCCACCTGCACCACGCCGCCCGGCCGCGACAGCCAGCGCATGGGCGGCGGCACGGCGGCCAGCCGCAGCGCGGGGCCGGCGGCGGGCTTGTAGGCCGGCAGCAGCGGATTGCACGACAGCGCATGCAGGATGTCGGTGAGCAGCAGCTCCTGGTGCTGCTGCTCGTGGTGCAGCCCGAGCGTGAGGATCGGCTCGATCGTGGCGGCCCAGGCCTGTTCTTCGCCGATGCCGCTGTCCAGCCACGCGAGCACCGCCTTGTCGACGTGGCGGCGGTAGGCATGCACCTCGTCGAGCGAAGGCCGCGTGAGCAGCCCGCGCTGCGGCCGCGGATGGCGCGGGCCGAGCGCCTCGTAGTACGAATTGAAGAGGTAGTGCAGCCGGGTGTCGAAGGGCCGGTAGCCCGCGGCGTGCGGCTGGAGCAGCACGGTCTCGAAGAACCAGGTGGTGTGCGCGAGATGCCATTTGGTCGGGCTCGCATCGGGCATCGATTGGATGCACTGGTCTTCGGCCGAGAGCGGCGCGGCGAGCGCCAGGCTGGCGGCACGCACTTCGCGGAACCTGTCGCGCAGTGCACTGGCCGCCGGGGTGATCGGCCGGGAAAGCGTCATGGAGTCTCCAGTCGGGTCAGCCGGAAGTTGTAGCCGATCGGCGTGACGCGGGCGCGTAGGACAAGTTCTCGCGCTCGCTCACTCGCCGCGTGCCGGGCGGCGCAGGGATCGGGGAAGGAAGCACTTTCGCACAACACGCGCTGCGGTGCAGGGCCGCTGCGTATCATCCATTCATATGCAAACGACCAACGCCTCCGCCCGCCCGCATGTCGTCATCGTCGGTTGCGGATTCGGCGGACTCGAAGCCGCACGCAAGCTCGAACGCGCCGACGTGGACGTGACGGTGATCGAGAAGACCAACCACCATCTGTTCCAGCCCCTGCTCTACCAGGTGGCGACCGCCGGGCTCGCGGCGCCGTCGATCGCGGCGCCGGTGCGTTCGCTGTTCCGCAGGCAGCCGCGCATCACCACGCTGCTCGGCGAGGTGAACGCGATCGACCCCGCGGTCCGCAGCGTCGGGCTGACCGACGGCAGCCGGGTGGGCTACGACCACCTGATCGTCGCGGCGGGCGCCACGCACAGCTATTTCGGGCACGACGAATGGGCGCCGCTCGCGCCGGGCCTCAAGACCCTGGCCGATGCCTTCGAGATCCGCCGCCGCGTGCTGATGTCCTTCGAAGCCGCCGAGACCGAGACCGACCCCGAGCGCCGCCGCGCGCTGCTGACCTTCGCCGTGATCGGCGCGGGCCCCACGGGCGTCGAGATGGCCGGCACGCTGGCCGAGATCGCGCGCCACACGCTCGAGGGCGAATTCCGCCGCATCGACCCCGGCAGCGCGCAGGTGCTGCTGATCGAGGGCGGCCCGCGCGTGCTGCAGGCCATGCCCGAGAGCCTGAGCCGGAAGGCGCTGGACCAGCTGGTCCGGCTGGGCGTGGACGTGCGGCTCAACGCGCGCGTGACCGCGATCGACGCCGACGGGCTCGAAGTGCAGGCCGGCGGCGGCGCCGACGGCTCAGCGGCCACGAGCTACCGCATCGGCAGCAGCTGCGTGGTGTGGGCCGCGGGCGTCGCGGCCTCGCCGCTCGGACGCATGCTCGCCGAGGCCACCGGCGCCGAATGCGACCGCGCGGGCCGCATCAAGGTGGAACCCGACCTGAGCCTCCCCGGCCATCCCGAGATCAGCGTGGTCGGCGACCTCGCGGCCGCGCTGAGCCATGCCCCCGGCAAGCCGCCGAAGCCGGTGCCCGGCGTGTCGCCCGGCGCCAAGCAGATGGGCCGCGCCGCCGCGGCGAACATCCTGCGCCGCATCGCGGGCACGCCGACCGTGCCGTTCCGCTACCGCGACTACGGCAACCTCGCCACCATCGGGCGCAACTCGGCCGTGGTCGACCTGGGCACGCCCTTCGGGCCGCTGCGCTTCAGCGGCCGGCTCGCATGGCTGTTCTGGCTGTTCGCGCATGCGTACTTCCTGATCGGCTTCCGCAACCGCATCGTCGTGATGATGGACTGGGCCAGCGCCTACTGGAGCTTCCAGCGCAATGCGCGCGTGGTAGCCGACGTGCAGGGCCGCAGCGAGTCCTGATGCGCGCGGCTCAGAACGGGAAGCCGCTCGAGGCGTTCTCGCGCTGGCGCTGACGCCACTTCCAGGGCGGCGTGGGCCTGGCGCCCGCCCACAGGCCCTGGCGCTGCGTGCGCGCGCCGCGCTGCAGTTCCTCCAGCCGGCCGCCGTACCGTTCGGCGCTGCCGCGGTAGTCGTAGACCCAGGCCCAGCCCTCGCTCACCATCCACGTCGCGACGTCCTGCCCGTCGCAGTTGACGTCGGCCACGGTGCGGCCATAGCGGTCGGTGTCGCGCTCGGTGATGAGCGCGCGCTCGAAGTAGCACAGCTTGCTCAGCGCCTGCCGGGCGCGGCGGCCGTAGGGCTGCGCCGATTCGGGCGCGTCGATGGCGGCGATGCGCACCCGCACCTCCTCGTACGAGCCGATGCGCCCGCAGCGCGCGGTGAGGGTGTCGCCATCGCTGATGCCAACGACCAGGCAGGTGCGGGCGGCGGCGGCCTGCGACAGCAGGGGCAAGGAGAGCAGGCAGGCGGACAGGAACGGGCGCAGGCGCATGGAGAGCGGGAAGACGGCGGCAACGACGGGGAGCGCCGATTCTCCCCGCGAAGGCCCGGCCGCCGCGCGCGCGAACCTGCTGTTACGCGGCGGCCTTGTTCTCGTCCTCCTGCAGCAGCCGCCACATCACCTTGCCGCTGCCGCTCTTGGGCAGCGCATCGACGAACTGCACCTTGCGCGGGATCTTGTAGACCGCCATGTTCTCGCGGCACCAGTCGATGATCTCCTGCTCGGTGGTGTGCTTGTGCGTGGGCCGCAGCACCACCACCGCCTTGACCGACTCGCCGCGGTAGCTGTCCCTGGTCGAGATCACGCAGGCCTCCTGGATCGCGGGATGGCGGAACATCAGCAGCTCGACCTCGGCCGGCCAGACCTTGAAGCCGCTCGCGTTGATCATGCGCTTCAGGCGGTCGGTGATGAAGAAGTAGCCGTCCTCGTCCATGCGGCCCATGTCGCCCGAACGGAAGAAGCGCTTGCCCTCGAATTCGACGAACGCGGCCCGCGTGGCATCGGGCCGCTTCCAGTAGCCCTGGAACACCTCGGGGCCGTGGATGATGATCTCGCCCGATTCGCCGACCGGCATCTCCACCAGCGTGTCCGGGTCGACCACGCGCGCATCGGTGCTCATGAACGGGATGCCCAGGCACTGCTGCTTCGGATGGTCCGAGGGGTTGGTGTGCGAGGGCGCGGCGGTTTCGGTCAGGCCATAGCCTTCCTGATACTTGAGGCCGTACTGCTCGAACAGGCGCTGCGCCACCGCCTGCGGCATGGCCGCACCGCCGCCGCCGATGTGGGTGAGGCTCGAGAGGTCGTAGCTCGCGAAGTTCGGGCTCGCCATGAGGTCGATCACCATCGTCGGGATGTTGGTCCAGCTCGTGACCTTCCAGCGCGAGATCAGCCGCCCGGCCACGTCGCGGTCCCAGCGCGGCATGATGACCAGCGTGGCGGCCGCGAGGATGGAGGTGTGCATCATGCTCACCACGCCGGTGATGTGGAACATCGGCACCACCGCCAGCACCACCGTCTCGGAGGTGGCCTGGCCCCAGAGCTGCCCGGACACCGCGTTGTGCATCAGGCTCGAATGGTGGTGCACGCAGCCCTTGGGCAGCCCGGTGGTGCCGCTGGTGTAGGGCAGGAGCGCCATGTCGTTCGCGCCCACCACGTGCGCGGGCGCAGGATGGCCGGCCTCGAGCGCCTCGGTCCATGCCAGCGCCTGGCCGCCCTCGAGCTCGGGCAGCGGATGGCGCGTGGTGAGCCAGTCCTTCCAGGCCGGGGCGGGTGCGTCGTCGCCGGACGCGTCGGCGTCGAAGGCGTCGGTGAACTGGGTCACGACGAGGTGCGCGAGCCGCTCTTCGGGCGGCAGTGCGTTGCTCGCCCTCGCGAGCTCGGCCGCGAGGTCGCCGGTGGTGATCGCCACCTTGGCATCGGGATCGACGATGTAGTGCTTGAGCTCCTCGGCGCGGTTCATCGGATTGACCGGCACCACCACCGCGTTGGCGCGCAGGATCGCGAAATGCGCGATCACGAGCTGCGGGCAGTTCTGCATGTCGAGCAGCACGCGGTCGCCGCGCTGCACGCCGAGTGCATGCAGCGCGCCGGCCAGCCGCTCGACCTGTTCGGCCAGCATGCGGTAGCTCATCACCCGGCCGAAGAACACCAGCGCCGCCTTGTCCGGATAGCGCGCCGCCGAGGTCGCGAGGTTGTGCCACAGCGAGGTGGCGGGCACGGTGATCGAATGCGGCAGGCGCTTGGGCCAGAACTTGTGGTGCGGGCGTTCTTGCATGGTCGGGCGGGTGGAGGAAGGGAGGTGGAAAAAGCCAGGCCGCAGCCTAAGCCGCGCCGCGCGCCGCTCCCATCGGGGAAGCCCCCTGGGGCGTCACCTTGGCGACGCCGCGCGCGCCGTGGGGCGCTGCTTATGATCGCTTTGGTTCACAACGACAAGGTAGAGGAGACCGTCCATGACCCATCCGTTCCGCGCCGCCCTGCTGGCGGCTTGCTCGATCGCTGCGGCCTTCGGCCTCGGCGGCCCTGCCCTCGCGGCCTACCCCGACAAGCCGATCAAGGTCGTCGTCGGCTTCCCCGCCGGCGGGCCGCTCGACCAGCACGCGCGCCTGCTCGCCGACAAGCTGCAGGCGGTGCTGGGCCAGCCGCTGATCATCGACTACAAGCCCGGCGCGGGCGGCTCGGTCGGCGCCGACGCGGTGGCCAAGAGCCCGGCCGACGGCTACACGCTGATGCTCGCCAACACCGGCGTGGCGGTGATCAACGGTGCGCTCTACAGCAAGCTGCCCTACAACACCCAGCGCGACTTCGTGCCGATCGCGCGCACCGCAATGCAGCCGCTCGCGCTGCTGGTCACGCCGAAGCTGCCGGTGCAGAACCTGAAGCAGTTCGTCGACTACGCCCGCGCGCGTCCGGGGCAGGTCAACTACGGCTCGGCCGGCAATGGCGGCATCAGCCACCTGGTGCCCGAGATGTTCAAGACCGCCACCGGCATCTTCATGGTGCACATCCCCTACCGCGGCAGCGCGCCGGCCTTCACCGACCTGATGGCGGGCCAGGTGCAGTTCATGGCCGAGTCGATCCCGCAGGCGGCCAGCTACCACAAGCAGGGCAAGGTGCGCGCCCTGGCCGTGACGAGCCGCGAGCGCAACCCCGCGCTGCCCGACATCCCCACGGTCATCGAGTCGGGGGTCAAGGGCTTCGAGGTGGTGGGCTTCTACGGCTTCTTCGCGCCGAAGGACACGCCGCGCGAGGTGGTCGCGAAGCTCGGCGACGCCTTCCGCCAGGTGCTGACCAGCCCGGAGGTGCGCGAGCGCATGGTGAGCCAGGGCGCCGATCCGGCCTACCTCGGCAGCGAGGACTTCGCACGTTTCCTCGCGGCCGAGACGCCGCGCTGGGACAAGGCAGTCAAGGCCTCGGGCGCCAGGATGGACTGAGCGCCGCCCGTTTACGGGCGTGCTGTGCACCACGACGGGTCATTTTCGGTGCACATGGCTTGCATACCAGTTGGCACGGAAGCTGCTGGCATGAAGCCGAATGTCTACATCCGCCTCCGAAATCAGTGCACGCATCGTCGAAGCGGTGATGGCGCAGAAGCTCGCGCCGGGCGCGCGCCTGGGCGAGCAGCAGCTCGCGATGCTGTTCGACTGCAGCCGCACCATCGTGCGGGAGGCGCTCACGCGGCTGGCCGCACGCGGCATCGTCACGGTGAGTTCGCGCCGCGGCTGGTTCGTGATCGAGCCGTCGCAGGACGAGGCCCGCGAGGCCTTTGAAGCCCGGCGCGTCATCGAGCTCGGGCTGATCCGCAGCACCGGCCGCATCGACAAGGCGGCGCTGCGCCAGCTCAAGACCCACCTGCAGCGCGAGAAGGCCGCGCTGAAAGGGAGCGACGTCGGCCACCGCAGCTACCTGCTGGGCGACTTCCACGTCTGCCTGGCCGAATGCCTGGGCAACACGCTGCTGGCCGACACGCTGCGCGACTTCACCGCGCGCACCACGCTGATCGCGATGCTCTACCAGAGCACGCACGACGCGGTGCAGTCCTGCGAGGACCACGTACGCATCGTCGCGGCGCTGGAGCGCGGCGACCCTGCCGCGGCCGAGGCGCTGATGGCCGAGCACCTGGGCACGGTGCAGTCGGCGCTGCGCGTGCAGGCGCCGGCCGATCCGCTCGCGCAGCTGCGCGACGCGCTGGCACCGCTGCAGCCTCCCGCCGCCGAAGCCCGGCGCCCGAAGCCCGCGCGCCGCGGCCCCGACACCCCCGATCCATCGACCTACCTAGGAGCATTGCTATGAACCCCACCAAGCGCCTTTTCAGCGCCGGCCTCGCGTCGGCCGCCCTCCTCGCCGCGCTGCTCGGCGCCGCCGGCACGGTGCATGCGCAGAACGCGCTCGACAACGTCATGAAGTCGAAGACGCTGAAGGTGGCCATTCCCACCGACTACCCGCCCTACGGCTTCGTCGGCACCGACATGGCGCCGCAGGGCCTGGACATCGACATGGCGCGCCTGATCGCCGCCAGGCTCGGCGTGAAGGTGGAGCTGGTGCCGGTCAACAGCGCCAACCGCATTCCCTACCTGCAGACGAAGAAGGCCGACCTCGTGATCTCCACCCTCGGCAAGAACGCCGAGCGCGAGAAGGTGATCGACTTCACCGCCGCCTATGCGCCCTTCTTCCAGGGCGTGTTCGCCAAGAAGACCCTGGGCGTGAAGGACTTCAAGGACCTCGCGGGCAAGACCGTGGCCGTGACGCGCGGCGCGATGGAGGACCAGGAGCTCAACAAGGTGGCGCCCGCGGGCGTGGACTACCGCCGCTTCGAGGACAACAACGCCACCGTCGCGGCCTACGTGGCGGGCCAGACCCAGGCGATCGCGATGAGCGGCGCGGTGGCGGCCGAGATGATCCGCAAGAACCCGCAGATCAACACCGAGTTCAAGCTGCTGCTCAAGGACAGCCCCTGCTTCGTCGGCGTGGCCAAGGGCGAGGATGCGCTCAAGGCCAAGGTCAACGAGATCATCGCCGCGGCCAAGAAGGACGGCACGCTCGACGCCATGTCGAAGAAGTGGCTCGGCAAGGCCGCGGGCGACCTGCCGGTCTGATCGGAAGCGGCCGTGAGCTTCGATTTCTGGGCCGTTCTGGTCGACTGGCCGCTGCTCGCCAAGGGCGTGGCCTGGACGCTCGGGCTCACGGCGGTCGCGACCGTGGTCGGCATGGTGGTGGGCGTGGCCTGCGCCTGGGCGCGGGCCTCGGGACCGACGTGGCTGCGCTGGCTGGTCGGCAGCTATGTCGAGCTGATCCGCAACACGCCCTTCATCGTGCAGCTGTTCTTCATCTTCTTCGGGCTTCCGGCGAGCGGCGTGATGCTCTCGCCCGAGGCCGCCTCGCTGATCGCGATGGTGCTGAACCTCGGCGCCTATGCCACCGAGATCATCCGCGCCGGCATCGAGGCCACGCCCAAGGGGCAGATCGAGGCCGCGGTGAGCCTCGCGCTCAGCCGCGCCCAGGTCTTCCTGCGCGTGGTGCTGCCGCCGGCCATGAAGAAGGTGTGGCCCGCGATGGTGAGCCAGATCATCATCGTGATGCTGGGCTCGGCGGTGTGCGGGCAGATCTCGGTCGAGGAACTGAGCTACGCCGCCAACCTGATCCAGAGCCGCAACTTCCGCGCCTTCGAGGCCTTCATCGTCGCCACGCTGGTCTACCTGGCGCTCGCGGTCGGGGCACGGCGCCTGTTCAACTGGGCCGGCCCCCGGTTCTTCTTCGGCAAGTGAGCGCAGCATCATGGGCGAATTCACCCTCTGGGACATCCTGCGCAACCTGCTGCTGGCGCTGCGCTGGACGGTGGTGCTGTCGCTGATCGCCTTCTTCGGCGGCGGGCTCGTGGGCGGTGCGCTGCTTGCGCTGCGGCTGCGCGCGGGGCGGCTGGTCGAAGCGATCGTTGCGGGCTACGTGCAGCTCTTCCAGGGCACGCCGCTGCTGATGCAGCTGTTCCTGGCCTACTTCGGGCTGGCGCTGCTCGGCATCGAGGTGTCGGCCTGGACCGCGGCCACCGTCGCGCTCACGCTCTACACCAGCGCCTTCCTGACCGAGATCTGGCGCGGCTGCGTGGCCGCGATTCCCAAGGGCCAGTGGGAGGCCTCGGGCAGCCTCGCCCTGAGCTTCGGCGAGCAGCTGCGCCACGTGATCCTGCCGCAGGCCGTGAAGATCGCGATCGCGCCGACGGTCGGCTTCCTGGTGCAGGTCATCAAGGGCACCGCGCTCGCCTCGGTGCTCGGCTTCGTGGAGGTGACGAAGGCCGGCAGCATGATCGCCAACGTGACCTTCCGGCCCTTCACCGTCTTCGCCTGCGTGGCGCTGCTGTATTTCGTGCTGTGCTTCCCCGTGAGCCTGTACGCCAAGAAACTCGAGAGGAAGACCCATGGCCGCCGTGCTTGACGCCCCGAAGAACCACGCCGCGGCGCCCGAGGGTGCGCCCATCGTGCGCATCACCGCGCTGCGCAAGTCCTACGGCACGAACGAGGTGCTCAAGGGCATCGACCTCGACGTGAAGCGCGGCGAGGTGATCGCGATCATCGGCAAGAGCGGCTCGGGCAAGAGCACGCTCCTGCGCTGCATCAACGGGCTCGAGGAATTCCAGGAAGGCGCGCTCACGGTCGACGGCAAGCCGCTGCTGCACGACAGCGCGATGGCGATGCGCGCACTGCGCCAGCGCGTGGGCATGATCTTCCAGAGCTTCAACCTGTTCCCGCACCTGACGGTGGGCCGCAACGTGATGCTCGCGCCCACGCTGGTGAAGAAGCGTTCGTCGCTGGAAGCCGCCGCACAGGCGCGCAAGCTGCTCGAGCGCGTGGGCCTGGCCGAGAAGTTCGACGCCATGCCCGACCAGCTCTCGGGCGGGCAGCAGCAGCGCGTGGCGATCGCGCGCGCGCTCGCGATGGAGCCTGCCGTGCTGCTGTGCGACGAGATCACCTCGGCGCTCGACCCCGAACTGGTGGGCGAGGTGCTGCGCGTGGTGGAGTCGCTGGCCGACGAGGGCATGACGCTGCTGATGGTCACGCACGAGATGAGCTTCGCGCGCAAGGTCAGCGACCGCGTGATCTTCATGCACCAGGGCCGCGTGCACGAGATGGGACCGCCGGCCGAACTGTTCGGCGATCCGAAGACGCCGGAGCTCAGGCAGTTCCTGTCGTCGCTGCACGACTGAGGGGCGGCCGCCGCCCTTCTGCGGCGCTCACTTGCGCGCAGCGACGCCGCGGCGGCCGCGCACCGCCATGCCGGGCGGCAGCGCGAAGGCATCGTCGGCCCCGAGCCCCGTCTCGACGCCGAGCCGCGCCGCGAGGTGCGCGGCGTCGTACGGCGCGTGCACCTTCACGTCGTTGTCGAAATAGCAGTACACGTCGCGCGGCTTGCGCCCGGTCATCTTGCGCCTGGGTTCGGCGAGGCGGGCGTCCTTCACCTGCCGTCCATGGCGCCAGGCGTCGATGCGCTCGGCCCAGCGGTCGAGCGCCGCGGCGTCGTAGCCGCTGGCATAGAGCTCCTTGTCGCCATGCAGCCGCATGTAGACGAAGTCGGCGCAGAGGTCTTCGAGCAGCGGCCAGCGCCCGGCCGTGTCGGCCACCACCAGCGCCACGCCGTGCCGGCGCAGCAGCGCGATGAACTCGGGCGTCTCGAAGCTCGCATGCCGGACCTCGACCGCATGCCGCAGCCGCTGCCTGGCGGGCACCTTGAGGAAGCTGCGGTCATTGAGCCTTTCGTCGTGCTGGCGCGCGAGCGCGAGCGCGGCGCGGCCGTCCCGCGGCAGCAGCGAGAAGAACGCATCGAGCCGCTCGGCATCGAAGGCGAACGAAGGCGGCAGCTGCCACAGGATGGGGCCGAGCTTGTCGCGCAGCGCGAACACGCCCGAAGCGAAGAAATTGGCGAGCGGCGTGCGCACGTCCTTCAGCCGCAGGATGTGCGTGACGTAGCGCGGCCCCTTCACCGCGAACACGAAGCCCTCGGGCGTCGCGTCGTGCCACGCCTGGTACGAGACCGGGCGCTGCAACGAGTAGAACGAACCGTTGATCTCGATGGTGGGCAGCATGCGCGAGGCGAACTCCAGCTCCTGGCGCTGCGCCAGCCCCGCGGGATAGAAGCGGCCCCGCCACGGCGCATAGCGCCAGCCCGAGATACCGATTCGCGTCTCGCCTTGCATCGTTCGCCGTTTGTCGCGCCGCGGCCGATGCCCCGGCGTAGGAAGATGCCCTGTGGCGGCGCCGGCCGCCCGCCAGCCGAAAATGCCGGAACCGCGCCGCCTGTGGCAAGCTCCGAATCCGTATGCAGACCCCCTTCCCGCCTTCCGCTTCCCGCCGCCTGCTGCTGCGCGCCCTCTGCGGCGCCGCGGCCCTGCCGCTGCCGCTCTCGGCGCTGGCGGGCTTCAACTTCTTCACCAGCGAATACACCGCGACGCGCGACGAACTGCAGGCGCAGATCGCCAGGCGCTTCCCGGTCGCCGAGCGCTATGCCGAGATCTTCATGGTGGGCCTGCGCGATCCCCAACTGGGCCTCGATGCGCGCAGCAACCGCGCGGCCATCACCGCCGCGCTGACGATCGCGAGCCCGCTGCTCGCCACCTCGCCGGTGCAGGGCGTGGTGTCGGTCAGCAGCGCGCTGCGCTACGACGCGCCGGCCCGCGCCCTCCGGCTCGACCAGCCGCGGGCCGAGCGGCTCGAACTGCAGGGCGTGCAAGGCCGCGATGCCGAACGGCTGCAGAAGATCGGCGCCGTGGTGGCGCAGGAGCTGCTGCACGGCCAGGTGCTGCGCAGCTTCACCGCCGAAGAGCTCACGGTCGGGCGCAAGACCTACGAGATCGGCGACATCACGGTCGAGGACAACGGCATCAAGGTACAACTCAAATGAAGAGCTTCCCATCGCGCAGCCTGCTCGCCGCCTGCCTGGCCGGCGCCCTGCTCGCCGCGGGCTGCACCGCGATCACGCAGCACCCGAGGCAGCACTTCGACCTGCAGGCCCACCGCGGCGGCCGCGGCCTGGCGCCGGAGAACACGCTGGCCGCGTTCTCGAACGCGATCGACCTGGGCGTGAGTACGCTCGAACTCGACATCGGCCTCACGGCCGACGGCGTGGTCGTGATCTCGCACGACACCCGCCTGAACCCCGACCACACGCGCGACGCGAACGGCGCCTGGCTCGCGCCGAAGAGCGGCCCCGCGATCCGCGCGCTCACGCTCGCGCAGCTGCAGCGCTACGACGTCGGCCGCCTCGATCCCGCGAGCAACTACGGCAAGCAGTTCGCGCTGCAGATACCGCGCGACGGCGAGCGCATTCCGACGCTCGCCGCGCTCTTCGAGCAGGTGCGCGCACGCGGTGCCGGCGCCGAGACGGTGCGGTTCAACATCGAAACCAAGATCGACCCCACCCGGCCCGACGAAACCGCGGCGCCCGAGCCGATGGTGCGCGCGCTGCTCGCGGAGATCGACAAGGCGCAGATGGGCGGCCGCGTGAGCATCCAGAGCTTCGACTGGCGCACGCTCGCGCTGGTCGGGCAGCTTGCGCCGCAGCTGCCGCGCGCCTACCTGAGCTCGCCACGCACGCTCAAGGACAGCCGCTGGACGGCCGGGCTCGATGCCGCGGCCTTCGCCTCGACGCCGCAGCTCGTCAAGGCCGCTGCGGGCACCGCGTCCGGGCCTGTGATCTGGTCGCCGGCGCACAACGACCTCACGCCCGCCGCCGTGCGCGAAGCGCAAGGCCTGGGCTTCAAGGTGATGCCCTGGACCGTGAACCAGCGCGCCGACATGATGCGGCTGATGGACTGGGGCGTGGACGGCCTCATCACCGACTACCCCGACGTGCTGCGCGACCTGATGCGCGAGCGCGGGCTGGCGCTGCCGCCGCCCGGAAGGCCGTCGCGATGAGCGCCCCTGCATCGCAGCTCGACGCGATCGCCGGGCGCATCGAGGCGCTCCGCAACGGCAGCGGCGGCCCGGTGACCGCTCTGTCGGACGAGGCCCGCGCGAGCGCCGAGCTGCTCGCGGCCCTACCGCCGCGCTATGGCGAGGTGCTGCTGAACCTGCTCGACCGGCTCGAATCGAGCGCGCTGTTCAGCGAGGAAAGCTGCTCCTTCAGCCAGAAGGACCTGCTCGACAATCTGCAGGCCTGGGCCGACAAGGCCCGCGGCCGATTGAACGAATCCTCCCGGGAGAACTGAGATGCAAAGACGCACCCTTCTGCTGCGCGCCGCGCCGATGCTGGGGCTGGCATCGGCCACGGCATGGCCCTGGGCCGTTTCGGCCGCCCCGGCCGCCGCACCGACGATCGAGGTCTGGAAGGACCCGAACTGCGGCTGCTGCGAGGACTGGGTGAAGCACCTCGAAGCGCACGGCTTCACGACCCGCGTGCACGCCGACGGCAACGCGGCCGTGCGTGCACGGCTGGGCGTGCCCGAGCGCATGGGCGGCTGCCACACGGGCGTGGTGGGCGGCTACGCGGTCGAAGGCCACGTTCCCGCGCGCGAGATCCAGCGGCTGCTGCGTGAGAAGCCGAAGGCCGTCGGCCTCGCGGTGCCGGGCATGCCGATCGGTTCGCCGGGGATGGACGGCCCCGCCTACGGCGGCCGGCGCGATCCCTACGACGTGCTGCTGGTGCAGGCCGACGGCCGCGCCAGCGTCTACCAGCGCTACCGCTGAGCGCTCGGCGCCTCAGCCGAAACGCCGCGGATCGAAGGGCGCGAGCGCGATCTCCGGTGCGGCGCCCGCGAGCAGTTGCGCGGCGAGGCGGCCGGTGCGCGCCGAACCGCAGAGGCCCACGTGGCCATGTCCGAAGGCGAGCACCACGTCGGCGCTCGCCGCCGCGCTGCCGATGCAGGGCAGCCCGTCGGGCAGGCTGGGCCGATGGCCGAGCCAGTGCTTCGCCGAAGCCGCCGGCGCTGACGCCAGCGCCGGGAACATCGCGCGCAGATGACGCAGCAGGATCTCGGCGCGGCGCCAGTCGGGCGCGGCCTCGAGCCCGCCGATCTCCACCTGTCCCGCCGCGCGCAGGCCCCCGTCCATCCAGTGTGCGATGAGCTTGCCGTCGGCCACCATCATCGGCGTGCGCGGCCCGGCCGTGGTGCCTTCGACGACCACGTGGTAGCCGCGCTCCGATTCGAGCGGCACCGGCGAACCCGCCGCCGCGGCCAGCGGCCCGGAGCGCGCGCCGGCGCAGATGGCGGCGGCATCGCAGGCGATCTCGCCGGCCTCGGTGCGCACCGCACGCAGCCGGCCGCCCTCGATGCGAAAACCCGTCGCACGCGCGGCCACCCGCCCGGCGCCGGCCGCCTGCGCATGGGCCGCGAGCGCGGCCACGTAGGCGCCCGGGTTGCGGCAGTGGCCCGCCTCCGGCACGAAGATGCCGAGCGTGTAGCGCGCATCGAGGTCGGGTTCGCGCTGCCGCAACTGCGCCGCGGACCATTCCTCCCACTGCACGCCGGTGCGCCCGCGCACGCGCCAGGCGAGCGCATCGCCCTCCAACTCCGCGCGCGAGCGATAGGCATGCAACAGCCCGCGCCGCTCGATGAGCTGCGGCACGCCGGCCTCGCCCGCGAGCCGCGCATGCAGCGCCGGCGCGTCGGCCAGCAGGGTGCGCAGCGCATCGGCCGTGCGCTGCACGCGCGCCTCGGTCCAGCCCGAGGCGAGATAGCGCAGCAGCCAGGGCAGCGCGCGCGGCAGATGGCGCCAGCGCACCGCGAGCGGACCGAGCGGATCGGCGAGCCAGCCCGGCACCTTGCGCCATGCGCCGGGCAGCGCGGGCGGCACCACCGAATGCGACGACAACCAGCCCGCGTTGCCGTAGCTCGTGGCCTGCGGGCCGCCGGGTTCGCCGGGCTCGATCACCGTGACGCGCAGGCCCGCGCGCAGCGCTTCGATGGCGGTGGCGCTGCCCACGGCGCCCGCGCCGATCACCACGACGTGGCGCGCGGCGCCGCCGGTGGCGGAATTGCTTTCGACTGTCATGCGGCGATCGTAGGGCCTGCGGCACGATGCGGCGGCGCCCGCGCTCCTTACATCGCGTAAACAGGCTCGGCGGACGCCGTCCCATAATCGGCCGCCATGCCCCTCCCGTCCTCCGCACCTTCCGCTTCGGCGCCGCCGTCTTCCGGCGCCATCACCGACGTTCCCGGCATCGAGGTCGGCCATTTCTCGGACACGCGCCGGCCCACCGGCTGCACCGTGGTCCTCGCGCGCGAGGGCGCGGTGGCCGGCGTGGACGTGCGCGGCGCGGCGCCCGGCACGCGCGAGACCGACCTGCTCTCGCCCGGCAACCTGGTGCAGCAGGTGCACGGCGTCATGCTCGCGGGCGGCAGCGCCTGGGGCCTTGCGGCGGCCGAGGGCGCGATGCGCTGGCTCGAGGAACGCGGCATCGGCATGGACGTGCGCTTCGGCACGTTGCCGATCGTGCCGGCCGCCGTGCTGTTCGACCTGCCGATGGGCGACGCCCGCATCCGCCCCGATGCCGCCGCGGGCTACGCGGCCTGCGAAGCGGCCCGCGCCGCCATGCCGGCCGAAGGCAACGTGGGCGCCGGCAGCGGCGCGCTGGTGGGCAAGCTGTTCGGCCTGCACTGCGCGATGAAGGGCGGCATCGGCACCGCCTCGGTCACCGTGAGCGGCGTGACGGTGGGCGCGCTGATCGCGGTCAACGCGCTCGGCGACGTGATCGACCCCGACACCGCGCGGCCCGTGGCCGGCGCCCGCACCGACGACGGCCGCGCGCTGCGCGACACCCGCCGCGCGCTGCTGCAGGGCGATGCGCCGCGACCGCTGCTCGCCGGCACCAACACCACGATCGGCGTGGTCGCGACCGACGCCGTGCTCACGAAGGTGCAGGCCAGCCGCCTCGCGAACGTCGCGCACGACGGCCTCGCGCGCGCGATCAACCCGGTGCACACGATGAGCGACGGCGACACGCTGTTCGCGCTCGCCACCGGCCGCGTGCCGCTCGACGGCCCCGGCGCCGAAGCCCGGCCCGGCATGACGGTGCTCGGCACCATGGCCGCCGAGGCGGTGGCGCGCGCCACGCTGCGCGCCGTGCTGGCCGCGCGCGCGGTCACCGTCGGCGAACTGCATGTTCCCTGCGCGGCCGACCTGGCCGCAGCGAAAGGCTGATTCCCCATGGCGATGCCCAAGACACTGAAGCTGATCCTGCTGTCCATCCGCGACCTGATCGCCTCCGCGGGACCGGTCGTCTTCCTCGTGATCGGCCTGCTGATCGCGGCCTACTGGTGGCTCGACCCGCAGCCGCCGCGGCATGTGACGCTCGCCACCGGGCCCACCGGCAGCGCCTATTCGCAGTTCGGCAAGCGCTATGCCGAGCTGCTGAAGGCGAGCGGGATCGAGGTCGAACTGAAGGCGACCTCGGGCTCCTCGGAGAACCTGGAGCTGCTGCGCAACGGCGGCGCCGACGTCGGCTTCGTGCGCGGCGGCAGCGCCGACCCGGTGGCCGACGAGGAAGCCGGCCTCACCTCGCTCGGCAGCCTGTTCTTCGAGCCGATCTGGCTCTTCTACCGCGCCGATTCCGCGCAGAAGATCGACCGCAAGACAGGCACGCTGACTTCGCTCACGCAGCTGCGCGGCCTGCGCGTCAACGTCGACATGCCGGGCAGCGGGCTGCCCGAGATCATGGACAGGCTCTTCCGCGCCAACCACATCGAAGCGGGCGCGATGCAGCTCTCGAACCTCGAGCAGGCGGCGGCCACCGAGGCGCTGCAGGCGGGCCTGCTCGATGCGATCGTGCTGGCCTCGGCGCCCGAATCGCCGCAGGTGCAGCGGCTGCTGCGCGCGGGCGACATCAAGCTGATGGACTTCGGCCAGGCCGATGCGTACTCGCGCCGCTTTCCGTTCCTCTCGGCGGTCACGCTGCCGCGCGGCGTGGTCGACCTCGCGCGCGACCTGCCCGCGTCCGACGTCGCGCTGCTCGCCGCCACGACCTCGCTGCTGTCGCGCGAGCACACGCATTCGGCCCTGCGGCAGCTGTTCGCCCAGGCCGCGCAGGGCGTGCACAGCGATGCGGGCTGGTTCAACCGCGCGCGCGACTTCCCCAACACGCGCACCAGCGAACTGCCGGTGAGCCCCGAGGGCGACCGGGCGATCAACGGCACGCCGCCGTTCTGGCAGCGCTACCTGCCCTTCTGGGCCAGCAACCTGATCGAACGCATGTGGCTGGTGCTCGGCGGCCTGCTGGTGCTGATGCTGCCGCTGAGCCGCGTGGTGCCGCCGCTCTACCAGTTCCGCGTGCGGCGGCGCGTGTTCCGCTGGTACGCGCGGCTGCGCGACATCGAGGCCAAGGTCGATGCGCGGCAGGGCGAGCGCGACGAGCTGCTGAAGGAGCTCGACGAGCTCGACCGCGTGGTCAACAAGGTGGCGGTGCCGCTGTCCTACGCCGACGAGCTCTATGCGCTGCGCAACAACATCCACACGGTGCAGAAGCGCGTGCAGATGCGCTGGCCGCAGCCGGGCGATTTCGCGCCGCGCGCGGCAGCTTCGACCGAAGCCGCAAAAACCGCTTGACCTGGAGCGCGCTCCAACTTCGAGAATTCACGCCATGGAAGCCCCACTGACCATTGCGGAAGTCGCGCGGCGCACCGGCCTCTCGGCCGACACGCTGCGCTACTACGAACGCATCGGCCTGCTCGCCGCGGTGCCGCGCGCACCCGGCGGCCAGCGCCGCTATGCGAGCGCGGACATGGACTTGCTGGCCTTCCTGTTGCGCCTGCGCGAGACCGGCATGTCCATCCAGGGCATGCAGGCCTTCGTCAGGCTTCGAAGCCAGGGGGACGCCAGCGTCGGCGAACGGCGCGAGATGCTCGAGCGGCATCTGGCCGAGGTTCAGGCCAAGGTGGCGGCGCTGCAGCAATCCATGCAGGCGCTGTCGCTCAAGATCGACCACTACCGCAAGGTCGAGAAGACGAACGAGCGTCCTCCTCTGTCGGGCAAGGCCCGGAAAGGAAAGACGAGCGATGACGAACACACAACAACAACAACGGCAAGACCCGGTTCAGGGCGAAAGCCAGCGCTACGCGCGTGGCCTGGCCAAGCTTCATGAGATCGACGGCGAAGGCGGCGTCAAGGTGGTCGAGAGCCTGGCCGGCATCGCTCCGGACTTCGGCCGACTGGTGATCGAGTTCCCGTTCGGCGACATCTATTCGCGCCCCGGCCTCGACCTGCGCTCCCGCGAGATCGCGACGGTGGCCGCGCTCACCGCCATGGGCAATGCCACGCCGCAGCTGAAGGTGCACATCCAGGCCGCGCTGAACGTGGGCGTGACACGCGACGAGGTGGTCGAGGTCATGATGCAGATGGCGGTGTACGCGGGATTCCCGGCCGCGCTCAACGGCCTCTTCGCGGCGCGCGACGTGTTCGCGGCGGACGATGAAAAAAGCGCGCGGTCCGGACAGGAACCACGCGCTGCGACGGAGACGGCCTGAGCGGCTTCCCGCGCCGACCCGCTCAGAACGGGGTGCGGCCAAACCGGGAACACCGCGGAACCGGCTTCGCCGGGCCGCAGGTGTTGCCCCCTTTGAGGGGGAGCGGCTACACGAAGTGAGCCGCATGGGGGTGGACCTACTTCAAGGCCTTGTAGCGCATGCGCTTGGGCTTGGCGCCCTCTTCGCCCAGGCGCTTCTTCTTGTCGGCTTCGTACTCCTGGTAGTTGCCGTCGAAGAAGGTCCACTGGCTGTCGCCTTCGGCCGCGAGGATGTGGGTGGCGATGCGGTCGAGGAACCAGCGGTCGTGGCTGATGACGAGCACGCTGCCGGCGAATTCGAGCAGGGCGTCTTCGAGCGCGCGCAGCGTTTCCACGTCGAGGTCGTTCGAGGGCTCGTCCAGCAGCAGCACGTTGCCGCCCGCGATCAGCGTCTTGGCCAGGTGCAGGCGGCCGCGTTCACCGCCCGACAGCGTGCCGACCTTCTTCTGCTGGTCGGCACCGTTGAAGTTGAAGCGGCCCGCATAGGCGCGGCTGGCCATCTGGAATTTGCCGACGTTGATGATGTCGAGGCCGTTCGAGATGTCTTCCCAGACGGTCTTCTGGTCGGCCAGCGCATCGCGCGTCTGGTCGACGAAGGCCATCTTCACGGTCTGGCCGATCACGACCTCGCCCGAATCCGGCGTTTCCTTGCCCGCGATCAGCTTGAACAGCGTCGACTTGCCGGCGCCGTTCGGGCCGATGATGCCGACGATCGCGCCGGCCGGGATGTTGAAGCTCAGGTTGTCGATCAGCACGCGGTCGCCGAAGGACTTGGTGACGTTCTTGAACTCGATCACCTGGCTGCCCAGGCGCTCCGCCACGGGAATGAAGATTTCCTGCGTCTCGTTGCGCTTCTGGTATTCGACGTCGCTCAGCTCCTCGAAGCGGGCCAGGCGCGACTTGCTCTTGGCCTGGCGCGCCTTGGGGTTCTGGCGCGACCACTCGAGTTCCTTCTTCAGGGCCTTGGCGTGGGCTTCCTCGCTCTTCTGCTCCTGCGCCAGGCGCTCGCCCTTCTGCTCCAGCCAGGTGCTGTAGTTGCCCTTCCATGGAATGCCGCGGCCGCGGTCCAGTTCGAGGATCCACTCGGCGGCGTTGTCGAGGAAGTAGCGGTCGTGGGTGATGGCCACCACGGTGCCCGGAAAGCGCTGCAGGAACACTTCGAGCCATTCGACCGATTCGGCGTCCAGGTGGTTGGTCGGCTCGTCGAGCAGCAGCATGTCGGGCTTCGACAGCAGCAGGCGGCACAGCGCGACGCGGCGCTTTTCGCCGCCCGAAAGCAGGCCGATCTTGGCGTCCCACGGCGGCAGGCGCAGCGCGTCGGCGGCGATCTCGAGCTGGTGCTCGGAATCGGTGCCGGCGGTGGCAATGACGGCTTCGAGCTCGGCCTGCTCGGCCGCCAGCGCGTCGAAATCGGCGTCTTCGGCGGCGTACAGCTCGTACACCTCCTCGAGGCGCTTCTTGGCCGCATTGACCGCGCCCATCGATTCCTCGACCGACTCGCGCACGGTGTGCTCGGGATTGAGCTTGGGCTCCTGCTCCAGGTAGCCGATGGTGAGGCCCGGCATCGGCAGGGCTTCGCCCTCGATCTCCTTGTCGACGCCGGCCATGATCTTCAGCAGCGTGGACTTGCCCGAGCCGTTGAGGCCGAGCACGCCGATCTTGGCGCCCGGGAAGAAGGAGAGGGAAATGTCCTTCAAGATCTGCCCGCTTGGGCGGCACGGTCTTGCTGACACGGTTCATCGAATAGACGTATTGAGCCATGGTTCTTTGGGTGAAATCGGTTGGAGCTTTGGGGGAAATTATGCCGGGCGACGGTGGAGGGCCTGCCGCCGGCCTCGACTCGCTCTTGTGGTCAAAGCCATGAAGCTCGGGCCTGAATCTGGCCGCAATTGAAAAATCCCTACTGATTCGCGATCGGATCTTTGCATTTTCGCAGCACCATCCGTGAAAAACATCCGCATCCGCAACCCTGCACGCCGGAACGCTCCCGGACAGCGTTGGTAGGCTCAAGTCACAGAGTCTGCTGCGCGCTCGAAGCACGGCCGATGAGGCGCCGAAATCCGGCGAATCAATCGCTCAACAGGGAAGCAAAATGTCCAAAGAAGTCAGGCTGCGCGGGACGCAGTCTTCGTTGCACGCGCCTCGCCGCGCGACCTCATCCAAGCTAGTGGCGCTGATCTGCGCCGGATTGTTCACGCTATGTGGCTGCGGCGGCGGTGGCGGGACGAGCCCCACCGCGGTCTCTTCGCCGCCAAGCTTTCAAGCTAACGATCTGAGCGTCGCAGCACCGGCCACATCTTCGGCTGCGTCAATGACAGTGCTCGACTGCACAATAGACGTCTATGGGGACAGCATCATGGCGAATAACGGTACGGCGGAAAGACCGCTGGCAGCGCTGCAGAGAAAGCATCCTTACCTGACTTTCATCGACCATTCCATACCCGGAACGCTATTGACAGACCTGCGCCGCGAATTCAATGGACTTCCACGCAGCGGCCGCTGGGTTGTGATCGAAAACGGCGTGATCGATGCTTGGCGCAACGTCGATGCGAGACTGTTCGTCCATACGCTGAAATCCATGCTCGAGCAGGCGCGATCCGAAGGGCGCGAGCCCATCTTGACCGGATTTTCGCGGCAGGTTGCCACGCCCGCGCTGTACATCAACGACGCGGAGCTGATCCGGCGCGACCAGTACGACGAACTCACGCGCATCACGGCAGCCCAGATGAAGGTGGCCTTCGTCGACTGGGGCTCGGTGCGCTTCGACGGCCGCGACGACCTGCAGGACGGCATCCATCCCAACCTCGACTACAGCAACCGGCTGTTCGAGAAACTGCTCTCGACCCTGGATCGCGTGACCCAATGCAGGTAGCCCGAGGCGTTTCGCCGGACTCGTGCGACAATAGCGACGTTGCCGGGTCCAGTTGCCCGCAACGCCGGCTCTCTGCCGGGGACGAAGAAAATCCATCAGCCTTTCGGCAACCCTCTTGCGAGGCTGGACTTTCCGGCTCCCACCCCTGACCTTCATCTGCCTTGACTGGCTCGGCGTCACCCAGACGCCAAGCGGGCCGATGCCACTGCGCCGTGTATGGCGCTTATTGTTTCCAATGAATTTTGACGAACTGAAGCTGGCCCCTGCCATCTTGAAGGCTGTGCACGAGCACGGTTACGACACCCCCACCCCCATCCAGGCGCAGGCGATCCCCGCGGTGCTCGAGGGCCACGACCTGCTCGGCGGCGCCCAGACCGGCACCGGCAAGACGGCCGCCTTCACGCTGCCGATGCTGCACAAGCTCAGCGAAGGCGGTCGCGCGACCAACAAGTTCGGCGGCGTCGGCGTCCGCGCCCTCGTGCTCACGCCCACGCGCGAACTCGCGGCGCAGGTCGAGGAATCGGTGCGCACCTACGGCAAGTACCTGCAGCTGAGCTCGACCGTGATCTTCGGCGGCGTCGGCATGAACCCGCAGATCAGCAAGCTCAAGAGCGGCGTCGACATCCTCGTGGCCACGCCCGGCCGCCTGCTCGACCTGCAGCAGCAAGGCATGCTCGACCTGAGCCAGGTCCAGATGCTGATCCTCGACGAAGCCGACCGCATGCTCGACATGGGCTTCATCCACGACGTGAAGAAGATCCTCGCGCTGGTGCCCAGGGAAAAGCAGAGCCTGCTGTTCTCGGCCACCTTCAGCGACGAGATCCGCGATCTCGCGGCCACGCTGCTCAGGAACCCGCAGAGCATCCAGGTCACGCCGCGCAACACCACCGTGCAGCGCATCACGCAGGTGATCCATCCGGTGGGCCGCGGCAAGAAGAAGGCGCTGCTCGCGCACATCATCAACGAGAACAAGTGGAGCCAGGTGCTCGTGTTCACGCGCACCAAGTTCGGCGCCAACAGCGTGGCCGAGTTCCTGACCAAGAACGGCATCGAGGCGATGGCGCTGCACGGCAACAAGAGCCAGAGCGCGCGCACGCAGGCGCTGGCCGGCTTCAAGAGCGGCGAGATCCGCGCGCTCGTGGCCACCGACATCGCGGCCCGCGGCATCGACATCGACGAGCTGCCGCACGTGGTGAACTACGAGATCCCCAACGTCAGCGAAGACTACGTGCACCGCATCGGCCGCACCGGCCGCGCCGGCTCGAGCGGCGAGGCCGTGAGCTTCGTCTGCATGGACGAGGAAGGCTTCATGCAGGAGATCGAGCGCTTCACCAAGCAGACGATCCCCGTGCAGTTCATCGAAGGCTTCGGTCCTGAAGAAGGCGAGCGCGCCGAACCAATCGCCATGGGTCGCCAGACGATCTGGGGCGGTGCCGGTCGTCCGCCGAGCCGCGAAGTGATGCAGGCGGCCGCGAAGGCCGCGCGCACCGAGATGCTGCAGCGCATGCGCGAGAACAAGGCCGGCCAGGGTGGCGGCGGCAATGGCGGTGGCCAGCGCCGCGGGGGCGGCGGCCAGCAAGGCCGCAATGCCAACGCAGGCGGTCAGGCACAGGGCCAGGGTCCGCGCGGCCAGGGCCCGCGCCCGGCCCAGGGCCGCGGTCCGCAGGGTCCGGCCCGCACGCCGCACCACGCACCGCATCAGCATGCGCCGCAGGGCCACCTGCCGCACGAGGAGCGCCAGCCGCGCCACCACGGCAACAGCCACAGCCCGACGCAGGCCAACCAGGTGGCGCATCTGCGCGCCGAAGCGGTCGCGGGCGGCGCAGGCCAGCCCGATCCGCTGCGCACCAGCGTCGACCACATGGGCGGCGGCCGCGGACGCGGCGGCCGTTCGGGCGGCGGTGGCTACGGCGGCAATCGCTCGGGTGGCGGTGGCCGCTCGGGTGGTGGCGGCGGTGGCTATGGCGGCGGCGGCCGCTCGGGCGGCGGCGGTCGTTCGTTCGGTCGCTGAAGTCAAGTGCGGACGAACCGTCCGCGCTGGCCATAAAACAAAAGGGCACCTCGGTGCCCTTTGTTCTTTTTAGCCGCGGCCTCTTCGCGAGTCAGCGCTGCGGCGGCGCGCTTCAGAGCTTCCCGCTGTCAGCCGGGTTGTGCACGATCTGGATCAGCACGTCGGGCGTGTAGGCCCGGGTGCGCGAGATCTCGGCGATCTCGCCGCCTGCGGCGCCCGCGAAGACCAGCACGCCCTGGCCCTTGTAGGCGAGGTAGTGGCGCCAGCGGTCGGTTCCGTTGTAGGTCGGGATCCAGGCCTTGCCGGTGTTCCTGACCGTCTCGGCGTTCGGCTTGCCCGCGATGCGGATCACCTCGGCGTAGCTCATGCTCGGCCGGAGCTTGGCGAACGCGGTGCCCGGCACCGGCTGGCCGACCTCGGTGCGTTCCTCGTCCTCTTCGGCCGCGATCAGCGCGCGCCGCCCGGGCTCGTACAGCGGGGCGGACTGGCAGGCCGCGAGCAGGGCGGCCGCGAGCAGCACCGCGCAGGTCGATCGAAACTTCATCAGATTTCCTCCCATCGGCAAAAGAATTCGATGCTGGATTCTCCTTTCACGACTGCACGTGTCCCATCGAGACACGCGCAAATCCAACACATTTCCGAGCCGTTTTGTCAGCTGCGGCACAAATCTGCGCAGATCGTGTTTCCGTCCGCGCCCGGACGGGCCCGGCCACAATCCGCCCCATGCCCTATATCCCGCCCAACTACGCCACCCTCTTCGTCGCCACCTGCAACCTGCTGAACCTCGCCAACCCGCACCGCGTGTACTACGAGAACCAGGACCCCTACGACGCGCGCGACTACGAGCGCAAGGTCGAGTGGACCGGCGAGCGCTTCCGCGCGCTGAATGCCGACGTGCTCGCGGTGCAGGAGGTCTGGGACGAAAGCGCGCTCAAGGCCGCGATCGCGCGCAGCGGTCTGCGCTACGACTTCGTCTCGGTGCCGGGCGCGGAGAACACGCCGCCGCTCGCGGGCGCGCAGGGCACGCCGCGGGTCGGCATCGCGACGCGGCTGCACGTCGAGCATGCGCAGTCCTTCGTGGACTTTCCGCCCGGCTTTGCGGTCGAGGTGCCGGGCCTCGGGGTGCACGCGCGCTTCGAGCGGCCGCCGTTCCTCGTCACGGTGCGCATGAAGCACGGGCAGCAGGTGCATGTGCTGACGGTGCATCTCAAGTCCAAGCGGCCGAAGTTCCTGCTCGATGCAGAGGGCCGGCCGCTCGAGGACCGCGACGACCGCAAGGTCGGCGTGATGGCGTCGCTGCGCTCGCTGCTGATGCGCGGCGCCGAGGCGGCCGCGCTGCGCTGCATCGTGATCGACCTGCTCGAACGCACCCGCGATCCGCTGGTGGTGATGGGCGACTTCAACGACGATCCGCACAGCGTCACCACGCAGCTGGTGGCGGCGACTTCGGAGGTGGCCTACGACAAGGCCGCGCGCGACGTGGCGCTGTTCAACGCCTACGAGATGCAGGGCGAGTCGGCGCTCAAGAAGGATGTGGCCTATTCGCACATCCACCAGGGGTTCCCGGCCGTGCTCGATCAGATCTTCGTGAGCGAGGAGTTCGTGGCGACGAGCCGCAACAGCCTGGGCGACGTGCGCCGGGTCGACTACTTCAACGACCACCTGCACGAAGGCCGCGACCGGTCACGCTCGGACCACGGCTTCGTGCGGGCGCTGCTGCGGCTGCGGACGGACTGAATGCGGGATCGGGCAGCCGAACGCAGAAGAGAGACAAAAGCGCGCAGAAGTCGCAGAAGCAAAACTGGTTCTTTTCTGATCGTTCCTTTGCGGCTTCTGCGAGATTTTTTCGACTTCTGCGTCCGGCTGTCCGCTCCAACTTTCAGACCTTGGAAACACGCACCATCGCATCCGCCCGCTTGTGCAGGTCGGGCAGCAGCTCGAGCCCCAGGCCGGGCTTGTCGTTGAGGCTGATCATGCCGTTCTCCACCTTCGGCAGTTCGGTGACCAGCTCCTTGTACCAGCCGGTGAAGAAGGCGCGCACGCTCTCCTGGATCAGCGCATTGGGCGCATGCAGGCTCAGGTGGGTGGACGCGGCCCAGACCACCGGGCCGGTGCAGTCGTGCGGTGCCACGGGCAGCTGCCAGGCGTCGGCCATGGCGGCGATCTTGCGCGCCTCGGTCAGGCCGCCGCACCAGCTCAGGTCGAGCATCGCGACGCCGGCGACGCCGGTCTGCAGGTAGTCCTTGAAGCCCCACTTGTAGCTCAGCGTCTCGCTCGCGCAGACGAGCGCCTGGCAGTCCTTCGCATACTGCTTGAGCAGGTCGAGGCTGTCCATGCGGATCGCGTCCTCGTGCCAGAAGGTGTCGAACTCCTGGAGCGCACGCGCGATCTTCTGCGCCATCGGCAGCCGCCAGAGGCTGTGGAACTCGACCATGATGTCCATCCTGCCGCCCACGGCCTTGCGGATCTTGCGGAAGGGTTCGAGGGCCGTGTCGAGGTCGGCGTTGCTGATGTACTGGCCGTGGCTCTTCTCGGCCGCGGGATCGAATGGCCAGATCTTCATCGCCGTGATGCCTTCGGAGAGCAGCGACTCGGCCAGCTCGTCGGCATGGTGCAGGAAGCCCTGCAGGTCCTCGTAGGGGCCGTTGTTGTTCGCGAGCCCCCAGTTGGAACTGGTCTGGTTGGCGGCGCTGCGGATGTACTGGTAGCCGGCACAGGTGTTGTAGATGCGGATCGCGTCGCGGCTCTTGCCGCCGAGCGCGGTGTGCACCGGCATGTTCGCGGCCTTGCCGAACAGGTCCCACAGCGCGATGTCGACGGCCGAGTTGCCACGCGTCTCCACGCCAGATCCGCGCCATCCGAGATAGCCCGTGATGTCGCGGTTGCGCGCCTCGATCTGCAGCGGATCGGCGCCGAGCAGCTTCTGCGCGGCCCATTCGTGCAGGTAGGCCTCGACCGCCTCGGCGCCCATGAAGGTCTCGCCGAGGCCGACCAGGCCTTCGTCGGTGTGCAGGCGGACCCAGAGGATGTTGGGAAACTCGCCGAGCCGTATGGTTTCGACTTGGGTGATTTTCATGAAAGGATTCCGGAAAAGAAAAAGAGCCGCGGCGGCTCGCGCCGCGCGGCTCCTGCAAAGGCTCAGCGCATGCCGGGGCCTCGTCAGCCTCCGCGGGCCTTCTTCAGCGCTTCGGTCACCACGCCCACGGCTTCCGCGCCGATGGTCGGCACGTTCTTGTCGTACACCGGCTTGACCTTCTCGAGCATGCGCTTCTGCTCGGCGGCCGAGACCTCGTTGACCGTCATGGTCTTGCGCAGGTTGGCGAGCGACTTCTCGTTGAGCGCGCGGTTGGCTTCGCGCTGGACCTTCTGGCCCTCCTTCGCGGCCTCGCGCAGCACGGCCTGCTCCTGCGGGTTGAGCTGGTCCCAGAGCTTCTTGCTGTAGAGGATCAGGAACGGCGTGTACGCATGGCGCGTGACGCTCAGGTACTTCTGCACTTCGCTGAACTTCGAGGTCTCGATGGTCACGAAGGGGTTCTCCTGGCCGTCGATGGTGCGGGTCTCGAGCGCGGTGAACACCTCGCCGAAGGCCATCGGCACCGCATTGGCGCCCAGCGTCTTGAATGAGTCGAGGAAGATGTTGTTCTGCATCACGCGCAGCTTCACGCCTTCGAAGTCCTCGGCCTTCGCGACCGGTTTCTTGCTGTTGGTGAGGTTGCGGAAGCCGTTCTCCCAGTACGCCAGGTTCACGAGGCCGGCGGCTTCGAGCTTCTTGTTGAAGTACTCGCCCGCGGGGCCGTCGAGCACCGCGTCGGCTTCCTTCTCGTTGGCGAAGAGGAACGGCAGGTCGAAGGCGCCGAGTTCCTTCACGATGCCCACGAGCGGCGAGCTGGAGGTGCACACCATCTCCTGCGTGCCCGCGCGCAGCGCCTGCGTGGCCGGCAGGTCGCCGCCCGCGGCGCCGCCCCAGAAGGCCACGATCTTCATCTTGCCGCCGGTCTTGGCGGCGAGCACCTCCTGCATCTTCTTCACGCCCACGCCCACCGGGTGGTCCTCGTTCACGCCGTTGGTGAACTTGATCGTGCGCTCGGCGAACTGCGCGAGCGCGCCGGTCGATGCCAGCAGGCCGCCGGCCACGAGGGCGGCGGTCATCAGGGTTCTGCGAAACAACATGCTTGTCTCCTTCGATTGCGAGGTTGGTTGATTGAAAAACTGACCGGGGAAAAATTACCGCCCCATCCACCACTGGAGCGGAACGGTCACGAGCTGCGGGAAGAACACCAGCGCGAACAGCACCACCAGGTGGGCGATGAAGAAGGGCATCACGCCCTTGAACGCATCGTCCATCGAGATGCGCGCCACGCCGCTCACCACGTTGAGCACCGTGCCCACGGGCGGCGTGATCAGGCCGATCGCGTTGTTCATGATGAACAGCACGCCGAAGTACACCGGATCGATGCCGGCCTTGAGCACCACGGGCATCAGCACCGGCGTGAGGATCAGCACCGTGGGCGTGAAGTCGAGCGCCGTGCCCACGATGACGATCAGCACCATCATCACGAACATCAGCAGGATCTTGTTGTCGAGGAAGGGCTCGAGCAGCGACACCACCTCGGCCGGGATGTTCGCCACGGTGATCAGCCAGGCGCTGACCATCGCGGCCGCCACGAGGAACATCACCACCGCCGTGGTCTTGCCGGCCGCGAGCGTGAGGCGGTAGAGGTCCCGCACTTTCAGCTCGCCGTAGACGAAGAGCCCGACCAGCAGCGAATAGACCGCGGCCACCACGGCCGCTTCGGTCGGCGTGAAGATGCCGAACTTCATGCCGCCGATGATGATGACCGGCAGCGCCAGCGCCAGACCGCCCTGCGCCGTGACCTTGAGCCGCTCGCCCCAGGGCACGCGCGGCGAGGACTTGACGTTCTCCTTCTTGGCCACGAGCCACCAGGCGACGCCCACAGCGAGGCCCATCAGGACGCCCGGCACGATGCCCGCGAGGAACAGCTTGGTGATCGACACGTTGCCGGCCACGCCGAACACGATGAGGCCGATCGACGGCGGAATGACGGGCGCGATGATGCCGCCCGCGGCGATCAGGCCGGCCGAGCGGTTCACCTGGTAGCCGGCGGCCTTCATCATCGGAATGAGCAGCGCGGCGAGCGCCGCGGTGTCGGCCACGGCCGAACCCGACAGCGAGGCCATGATGATCGCGGCCAGCACCGCCACGTAGCCCATGCCGCCGCGGTAGTGGCCGACCCATGCCATCGCCAGGTTCACGATGCGCCGGCTCAGCCCGCCCGCGTTCATGAACTCGCCCGCCAGCAGGAAGAATGGCACTGCGAGCAGCGGGAAGTTGTCGGCGCCGTCGACGAAGCGCTGCGCGATGATCTGGCTGTCGAAGGCCGGCAGGCCGCCGGTGCCCGCGAGCCACGCCATCAGCGCGACGCCGCACACCAGCAGCGAGTAGGCGATCGGAATGCCCAGCGCCATGGCACCGAGCAGCGAGACGACGAAGATCGTGACGGTCATTGGGCCACCTTCCCGTGCGCGGCCACCTCGAGCACCTGCTCTTCGGATTCCATGACCTGGATCAGTTCCTGGTCGGGCACCCTGCCCGTGAAGAGCCGCCACAGCTTGTCGATGTTGAAGATGCCCATCACCACCGCCACCACGTAGCCGATGCCGTAGATCCAGATCATCGAGATGCCGACCACGGGCGAGACGTTGGTGACCTGCAGCTCGTGCATCTCGTAGGTGCCCATGAAGAAGAGCACGTTGCAGAACAGCATCAGCGACTGGCTCAGGAAGAAGCAGACCTTCTTGCCCGTGCGCGGCAGGTGCTTGATCATCGTGTCCACGCCCAGGTGCGCGCCTTCGCGCATGGCCACCATGGCGCCGATGTAGGTGAGCCAGATAAAGCAGTAGCGCGACATCTCGTCGGAGACCGAAATACCCGAATTGAAGCCGTAGCGCAGCACCACGTTGCCGAACACCATGACGACCATCGCCACCATGCACACGACCACGAGGAATTCCAGCACGCGGAAGAACCCGTCGATTGCTCTCTTCATCACCATCTCCTAAGTGTTGTTATGGATTCGAGGCGGCCGCGCTCAGAGCGGAAGCGCCTTGAGCCGCGTGGCCGGCAGGCTGATGCGCGGCAGCTTCCTGCGCGAGGCCAGCACCTGCTCGATGTCGTCGCGCGCGCCGTCGATCAGCACCAGCACCGCCTTCTCGGCACCGGTCGAATCGCGCGCGATCACGGCGTCGAGCACGGCGCGATGCAGCGGCAGTGACGTCGCGGGCCCGTTCTTGCGGCTGGTCGAGATCTCGAAGCTGGTGCGCAGCAGCGCGCCCAGGGCCCGGCTCATCTGCACCAGCATGCGGTTGTGGCTGGAGCGGATCAGCCCCTGGTGGAAGCGCAGGTCGGGCGTGATGTAGTCGCCGCCGAACTCGATCGCGCGCTTCATGCCTGCGTAGGCGTCTTCCATCTCGGCGATGTCTTCGGCCGTGGCACGCGTGGCGGCCAGCCCCACGGCCGCCGGCTCGACCACGCGGCGCAGGTCCTGCAGGTCGCGCAGGAACTCGGCCGAGAGGCCCGCCTGCGTCTGCCACACGATCACGTCGGCGTCGAACCAGTTCCACTGGTCCGGCGGCTGCACGCGCGTGCCCACCTTCGGCCCGCTGGTGACCAGTCCCTTGGCGATCAGCGACTTGATCGACTCGCGCACCACGGTGCGGCTCACGCCCAGTTCCTCGCACAGCAGCGGCTCCGGCGGAATCGACGCGCCGGGCGCATAGCGGCCCGCGACGATGTCGCTGCCGATGCGGTCGACCGTGTTGCCGTGGACGTTCTTGATCATGCCTGTGTGGATGTTTCTTCTGATTCTTCCCTGCGCCGGCCACTCGGAAACCCTGAATGGAAGACGGCTTGGTCGCGCTTATCATATGATGATTGCCAATTCTTTCCGGCAGGAAAAACCCTGACCTGCCGGGCACACTTCCAGCCACGGAGACAACGATGAGCACCCCGCCGAAAAAGAAGAACCCCGAAGACCTGCGCAGCCAGCAATGGTTCGGCCGCACCGACCGCGACGGCTTCATCTACCGCAGCTGGGTCAAGGGCAAGGGCGTGCCGCACGACCAGTTCGAGGGGCGCCCGGTGATCGGCATCTGCAACACCTTCAGCGAACTCACGCCCTGCAACTCGCATTTCCGCACGCTCGCCGAACAGGTGAAGATCGGCGTCTACGAAGCCGGCGGCTTTCCGCTCGAATTCCCGGTGATGTCGCTCGGCGAAACGCTGCTGCGCCCGACCGCCATGCTGTATCGCAACCTCGCGAGCATGGACGTGGAGGAAAGCATCCGCGGCAATCCGCTCGACGGTGTGGTGCTGCTGATGGGCTGCGACAAGACCACGCCCGCACTGATGATGGGCGCGGCCAGCGTCGACCTGCCGACCATCGGCGTCTCGGGCGGCCCGATGCTCTCGGGCAAGTGGCGCGGCCAGGAGCTCGGCTCGGGCACCGGCGTGTGGCAGATGAGCGAGCAGGTGCGCGCCGGCACGCTCAAGCTGCAGGACTTCTTCGAGGCCGAGAGCTGCATGCACCGCAGCCACGGCCACTGCATGACCATGGGCACCGCGAGCACGATGGCGAGCATGGTCGAGTCGATCGGCATCGGCCTGCCGGGCAACGCCGCCTACCCGGCCGTGGACGGTCGCCGCAACGTGCTCGCGCGCATGGCGGGCCGGCGCATCGTCGACATGGTGCACGAGGACATGAACATGTCGAAGATCCTCACGCGCCAGGCGATCGAGAACGCGATCAAGGTCAACGCGGCCATCGGCGGCTCCACCAACCTCGTGATCCACCTGCTCGCGATCGCGGGCCGCATCGGCGTCGACCTCACGCTCGACGACTTCGACCGCCTCGCCTCCGAGCTGCCCTGCCTGGTGAACCTGCAGCCCTCGGGCCAGTTCCTGATGGAGGACTTCTGCTACGCCGGCGGCCTGCCCGTGGTGATGAAGGAGATCGCCGAGCACCTGCACAAGGACGTGATCACCGCGAGCGGAAAGACGCTGTGGGAGAACGTGAAGGACGCCGAGAACTACAACCCGCAGGTCATCCGCACGCTGGCCGAGCCCTTCAAGGACAAGGCCGGCATCTGCGTGCTGCGCGGCAACCTCGCGCCCAACGGCGCCATCATCAAGCCCAGCGCCGCCACGCCCGAGCTGCTGGTGCACAAGGGCCGCGCGGTGGTGTTCGAGAACGCCGACGACCTGCACAAGCGCATCGACGACGAGAACCTCGACATCGACGAGCACTGCATCATGGTGCTCAAGAACTGCGGCCCCAAGGGCTACCCCGGCATGGCCGAGGCCGGCAACATGCCGCTGCCGCCGAAGGTGCTCCGGAAGGGCATCACCGACATGGTCCGCATCAGCGACGCGCGCATGAGCGGCACCGCCTACGGCACCGTGGTGCTGCACACCGCGCCCGAGGCCGCGGCGGGCGGTCCGCTCGCGCTGGTGCAGGACGGCGACATCGTCGAGCTCGACGTGCCCAACCGCCGCCTGCACCTGCACGTGAGCGACGAGGAACTCGCCGCGCGCCGCGCGAAATGGGTCGCGCCGAAGGCGCCGCTCGACTCGGGCTACTGGAAGCTCTATGTCGACACCGTGCTGCAGGCCGACCAGGGCGCCGACCTGGCCTTCCTGCGCGGGCGGCGCGGCAGCTTCGTGCCACGCGACAACCATTGACCATGACGAACCGGCTGGTCGCGATCGACTGGGGCACGAGCTCGCTGCGCGGCGCGCTGCTCGATGCGGGCGGCACGGTGCTCGAGGAGCGCAGCGACGCGCGCGGCATCCTCAAGGTGCCGGCGGGCGGCTTTCCCGCCGTGTTCGAGGCGCTGTTCGCCGACTGGATGCAGCCCGCGGGCACGCGCTGCCTGATCTCGGGCATGGCCGGCAGCCGGCAGGGCTGGGTCGAGGCGCCCTATTGCGCCTGCCCGGCGGGCCGGGTGGAGATCGGCCGCCGCATCATCGACATCGATGCGGTGCCCGGCGCGCGCATCTCGATCGTGCCGGGGCTCAGCGACGAGCACGACGGCGTGCCCGACGTGATGCGCGGCGAAGAGGTGCAGATCCTCGGCGCGATGACGCGCATGGGCGTGGACGAAGGCATCTTCGTGCTGCCCGGCACCCACAACAAGTGGGCCACGGTCCGGAAGGGCCGCGTGACGGGCTTCCGCACCTTCATGACGGGCGAGTTCTACGCGTTGCTGAGCCAGCACTCGATCCTCGCGCGCACGCTCGAGGCCGATGCGCCGCTCGACGAAGCCGCCTTCGTGCAGGGCGTGGCGCGCGCCGACAACGGCCAGGGCCTGCTGCACAACGCCTTCGGCGCACGCACGCTGGCGCTGTTCGAGCGCATGCCCGCGCAGGAGCTCTCGAGCTACCTCTCGGGCCTCCTGATCGGCGAAGAGCTGCGCACGCAGTCGCTGCACGCCGCGGGCGAAGTGGTGCTGATCGGCGCCCCCGCGCTCACCCAGCGCTACGCGCTCGCGCTGCACGCCACCGGCATCGGCACGCGCACGCTCGGCGCCGAAGCCACCTGGGCCGGACTGCACCTGCTGTCGGGCTTTCTCGATACCGACAGGAGTTCCACCCCATGACCACGCCCCGCGACAAGTTCGATGCGGCCATGCGCGCACTGCCGCTGGTCGCGATCCTGCGCGGCCTCACGCCGCCGGAAGCCGCCGAGGTCGGCGACGCGATCGTCGGATCGGGCTTCCGGCTGCTCGAGGTGCCGCTCAATTCGGCCCGAGCCCTACGCCAGCATCGCGCTGATGCGCACGCGCTTTCCCGATGCGCTGGTGGGCGCCGGCACGGTGCTCGACGTGCAGCAGGTGCGCCATGTGCACGACGCCGGCGGCGAGCTGGTGGTGTCGCCCAACTTCGATGCCGGCGTGATCGCCGAAGCGGTGCGGCTCGGCATGGTCTGCCTGCCCGGCGTGATGACGCCGACCGAGGCCTTCGGCGCGCTCGCCGCGGGCGCGAGCGGGCTCAAGCTGTTCCCGGCCGAGCTCGCCTCGCCCGCGGTCGTCAAGGCGCTGCTCGCGGTGCTGCCCCGGGGCACGCCGCTGATGCCGGTGGGCGGCATCACGCCCGCCAACATGGCCGAATGGCGCGCGGCCGGCGCGGCCGGCTTCGGCATCGGCTCCGCGCTCTACAAGCCGGGCAAGCCGGCCGCCGAGGTGCGCGCCGATGCCGAGCGCTTCGTCGCCGCCTTCACCGGCACGGCGCGCGCCTGAACCTTTCCTTTTTTTGTCTCCACGTTCACGAGGAACCTCGATGTCCGCAGATTCGGAATACGCCAGCCCCGCCGTGCGCACCCTGCGCGAAGACCTTGCGCTCGCCTTGCGCGCGGCCGCCCACCACGGGCTGTCGGAAGGCGTCTGCAACCACTTCAGCGTGATGCTGCCGGGCGCGCAGGACCGCTACCTGATCAACCCGCGCGGCCTGCACTGGAGCGAGGTCGGCGCCGACGACATCGTGCTGATCGACGTGCACGGCGAAGTGCTCGCCGGGCGCCACCGCGTGGAGCCGACCGCCCTCTTCATCCATGGCGCGGTGCACCGCCTGACGGGCCATGCCGTGGTGCTGCACTGCCACATGCCCTATGCCACCGCGCTCACGCTCACGGCCGACCGCGCGCTCGATCCCACGCTGAGCCAGAACGCGATGCGCTTCATGAACCGCATCGCGATCGACGCGGTCTACAACGGGCTCGCGCTCGACGACGCCGAAGGCGAGCGCATTGCGCGCGCGATGACGGGCAAGGACGTGGCCTTCCTCGCGAACCATGGCGTCGTCGTGGCCGGCGCGACGATCGCGCATGCCTACGACGACCTCTACTACCTGGAGCGCGCCTGCCTGCACCAGGTCATCGCGCAATCGACCGGACGGCCGCTGGTGCCGGTCGACGAGAAGATGGCCGCGCACGTCGCGGCGCAGATCCAGGGCGAGCGCGAGCAGTCCGACCTGTTCTTCGAGGCGCTGCGGCGGCTGCTGCCCGCGCCGCGCTGAAAAGCGCACGGCGCGGCGGCTTACAGCTCTTCATGGGATTTCGCTCCAGCCTTACAAAGCGTTCACATGCGGGTACGACGATAGGGCTTCCAACCACTCCATCGGAGTTGCCATGAAAAAGCTCGCTTTCGCCACCGGCGCCGCCATCCTGCTTTCGCTGGCCGCACTCAGCGCCCCCGCGCAGGCCCAGACCGGCGGCAGCTTCATCCAGGCCCAGGTCTACGTGGTGCCCGGACCGCCGCCGCCGCCGCGCCATCACTACTACGCGCCGCCGCCTCCGCCGCACCACTACTACGGCCCGCGCTACCACCGCGACTACCATCACCGTCCGCGTCACTGGGAGCACCGCCACTACGGCCGCCGCGACTACGACCGCGACGGCGTGCCGGACCGCTACGACCGCCGCCCGGCCAATCCCTACCGCTACTGAGCCGGCACGGCCGCGTAGGCCGGCGTCTCGCTCGACAGGCTCTGCTTGAGCTGCCGCGAGACCGCATCGGCCAGCACTTCGGGCTGGCCGGCCTCCACCCCGGCGAGCGCCAGCGCGGCCACTTCGTCGGGCGAGGTCTTGGGGCCCGGCACGTGCGAGGCCATGTCGGTGTCCATGTAGCCGACGTGCACGCTCGTGACGTGCGTGCCCTGTCCGGCGAGTTCGTTGCGCAGGCCGTTGCTCAGCGACCAGGCCGCGGACTTGGTGGCGCTGTAGGTGGCCACCACCGGGAAGGTGGTCCAGCTCAGCGCCGACAGCACGTTGACGATGGCGCCGCCGCCGTTCGCCGCAAGCACCGGCGCGAAGGCCTTCGACAGCGCCCACACGCCGAAGAAATTGGTCTCGAACTCCGCACGCGCCGCCTCGACCGCGCCGTCGCCGAGCAGGTTGCTGCCGCGCGAGATGCCGGCGTTGTTGACCAGCAGCGTGACGTCGCCGCAGGCGCGCACCGCCGCCTCGACCTGCGCGGGCTGCGTCACGTCCAGCGCCACCGGCACCACGCCGGGCAGCGTCACGCTCTTCGGGTCGCGCGCCGCCGCATAGACCTTGCGCGCTCCCGCGGCCAGTGCCGCCTTGGCGAAAGCGAGGCCGAGGCCGCGGTTGGCGCCGGTGATGAAGACGACGGAATCCTTGATTTTCATGAGAGTCTTTCAGCGGGACGCAGGGTCCCCGGGTTGGTCGAACGCGAGAAAAGAGAAGGAAGAGGCGGAAGGAAAGCCGTCAGGCCTGCGCGAGCCGCCGCAGGAGGCCGCCCGGCGTGCGCGGCCAGCCCACGCGGCCGAACCATGCGCCGCCCGCAATGGCCGATGCGATGACCAGGCCGTACACCGCGAGCGCCGCGCCCTGCGCCGCGAACACGCCGCCGAGTCCGGCGCCCCAGCGCAGCGCCAGCCAGCCGCCGACGCCCGCCACCGCCAGCCGCGCGAGGTTGCCCAGCACCGGCCACAGCAGCCGCCCCGCACCCTGCGAGGCGAAATACAGCACCAGCCCGACGCCGAAGAAGCCGTAGAGCGGCCCCACCACGCGCAGGTAGTGCGCGCCGGTCTCGAGCATCGCCGGATCGTTGCCGAAGAGCAGCAGCCACGGCCGCGGGAACAGCGCCGCCGCGAGGCCGATGGTCTCGGTGAGCGCGAAGGCCAGCGCCGCGCCGGCCCATGTGGCGCGCAGCGCGCGCTCGCGCTGGCCCGCGCCCATGCAGGTGCCCACCATCGCCACCAGCGGCGCGCCCAGGCCGAACACCAGCGGCACCAGCAGGTATTCGAGCCGCGAGGCCGTGCCATAGCCCGCCAGCGCACCCGATCCGAAGTGGCCGGTCAGTGCGGTCGCGATGCCGATCGACAGGTTGGTCGCCACCGTCGACACCGCACCCACCAGCCCGATGCGCAGGATGTCGCGGAACAGCGGCCAGCGCAGCTGCAGCGCGGCCAGCGTCGGCCGCAGCAGGCTGCGCGGCGAGCGCAGGTAGACGATGAGCGCGATCGAACCGAGCAGGTAGTACAGCAGCAGCGCGACCGCACCGCCCGCGATGCCCATGCCCGGCAGCGGCCCCCAGCCGAAGATCAGCAGCGGCGACACGGGAACGAGAAAGACCACGCCCGCCACCGTCACGTTCGCCGGCACCGCCATGTTGCCGGTGCCGCGGAGGATGGCCGAGAGCGAATTGAAGAGCCACACCAGCACCGCGCCAGCGAACACCCAGTTGGAATACGTCAGCGCCGCCTCGAGCGCGGCGCCCCTGCCGCCCATCAGGCCGTACAGCCAGCGTCCGCCGCCGAGCAGCGCCAGCGAGAAGAACAGGCCGAAGCCGATCGCGATCACGATCGCATGCCACACCAGCGCATCGGCGTCGGCGCGGCGCCGTGCGCCCAGCGCACGCGCGATGGACGAGGCGATGCCGCCGCCCATCGCGCCGCTCGAAGTCATCTGCATCAGCATGACGATCGGAAACACCAACGCCATGCCGGCGAGCGCCTCGGTGCCGAGCTTGCCGACGAAGTAGGTCTCGATCAGGCCGACCGAGGCCTGGGCCACCATCACCAGCACATTGGGCGCTGCGAGCCGCAGCAGCGTGGGAACGATGGGGGCCTCGAGCAGGCGGCGCGTGCGCGGGTCGAGTTCGGCGGCCGAAGCGGGCGTGGTCATGAGGGATGTCCGTGTCGTGGTTCGGGCTAGGCGCGCGCTGCCGCGGCGGCGATGGTCGGTGCGGCCTTGGCCGGACGGCGGATCGCCAGCACCACCACGGCCGCCACCAGGCAGGCCGCGCCCGCCGCGTACAGAGCCGGCGTGTAGGTGAGCAGCAGCGTGCGCACGAAGCCCGCGCCGTAGGCCGCCGTGGCGGCACCGAGCTGATGCGCCGCGAAGACCCAGCCGAACACCATCCCCACCTTCGCCGGGCCGAACTCGGCGCCTGCCAGCTTCACCGTGGGCGGCACGGTGGCGATCCAGTCGAGCCCGTAGAACATCGCGAAGAGGCCGAGGCCGTAGATCGTGAATTCCGAATGCGGCAGCCAGAAGAGCGACAGCCCGCGCAGGCCGTAGTACCAGAAGAGCAGCTTGCGGTTGTCGTAGCGGTCCGAGAGCCAGCCCGAGAGGATGGTGCCCACGAAGTCGAAGGCGCCCATCATCGCGAGCACCGAGGCGGCGGGCACCGCGGCCATGCCGAAGTCGCCGCACAGCGAGATGAAGTGCGTCTGCACCAGGCCGTTGGTGCTGAGGCCGCAGATGAAGAAGGTGCCGGCGAGGATCAGGAAGGTGCGGTTGGTCGAGACCTCCTTCAGCACCCGGAACGGCGTGGCGAAGTTCATCGCGACGGCGGGCGCCGCCGGCGCCGCGGGCGGCGTGCCCGGGGCCGGCGGCTTCTCGCCGAAGGGCAGCAGGCCCACGTCCGATGGACGGTCGCGCATCAGCGTGAAGGCGAGCAGCGCGATCAGCACCGTGCCGATCACCACCGGCACGATGGCCGAGCGCCAGCCCCAGTGCTCGATCATCCAGGCCGCGAGCGGCAGGAAGGCGAGCTGACCGGTCGCCGCGCTGGCCGTGAGCATGCCGACGACGAGTCCGCGCCGCGCCACGAACCAGCGGTTGGCCACCACGGCGCCGAGCACCAGTGCCGTCAGGCCGGTGCCGAGCCCGAGCATCAGGCTCCAGAGCAGGAAGAGCTGCCACAGCTGCGAGGCCATCGTGACCAGCGCCATCCCCAGGCCGACCAGCGCCAGGCCGGTACAGATCACGGCCCGCAGGCCCCAGCGCTCCATCAGCACCGCGGCAAAGGGCCCCATGAGTCCGAACAGCGCGAAGCGCAGCGCCAGCGCCGAGGAGATCTGCTCGGTGCTCCAGCCGAACTCCTTGCCGAGCGGCTGCAGCATCGCGCCGGGCAGGCCCAGCGCCGCCGACATCGTCAGCATGGTGAGGAAGGTGATCGCGGCAACGACCCAGCCGTAGTGGATGCCGCGGCGCTGCAGCCACGCGGAAACGGAATTGGCGAACATGGAATTCTCTTTTTTTCAGTCGTGGAGGTCGGCTGCGGCGTCGTCGGCGCCCAGCAGTTCGAGGGATTCGTCGATCAGTTGATGCAGCGCCAGCACGCGCTCCACGCCGAGCAGCGCGTTGAGCTTCTGCTGCGCGGTCTTCCAGTGCGCCTGCGCCTCGCGCCACTTGGCCTCGCCCTCGGGCGTGAGCACCAGCAGCCGGCTGCGCGCATCGGTGCCCGCGCCCTGCTCCACCCAGCCCGCGGCGATCAGCGGCTGCAGGTTGCGGCTCAGCGTGGAGGCGGTCATCTTGAGCTCGGCCGCAAAATCGACCGGGCGCACCGGACCCAGCCGCTTCAGGTTCGACAGCAGCGAGAACTGCGTGGTCTTGAGGCCGCTCTGCGAGACCTCGGCGTCGTAGTGCTGCGAGAGTCGTCGCTGCAGCTGTCGCACCTTGAAGCTGGTGCAGCCGCGGGGTCGGGTCGGAGTGTCCATGGCTTATGATTGTAGATGCAACCGTTGCATATGCAACTCATTGACTTCGCAATGACCACAGGAGAGACCCAGGAATGACGACCACCACCAGCCAGCTCGACGCCTGGCTCGCCGAGGAACAGCAGATCGCCGAACGCATCGCGCAAGGCCCCGGGCCGGGACTCGCGCGCCCCGAGCAGATCGCGGGCAAGACCGGGCTCGAGACGATGCAGGCCATGCTGAACGGCGAGATCCCCTTCGCCGCCATCGCGAAGACGCTCGACTTCATGCTGCTCTCGGTGAGCCCCGGCGTGGCGGTGTTCCAGGGCACGCCGCTCGCGCAGCACCTGAACCCGCTCGGCACCATCCACGGCGGCTGGGTCGCCACGCTGCTCGACTCCGCGCTGGGCTGCTCGGTCCACACCATGATGCCGGCCGGCCGGGCCTACACCACGGCCGAACTGAGCGTGAACTACGTGAAGGGCCTCACGCCCAAGGTGCCGCGCGTGCGCGCCGAAGGCAAGGTGATCCATTGCGGCCGGCAGCTCGCCACCGCCGAGGCGCGGCTCTTCGGGCCCGACGGCACGCTCTACGCGCATGCCACGACCACCTGCCTGGTCTTCGAGATTCCGCCGGCGCGCTGACCGGGGCGCGGCCATGTCCTCCATGCCCCGTCCTGCCTCCTCGCCCGCATCCGCGTTCCAGGCGCTGCTCGCCGAGCGCTACAGCTGCCGCGGCTACCTGCCGGACCCGGTGCCGCGCGAGACGATCGACGCGATCCTGCAGGCGGCGCAGCGCACCGCCTCGTGGTGCAACTCGCAGCCGTGGCAGGTGATCGTGACCAGCGCCGCGGCCACCGAGCGGCTGCGCCAGGCCTTCGACACGCCGGAAGCCGCGGCCGGCGACGGCTTCGACATCGCGCCGCCCGCGGAATACCGCGGCGTCTACCAGGAGCGCCGCCGCGCCTGCGGCTTCCAGCTCTACGAGGCCGTCGGCGTGGCGCGCGGCGACCGCGCCGCCTCGCAGCGGCAGGCGCAGCAGAACTTCAGGTTCTTCGGCGCGCCGCACCTGGCGCTGGTCACCACCGAGGCGGTGCTCGGCAGCTACGGCGTGCTGGACTGCGGCGCCTACGTGCACAACTTCATGCTGGCGGCGCGCAGCCTCGGCGTGGCCAGCATCGCCCAGGCGGCCGTGGCCTCGCGCGCGCGCTTCCTGCACCGGTGGTTCGAGATCCCGGACGATCGCCACGTGGTCTGCGGCATCGCGTTCGGCTACGAGGACCGCTCGCATCCGGCCAACGGTTTCCGGACCTCGCGCGCGGCACCGGCCGAGGCCGGCCGCTGGGTCGATTAATCCCCCGCCATGTAAGTGCAAGGACATCAAAAGCCGCTTTTGGCAGTGATAATGATTCGCATCGTCGCCTTCGCGGCGGCGATGCTTTTTCAGAACACACATCCCTGCACTGGAGGATTCCTTCATGACCGACCGCTTCGGCATTCAAGGCCGCGCCGCGCGCGCACTGATCGGCGTCAGCGCCGCCTGGCTGGCCGCGGCCGCGCTGCCCGCCCATGCCGCCAACGACGAACTCACGCTCTACACGACGCGCGAGCCGGGCCTGATCCAGCCGCTGATCTCGGCCTTCAGCGCCCAGAGCAAGATCAAGGTGAACACCGTGTTCGTGAAGGACGGCCTGCTCGAACGCGTCAAGGCGGAGGGCGCGCGCTCGCCGGCCGACGTGCTCATGACGGTCGACATCGGCAACCTGATGGACCTCGTGGACGGCGGCGTGACGCAGCCCGTGAAGTCGGCCGCGCTCGAATCGGCCGTGCCGGCCAACCTGCGCGGCGCCGACGGCCAGTGGTTCGCGCTCTCGCTGCGCGCGCGCGTGCTCTATGCCGACAAGAACCAGCCGATCACCAGCTTCCGCTACGAAGACCTGGCCAATCCCAAGTGGAAGGGCAAGGTCTGCATCCGCGCCGGGCAGCATCCCTACAACACCGCGCTGATCGCGGCCATGATCGCGCACGACGGCGAGGCCAAGACCGAGCAGTGGCTGCGCGGCGTGAAGGCCAACCTGGCGCGCAAGGCCACGGGCGGCGACCGCGACGTGGCGCGCGACATCCTCGGCGGCATCTGCGACGTGGGCCTGGCCAACTCGTACTACGTCGGCCAGATGAAGAGCGCCAAGGAAGGCACCGACGCGCGCAAGTGGGGCGACGCGATCAAGGTGATCCGCCCGACCTTCGCCAACGCGAAGAGTGGCGGCACGCACGTCAACATCAGCGGCGCGGCGGTGGCGAAGAACGCGCCGCAGCGCGAGAACGCGGTCAAGCTGCTCGAGTTCCTGGTGTCCGAACCGGCGCAGGCGCTCTATGCCCAGGCCAACTACGAGTACCCGGTGCGCAAGGGCGTGGCGCTCGATCCGATCATCGGCCAGACCATCGGCGAGCTGAAGGTCGATCCGCTGCCGCTGACCGAGATCGCGAAGCACCGCAAGCAGGCCAGCGCCCTCGTCGACAAGGTCGGCTTCGATCAGTGAGTCCCCGCGGGCTGCAAGCCGCAGGGCCGGCCTGGCGCCTTGCTTCGCTCGCGATCGCCCTCGGCGTGCTTGCGCCGGTGCTCGTGCTCGCCTGGCTGGCGCTCGGCGCCGGGCTCGCGCAATGGGGCCCGCTGTTCGCGCACGTGCTGCCGCAGGCCGCGCTCAACACGGCCTTGCTGCTGGCTGGCGTGGGCGCGCTGGTGCTGGTGATCGGCACCGGCTGCGCGTGGCTGGTCACGGCCTGCGACTTTCCGGGCCGGCGCGTCCTGCACTGGGCGCTGCTGCTGCCGCTCGCGATGCCGACCTACATCGTCGCCTTCGCCTACCTCGACCTGCTGCATCCGATCGGCCCGGTGCAGGGCGCGATCCGCTGGATGCTGGGCTTCGACAGTCCGCGGCAGTTCCGCCTGCCCGACCTGCGCTCGATGGCGGGCGCGATCTTCGTGCTCGGCTTCGTGCTGTATCCCTACGTCTACATGACCGCGCGCGCGATGTTCATGACGCAGCCCGCGCATCTGCTGGAGGCCGCGCGCACGCTCGGTGAAAGCGGCCGGGGGGCGTTCTTCCGCGTGGCGCTGCCGCTCGCGCGGCCCGCGCTCGCGGTGGGCCTAAGCCTGGCGCTGCTCGAAACGCTCAACGACATCGGCGCCTCCGAATTCCTCGGCGTGAACACGCTGACGGTGGCGGTCTACACCACCTGGATCACGCGCTCCGACCTCGCGGGCGCGGCCCAGATCGCCTGCGCCATGCTGGTCGTGGTGGTGGCGCTGGTCTGGCTCGAACGCAACGGCCGCCGGCACCAGCGCTTCGGCTCGGCACAGCGCATGCGCGCGATGCAGCCGCGGCGGCTGCACGGCGCCGCCGGCTGGCTCGCGACCGTGGCCGCTTCGCTGCCTGTGATCCTCGGCTTCGTCGCGCCGGCGCTCTACCTGCTCTGGGAAAGCGCCAAGCGGCTGCGCCAGGGCGGCGGCATCTCGCACGGTCTGCTCGCGAGCCTCGGCAACACGATCACGCTCGCGGCCGGTGTGACGGTGGTCGCCGTGGCGGCCGGCCTCGTGGTCGCCTGGGCCACGCGCAGCCAGGGCAGCCATCCCAACCGCGCACGCTGGCAGGCGCGGCTGGCCTCGCTGGGCTATGCGCTGCCGGGCACGGTGCTGGCGATCGGCCTGCTCACGCCGGCGCTCGCCTTCGACGCGGCGCTCGCGGGGCTGCTCGGCCTGCAGGGCCTGCCGCTGATGGCGGCGGGCGTGGTGCTGGTGGTGGCCTGCGCGATCCGCTTTCTCGCGATGCCGGTGGGCGGCATCGAGGCCGGGCTCGCGCGCATTCCGCCCGCCATCGAGCAGGCCGCGCGCCTGCTCGGCGAGACCACCGGCGGCACGCTGCGGCGCGTGCACCTGCCGCTGCTGCAGCCCGCCATCGCCACCGGCGCGCTGCTGGTGTTCGTCGACGCGATGAAGGAACTGCCCGCGACGCTGCTGCTGCGCCCCGCCAATTTCGACACGCTGGCCACCTGGCTCTACGCGGAGGCCGCACGCGGCACCTACGAGGAAGGCGCGATCGCCGCGCTCGCGATCGTGGCCGCGGGCCTGCTGCCCGTGGTGCTGCTGGCGCGCCATCAACTCGGCACGCCCTCGGCGCTGCCGCCGACCGACAAGACATGAGCGTTCCCCTCTTCATCGATGCGATCACGCTCGGCTACGACACGCCGCGCGGCCGCCTGCACACCGTGGTGAGCGACTTCTCGCTCACGCTGCCCGCGGGCGAGATCGCCTGCCTGTTCGGCCCCTCGGGCTGCGGCAAGACTACGGTGCTGCGCGCGATCGCGGGCTTCGAGCCGCTGCGCGCGGGCAGCATCCGGCTCGGCGAGGTGCTGCTGTCCTCGACCGAACGGCACCTGCCGCCCGAGGAGCGTCACGTGGGCATGATGTTCCAGGAGTACGCGCTGTTCCCGCATCTGTCGGCCGGCCGCAACGTGGCCTTCGGGCTGCGGCGCCTGCCGCGCACCGAGCAGCAGGCGCGCGTGGCCGAGATGCTCGCGCTCGTGGGTCTGGCCGACGCGGGCGAGCGCTTTCCGCACGAGCTCTCGGGCGGCCAGCAGCAGCGCATCGCGCTGGCACGTGCGCTCGCGCCCTCGCCCGCGCTGCTGCTGCTCGACGAGCCGTTCTCGAACCTCGACGGCCGCACGCGCGAGCGCCTGACGCAGGAGGTGCGCGGCATCCTCCAGCGCGCGGGGCAGACCGCGATCCTCGTCACCCACAACGAGGCCGAAGCGCATGCGATGGCCGACCGCACCGGCGTGATGCACGGCGGGCGCATCACGCACTGGCTCGAGCGGGGCGCCGTTTGACGCGCGCCTAGCACAAGCGGCCCGTTCGGCGAATGGGCTTTTCGGGAAAAGGTTGTTCGGCGCCGGAAGAATCGGCCGCCTGTTCATTCCTTCGCCACGACACCATGCCGACCCCATCGCTCACCCTCGTCAGCCACCTGCTGTGCCCCTACGTCCAGCGCGCCGCGATCGCGCTGGCCGAGAAGAACGTGCCCTTCGAACGCGTGGTGATCGACCTCGCGGACAAGCCCCAATGGTTCCTCGACATCTCGCCGCTCGGCAAGGTGCCGCTGCTGCGCCTGGCGCGGCCCGACGGCAGCGAAGCCGTGCTGTTCGAGAGCAACGTGATCTGCGAGTACCTCGAGGAAACGCAGCCGGGCCCGCGGCTCCACCCCGAAGACCCGCTCACCCGCGCCGAGCACCGCGCGTGGATGGAATTCGGCTCCGCGATCCTCGGCGACCTCTGGGGCTACGAGACCACGCGCGACGCCGAGGTGTTCGCGCAGAAGCGCGCCGCGCTCGCGGCCAAGTTCGAGCGCGTCGAAGCCGCGCTCGGCGCCGGCCCCTATTTCGCGGGCGCCGATTTCAGCCTCGTCGATGCGGTGTTCGCGCCGGTCTTCCGCTACTTCGAGCTGTTCGACCAGATCAGCGATTCCCACATCTTCGATGCCTTGCCCAAGGTGAACGCATGGCGGCGCGCACTCGCCGAGCGGCCCAGCGTGCGCGGCGCGGTCGTGCCCGAATACCCGCAGCACCTGCGCGAGTTCCTGCGCAAGCACGAGGCGCACTTGCTGACGCTGGCCGAGGAACGAAAATAGGTTCTTTCTTCCCCCACGATCACAGGCCCCACGAGATGCGACTTCTCCACACCATGCTGCGCGTCGGCAACCTCCAGCGCTCCATCGACTTCTACACCAAGGTGCTCGGCATGAACCTGCTGCGCACTTCGGAAAACCCCGAGTACAAGTACAGCCTCGCCTTCGTCGGCTACGGCAACGGCAACCCGGACCAGGCCGAGATCGAGCTCACCTACAACTGGGGCACCGAGAGCTACGAGCTCGGCACCGCCTACGGCCACATCGCACTCGGCGTGCCCGATGCCTACGCGGCCTGCGAGAAGATCAAGGCGTCGGGCGGCAACGTCACGCGCGAGGCCGGGCCGGTGAAGGGCGGCACGACGGTGATCGCGTTCGTGACGGACCCGGACGGCTACAAGGTCGAGCTGATCCAGCGCGACGAGGGCGCGGCGGGCGGCGGCCTGCGTTGAGAGAAGTGCCGCGCACGCGCGGCAGCGGCCCTCAGCAGCCCAGCAGATCGGCCAGTTCGCCGATGTCCCGCGCGTGCAGGCTGTTCTCGGGATTCGGCGACACGTCCTTCGGCTGTGCGCGGCCGTGCTCGAACGGGCGTTCGATGTAGGCGGTCTTGAGGCCGCACACGCGCGCGGCGGCCAGGTCGTCGTGGTGCGCGGCCGCGAGCATCACCTGTCCGGGCGTGGCATCGAACACGCCGGCCACGCCGAGGTAGGTGCGCGGGTCGGGCTTGTAGGCCTTGAACACCTCGGCCGAGAGCACGCAGTCCCAGGGCAGGCCAGCGCGCTTGGCCATCTCGGTCAGCAGGCCGATGTTGCCGTTCGACAGCGTGCAGATGGTGAACTTCCTCTTGAGCCGCGTGAGCCCTTCCACCGCGTCGGGCCATGCGGGCAGGCGGTGCCAGGCGCGGCTCAGGTGGCGGCGCGCGGCCATGTCGAGCCGGTCGCTGAGACCGAAGTCCTGCAGCACGTGGTCGAGCATGCTCAGGTGCAGTTCGTCGAGCAGCGTGAAGCCGCCCTCGCCCGCCGCGATGCGTTCCATCACCGCCTTCATCGCTGGCTGGTAGCCGGCGCGCCACGCGAGCGCGAAGCTCGCGCCGTCGACGCCCGGCAGGGCTTGCGCCACCTCGGCGCTGATGCCGCTGTGCCAGTCGACCACGGTGCCGAACACGTCGAACGCGATGACCCGGAGGTCGCTCGCATCGAACGGTGCCGCGCGCATGGTCAGCGCGGCAGCTGGCTCGCGGCGCGTGCCAGCTGCTCGATCTGCGCCCAGTCGCCGTCGCGGATCGCGTCGGTCGGCACGATCCACGAACCGCCCACGCAGGCCACGTTCGACAGCGCGAGGAACTCGGCCGCGTTGCCCGCATGGATGCCGCCCGTCGGGCAGAAGGTGACGTCGCCGAACGGCCCCTGCCAGGCCTTGAGCATCGGCAGGCCGCCGGCCTGCATGGCGGGGAAGAACTTCAGTTCGGTGTAGCCGTCTTCCTGTGCGGTCATGATCTCGCTGCCCGTTGCCACGCCCGGCAGCAGCGGCAGGCCGAGGTCGTGGCAGGCCTTGCCGACGGCGCGCGTGTAGCCCGGGCTCACGCCGAACTTCGCGCCCGCCAGCGCCGAGGCCTGCGCATCGGCCGCGCTGCGGATGGTGCCGGCACCGGCCACGGCCTCGGGCACCTCCTTCGCGATCGCCTCGATGCATTCGAGCGCCTGCGGCGTGCGCAGCGTGACCTCGAGCATGCGGATGCCGCCGGCCACGAGGGCGCGTGCAAGCGGGACCGCGTGCTTCACGTCGTGCAGCACGATCACCGGGATCACCGGCGCGTCGCGCATCACTTGGAGCGCGGTGAGTGGGTTCGTCATAGCCATGTGCAGGCTCCTTCTTCTGCAGTCAATGCATTGCGCCGCATGCCGGCGAACAGTTCGCGTCCGAGCCCGTGGCCGTCGGCGATGCGCTGGGCCTCGGGCAGGGTCGCGGTCTCGCGCTCGGCCCATTCGTCGTCGGGCACCAGCACCCGGAGCGTGCCCGCCACGGCGTCGAGCCGGATCACGTCGCCGTCGCGCACCTTGGCGAGCGGGCCGCCGACCGCGGCCTCGGGCGAGACGTGGATTGCCGCGGGCACCTTGCCCGAGGCGCCGCTCATGCGGCCGTCGGTGACCAGCGCGACGCGGAAGCCCTTGCCCTGCAGCACCGACAGCGGCGGCGTGAGCTTGTGCAGCTCGGGCATGCCGTTGGCCTGCGGGCCCTGCCAGCGCACCACGCAGACCACGTCACGCTCGAGCTCGCCCGCGGTGAAGGCCTTCTGCAGCGCGGCCTGCGAGTCGAAGACGCGCGCGGGCGCTTCGATCACGTGGCGGTCGTCGGGCACCGAAGACACCTTGATCACGCTGCGCCCGAGGTTGCCGTTGAGCAGCTTGAGGCCGCCCGTGGCGCTGAAGGGATTGCCGGCCGGCCGCGCGATGCTCTCGTCCTTCGAGGGCGCAGCGGCATGCCAGACGAGCCGCCCTTCGCCTTCGAGCGAGGGAATGGCTGCGAACTCGCGGATGCCGCCGGCGCGCACGGTCAGCACGTCGGCATGCATGAGACCCGCGTCGAGCAGCTCGCCGATCACGAAGCCCGGGCCGCCCGCGGCCTGGAAGGCGTTCACGTCGGCGCTGCCGTTGGGATAGACGCGCGTGAGCAGCGGCACGATGTCGGAGAGCTGCGAGAAGTCGTCCCAGTCGATCACGATGCCGGCCGAACGCGCCACGGCGACCCAGTGGATCAGGTGGTTGGTCGAGCCGCCCGTGGCGAGCAGCGCCGCCATCGCGTTGACGATGCAGCGCTCGTCGACGATCTCGCCGATCGGCGGGCAGGACCAGGCCGCCACGCCCGGCGCGGCGTCGGGCGCGACCCCGCCCGCCTTGCCGAGCACCGTGCGCACCGCCTCGCGCGTGAGCGTCTCGCGCATCGCCTCGCCGGGCTGGATGAAGGCGCTGCCGGGCACATGCAGGCCCATGGCCTCCAGCAGCATCTGGTTGCTGTTGGCGGTGCCGTAGAAGGTGCAGGTGCCGAGCGTGTGGTAGGCCGCCATCTCGGCCTCGAGCAGGCCCTGCCGCCCGACGAGGCCCTGGGCCGCCTGCTCGCGCACCTTCGACTTCTCGCCGTTCGAGAGGCCCGACGGCATCGGGCCG